>AQSC01000048.1 GCA_000402775.1 Euryarchaeota archaeon SCGC AAA252-I15 | reverse complement strand
GCGAAATAGAGGATTTGGATTCAAGACAAACCCGAATAATCCAATACGCCTAACTAACATAAAATACCGCGGCCTTCAGGCCGCGGATATTTATTTTTCATATTCTCTTACCTCCAAATTAGTAAATACCTAGTGTACAATCTACCACCTCGTTCTGATCATCGGGCAACCCCGTGTAGTGAGGAGGATAACCCTGAATCCACACACCTAGTTCATCCAAGACTTCAATCATTCTTGGTCTGGCAAATTTGAAGTCACAGGTCACACCAAAGTACACTCTATCGACAGACTGTACTCTCGTCTCGTTTGGATGGGATATCTCAGATAATATGATCTGAGCTGTATAGTTTTCAATATTCTTTTTTATCTCAATAACACGCTTAAAGCTTGTTTGATTTACTTCTCTTGATGGTGGATAATCATGTAAGGAAACAATATAGTTCATCCCTTTAGCTCTTTCACTCAGAGTATCAAAGTTGACAAAGTTTTTTAGTTTATGTGGGCGGTAATTCGAGCTAATGAATAGACATCCAGCACATTCTGTACTCTCACGTAGACCATAACTGCGGTAAGTTGTGGAAGATGTGGTTGTTGTTACATTATCAATACATCCATTCACCAGCACCATCCCTACTACCAGAATCAAAAATAGTGCGATCTTTTTGATTTCCACAAATCAACCACCAATTAGTCATTAAAAATAACCTTTAAAAATCAGAATGTATTGTATAATACCTCCTAAACACGTTACTGTTTGACTTTTTGTGTGGAAACGGTTTTTTGTGCGAAAAACGGTTTTCACTTTTCTTTTATATTTTAAATCCTAATTATAATTTCACTTTTTTTTTAGGAGCATTTTTCCCTACATGGGGGTGATGTTTGATGGCAGAATTTATTTGGCGTGAAGGAGACGAGATATTATCTCACAAGACGGGTTCTCATAGTGAGGATTTGGAGTTCATAAGAAAATTGTCTTTAGAGGGTAAATCATTCACCTACAAGAAGTTCGGAAAGGCGATACGTTATCCCAACTAGCTTTTATATACCCTAAATTCCTATATACTGAGACGAAAAAATGTATCACGGAAAAATAACTCGGGCAAGTAAGAAGCGGAAGGCGCATTGTGGTGGTATTTTCACTGAAACGCAAATAGGCGACAAAAAAATTAAGAAAGTTAATTCTAAGGGCGGAGCCTCTAAGGAAAAGCTTGTAACAAGCAAATCCATTAATGTCGTATTGGAAGGCAATCCGGTTGTGTGCGAAATCATTGGGTTGGAGGAAAACCCTGCTAACAGGGATTACACTCGCCGAAAAATAATAACTAAGGGCGCACTTTTATCGGTAAAAACTCCGGATGGAAAAGACATTAAAGTGAAGGTGACGTCGAGGCCGGGACAAGACGGTGTCTTAAACGCAATGATTGCGTAAACACTTACTGCTGAATTAACATATCACTGACACCTACTGGTGAAAAATGAATGAAACAGCTGAAATCAATCTAGAGGAAAAGTTGGGGGAAGAAAATTATGGGAAAATATCAATTATTTCCAACCCCCACTTAAATGAATTCCTAAGCAAATACATCAAACACTTAAAACCTGAAAGCGTATTCGTCTGCACAGACGATGATAAAGACATCGAATACATCCGCTTAAAAGCAATTGAAAACGGGGATGAAAAACAATTAAAGCTTCCCGGACAGACCATCCATTACGACGGCTACTTCGACCAAGCCCGCGACAAGGAGAACACAAAACTCCTACTCCCCCAAGGAGTTGACCTGGGTCAAAACATCAATTCACTCGACCGTGAGGAAGGACTTAAGAAAGTACATGAAATTCTGGAAGGGACTTGCAGAGGAAAAGAGTTGTACATCATGTTCCTGTGCCTGGGTCCAGTCGACTCGGAATTCAGCATTTCATGCGTCCAGGTTACTGATTCAGCTTACGTAGCGCATAATGGAACACTCCTCTTCAGGCCCGGATTCGAGCAGTTCAAGCGGTTAGGTGGATCAGATGATTTTTTAAAGTTCGTTCACAGTGCCGGCGAGCTTGACGGCGCTGTTTGCGCAAACATTGATGAACGTAGGGTTTACATAGACCTTGCTTCCGACACGGTTTACTCCGCAAACACTCAGTATGGTGGAAACACTATCGGCCCGAAAAAACTTGCAATGCGACTGGCGATTCAAAGGGCTTCAACGGAGGGTTGGCTTTGCGAGCACATGTTCATCATGGGAGTGCATGGGCTAGGAAATCGGGTGACGTATTTTGCAGGCGCCTACCCCAGCATGTGCGGGAAAACGTCTACTGCGATGATGTCTGGTGAAACTATTGTGGGTGACGACATCGCTTATTTTAAGGTCATTGATGGAGTGTTCCGTGCCGTGAATGTTGAGCAAGGGATGTTTGGCATAATCGGCGACGTAAACGAGAAGGGTGACCCCCTAATCTACAAGACTCTCACAACACCTAATGAAGTCATCTTCTCGAACGTACTCGACGAGGACGGAACACCCCGTTGGACCGGAGACGGTCGCAAGCCCCCTGTTTCCGGCGTAAACCATTCTGGAGAGTGGACTCCAGGCAAAAAAGGCCCAGACGACAAGGAAGTCTCAATCTCACATAAGAACGCGCGTTATACTGTGGCTATATCATCCCTCGAAAACGCTGATGAATTGCTCAATGATTCAAACGGTGTCAAATTAGCGGGCGTGATCTACGGGGGCAGGGATTCCGACACTTCAATCCCACTAGAACAGGCTTTTGATTGGGTGCACGGTGTAATCACTAAGGGTGCTACTCTAGAAAGCGAGACTACTGCCGCGACCTTGGGTCAGGAGGGTGTTAGAACATTTAATCCAATGTCTAATCTAGACTTCCTCTCAATTCCAATCGGCCGTTACATTCAAGTCAACATTGACCTTGGTGGAAAAGCGAGTAAACCACCCCTGATTTTTGGTGTAAACTACTTTTTGAAGGGCGATGATGGAAACTACTTGAACGGAATGCAGGATAAGAGGGTTTGGGTTAAGTGGATGGAAAAAAGGGTTCGCGGGGAAGTAGAAGCAATAAAGACGCCCACAGGATTCATACCCCACTACGAGGACCTTAAAGATTTGTTCAACGACGTCCTTGGGAAAGACTACTCGAAAGAGGATTACAACACCCAGTTCACAATCCGTGTTCCAGAGCTTGTCGCGAAAATCGACCGTATAATCGTAATCTACAAGGAAAAAGTCCCAGACACCCCGGAAATACTCTACAAAGTACTCAAGGAACAAAAAGACCGGCTCGAACAAGCACAAGAAGAACTCGGAGACTACATACTGCCCAACCAGTTAACGTAATCTCCCTCCAGATTTTATTTTTTATTCGAATACTCCCCCATGCTCTGCAGCGGGGGTATTTATTTCAATTTTAATATCGTTTTCACATAATCTTGCTTGAGGATGTTTGACGCGGAAGCTTTCATTGAGGAGTCGGTTGGGTCACTGAAGAAACAGTTGGAAGGTAAGAAGACCATTATCGGATTGTCTGGTGGAGTGGATTCATCAGTTGTCGCAGTGCTCGTCCACAAGGCTATTTCCGGCAACCTTGTCTCGGTTTTCGTCGACACCGGTTTTATGAGGAAGGACGAGGGAAAGCAGATTGAGCGGGTTTTCAAAGGTAAGTTCGGATTGAATTTCAGGTTGGTTGATGCGAGTGCGGAGTTCATGGAGATGCTTGAGGGTGTTTCTGATCCTGAGGAAAAGCGCAAGTTTATGGGTCATAAATTTATCCAAGTCTTTGAGCGTGAGGCTGTAAATGAAAGCGCAAAGGTCTTGGTTCAGGGTACTATCGCCCCTGATTGGATTGAGACTGGTGGTGGAATTAAAAGCCATCATAATCTTACTTTACCGGAAGGGATGACTCTTGAGGTTGTTGAGCCTTTACGGGATTTATACAAGGATGAGGTTCGTAAAGTTGCACTGGCTTTAGGGCTTCCCAAAGAGATTTGTGAGAGAATGCCGTTTCCCGGTCCGGGGTTGGCTGTTCGAGTGGTGGGTGAGATATCTCCTGAACGTGTGGAGGTTGTCCGTGACGCTGAGGAAATTGTCCGGGAGGAGATTGATGGGGCGCATATTTCTTCGTGGCAGGCTTTTCCGGTTGTATTACCTGGCCGTGCGACGGGGGTTAAGGGCGATTCAAGGGATTATGGTTTCATGGTCGCGGTGAGGGTTGTTGATTCCATTGACGCCATGACTGCGAATATTAAGGAGCCTGACTGGGTTTTTTTGAGAAAGATTGCCGACAGGATTACTCGGGAGATTCCGGGTGTAACTCGCGTTTTATACGACCTTACGAACAAGCCTCCCGCAACAATTGAATTTGAATGATAAATCCGTTTTTTTATAGCAATCTAATATATAGTCATGCGGTCAGCTTGGGGGAGTCTATTAATCTTCATATTATTGCTGTCATTGGTTTCTGCGGCTCCGACTCCGGGTGATGATGCTTTTGAGCATTCTAAGGAGGTTGTTACGCGTTTGTTGTGTATTTTGTATTTGTTGTCTCCTGGTGTGGTTTTTACGATGATTGTGGTGTCGGTTTTTTTCTTGTTGTTGCATGCTGAGCATCCTGAGAAACGTGCTGCTGCTAAGACTTTGTTGGTGAATGCGGTTTTGGGTGGTGTGATGGTTGTTGCTTTGGTTCAGGTTGCGACTTTGGTTGGTATTGTGATTGATTTGGATTCGTGTTTGGGTAGTGGTGGTGGTGATCTTTCTGAGCCTCCGGATCCTGTCACTTTCAATGAGTTTTTGGTTTGGCCGCCGAACGGGGAGACTGTTTACACGCACTTTCAGTATGCGAGCTTGTTTATAATTCCGTTGGTTGGGGGGAAGAAGTGGAAACTAAACTAGTCGCACTCTCGGCTGTACTACTGTTTTCGTCTTTACTTGCAGTTGGAGATTCTTGTAACGACGAGTGTTTGAATCAGTTTTTTGAGAGTGGTTATTGTATTTATGAGGAGCCCTGCTTTCCAGAGGATTTTACTATTAGTGATAGTTCACTGTTGTGCCCTAACTGGGTGGATCCGTCTTGTTGTTGCGTGTCTTCGACTACTTCGTCGTCGACTTCCACTTCGACTTCCACAACTTCCACTACGTCTACTACGTCTTTGTTTGATGAGTGTCGTGATGAGTGTTTGGCGCGTGGTGAGGTGGATGGTTTGTGTTGGGATGGTGATGTTTGTTGTGAGGCTGAGTATGGTTCTATTACTGGGTGGCGTTGTCTTAGTTTGGGTGAGTGTGAGGGTCGGGGGGGTGGGGTTCGTCCTGGCTTGTGTGGGGTTTGTTCTGATTATTGTGAGGCTGATTATAGTTTTATTGACGGGTATAATCCTTCAGATTATTGTGATTCTGGTTTTGAGCGTTGTTGTTGTTTGTCGACTACTACGACTTCTTCTACTTCCACGACTTCCACTACGACGACTTCGACTACTTCCACAACTTCTACAACAACAACTACCACAACTTCTACGACGTCTATTTTGGATGAGTGTATTGATGCTTGTTTGGCTCAGGGTCATTTGGGTGGTTTGTGTTATGAGGAGGATTTGTGTTGTGAGGCTGAGTATGGTTCTATTACTGGGTGGCGTTGTCTTAGTTTGGGTGAGTGTGAGGGTCGGGGTGGTTTAGTCCGTCCTGGCCCGTGTGTTACGTGTCACGGTTTGTGTCAGCCCACTCATCTTAACATTAGCAGGGGTAGTCCAAACTGTGAGGGTGTTGACGCGAGGTGTTGTTGTTTGACGACTTCTACGACTTCCACGACCACTACGAGTTCGACGTCTTCGACTTCTTCAACTTCCACTACCACCCTGCCTTCGAATTGTTCCATGTTGTGTGGTAACCGTAGTTACCCTGGTGGTACTTGCCGGTCTCCCGCCGACACAGTATGCTGTAATATGGACTTTTCTTTCGGCTGGAGGACGGAGTGCGTATCCAGTGTAGGCAGGTGTTTTGATGCTGGCTGTAGGGTCGAGCCTAACCCTTGTGATTATTCTTGCGGTGATGCTTTCCCGTATTGCGGTTACGCGTGCGGACCCTACTTTTGGCAGGACACGGTCGACGTCTCGTCGGAGACTGGCATGTGCAGTGGGGGAAGTCAAGTCCCAAAGTATGTGTGTCTTTTTAATGAGACGAACATGGGTGGGCAGCCTTTTTGTGATGATCCTGATGAACACTGTTGTTGTTACGGGGAACAATTCATCTTACCCTGTCTCGGAGGTTGTCTTTCAGACCAAGTGCTTATGCCCGTAACTATTGGCGAAAACATCACGATTTGGGAGTATTCGGGGGGATTAGTCACTGGTTACACTTTCCCGGTCTCCAGTATTTTATCGCCTTCAGGTTATGTTTTCGGCCCTACTGTCGACGGGGAAGTATATACTGTAAAGTCGAATGGTGGCTTGCTGGAAATCTCTTCAACCCAGTCACCCCCCGAGGTGGGGGGCAATAATATTGTCACTGTAGTGCTTTCCGGAGTGCCCGGTCTTGATGATCTTATGGCGCGTCGAGTGAGTTCGTATGAGTGGAATAGTCTTGATTTCACCGCTTCTGAGGCTACTGTCTGTAATGCAGTCGACGGCGACTTGTCCACTTACACTAAGTTGGGTTCAGGGTCTACGAAGCTTGTTCTCGGTTTTTGTGTTTCCGACGATGTTTGTCTTGACGGTGAAGTAGACATAGAGTTCGCATTCCACCCCATAGACTACACCGACATTGCGGTGTGTACTCTCTGGACTAACCAGAGTATGGGTATTTGGGCGCCGCAAACCTGGACTTTCACAATCACCAATGATTCAATCAACTTTATTGATGGGGGAAAGTTTAGCAAGGGGTCTTACTTGTGGAATGTAAAGTGTAAGAACAATGATTCCCCCCCTTATGAACGCTATATTGAAAAGGATGAAAACTGGACTTTTAGTGTTTGTCCAATCCTCCCTCAGTGTGATGTCGTCCAGCATAGTCCAGTCGGCCAAATAAGTGATCTTAGGCCTAATATTTCGGCCATAATCCATTTTGACGGGGCGATACCGTCTTTCATAGACTTCGAACTTGTTCTAGACCCCCCAAACAATAATCCTTTCAATGTTAATCGGTTGGGAGAGTTTGTGCATGTCTCTTACAAACCGGTTTCCGATCTTTCGGTAGGCGATCACACGGTTTATGTCCGGGCTTACACTGGAAGCCACATAATCTGTGAGGAAGAGTGGGATTTCACCATACAAGCCTGCCGCGACGTCTGTATCGCATACAATTACTCTGACGGCCAATGCATGGAAGAGTGTCCCGGAACAGTCGTAACCGGAGGTAAAGTGGATTTGGTGTTTCTTATCGATCAGTCAACTTCAATGAGAAATGAGTGGACTAGTCTTTGTAGTGTGATTTCGGATATCGAGTCTTCCTTGCTTGCCGCGGAAGTGGACTTGGACGTCTACATTTACGGCTTGGATAGTGTTGGTGTATCAGGATCATGCAAAGACGCGAATTTATATTCCTGCAAGTTCGGGGGAGTCACAACCAACTGCAACCTTCATGGAAGTACTCCTCTTAGCGGGTACGAGGATTGGGGTCCAGGCACCACCTGGCTTGCTGAAAACTACGTCTGGAGGCCCCAAGCCGCTCGAGTCATGATTCCAATAAGCGATGAAGGGCCTCACAAGGGAGGGGGGGCTAATGAGTCTGATTGTCGTGGTCGCGATGAGAATTGCGTCATGAACAGCAATGACCTCCAGTCCATAGCCGAGGCCACAGAAGCCGCAAACGCAAACAATATCACAGTCTACCCGTTTTGGGGAGATGGTCATTGGGAGGAATACATGGAGTACGTCGCCCAGCAGATGGAGGCTCTAGCCTCCGCAACCGGGGGTAAAGCATACTACTACAGCCTCAGTAACATAACGTTTGATTTAACCAACATCATTAGGAACGAGTCTGGCATGTCGTTTGAGGAATACTGTCCCGACCCTCTAATATGCTGTTGTTTGAATGAGACTGTAAACGAGACTAACAAGACAAATTGTACGATTCTCGTTTACGCACCAAGTGAAGGGTTTGGGCAATACAACGTCTCTCCCGTACTTGAACCCCACGGTTTTGTAATCGACTATATGATACGCGACGGCACCCCCAATACAGAAATCACCGACACCCTACTTTCAAGCTACGACGGATTATGGTTAATTAACTCCTTCCAGACTCGCTATCTAACTTCGAGTGAAATAGACCGGATAGTAGACTTTAGGGAAAACGGAGGGCACCTCCTGTTATCAGTCGACAATACTCCTTGGCACGAATTTATTAATCCAGTTTCCCAGCGTTTTGGAGTGAGGTTTTACGATCAACAACTCCTTACTGGGCAAGGGGGGCAAGGAAACTGGTGTCCATCGTATCCGCGCCCCGGATTCACGGTATACGAGCCAGACTTCTGGGATGGGGTAACAGCGTTTTCAAGCTCAAGCACTGACGGGATACTAAACATCACAAACCCGCAAGTCACACTTGTTGCGGAATATGACGGCCACTTTGGTGGGGCAGGTGGTTTTGGACCTTATGAGGCTGTTTTAGACGAACCCGGTAAGGGACGCATAGTATTTGACTCATCATTTTTTAGGTTTGCACCCTCTTGGGCAACACAGAATAATTGTGATGGACCCACCAAAAACCCATTATGGCTTAAAAACGTTGCAGAATGGCTGTGCGAATAGGAAGAAGAAAAGAAGGGAGACATCCTAGTGTACTCGTGGGGCGGTTGCGACCGTGATTTCGACGTGACACCCTTCCTGCAGCCGTTTTACGCCGTGGATTTCATGCGGAGAAGCGGATCCGACGAGCTCACTCCTGCATTGCTTTCCAATTATTCTCAGGTTTGGATTCTCAAGGATGCGTCCTGTGGGACGACACGCACCCCTCCGACTGCAAACGAGATTGCCGCGGTAGTCTCCTACTACAATGCGGGTGGGAAACTCATGTTTTCCGTGGACGATTTCAAGGACCCGCAGGAGCTGGTGGATCTTTTCGCCCATGAATTTGGCGTCGACTTCTACGGTACGGTCATGTCTGACGGCTATTGCATTCCAACTGCGGGAGCCAACTACGCCCTTGAAGACCACCCCATATGGAATGGCGTAAACAATATGAGGACGTCCATGTCGGAATCATACATAGGCGTTACGAACCCGGACGTCGAAATAATCGCACGCTTCGAGGGAACGCCGGCCGAAGGGGTACTTGCCGAACCCGGCAAAGGATGCGTCTACTTCCAAAACTGCTACTTCCGCTATCAAGTTGGAACTTCCGGCACCAGCCCCACCCCATACGCGGGAACACTCTGCGACGACAGCCAACTAGACGTGAAAAATTACATACTCAACACAGCCGACTGGCTTGACAGCTGCCAGCAGCCGCAAATCAAAAAAGACATACTAGTCTACGCGTTCGACATAAACCATGGCCAAATAGGGGAGTCATCTTATGACGTAACACCCTACCTGCAAGCGATGGGATACTCTGTAGACTACTTGGAGCGAACCGGCCCCGACGAGTTGTCGCAGTCGCTTTTGTCCGGCTACGATCAAGTATGGCTTATAGGCGACTGTGGTACTGAATTCGGTGCCCCGGCAACGGCCGCCGAGTTGACGGAACTGGAAGCATTCAGGGATGGTGGGGGAAAGCTCGCGATAATAGCCGACAATGGCCCGCCATCACTTGTTGGGGCTGACTGTCAGGGGATGGTGAATCCCGTCGCAAACATGTTTGGCGTGAATTTCTACGATAGTGTTACTTCAGGATTCTGTATCCCTCCAGACTCATATGGCTACAACCACTTCAGCCACCCAATCTGGAATAATATAAATTACCTCCGCACTACGTCTTCCGACGCACTCCTTCAGATCACAAATACTAATGTCGAGATTATTTCAGAACACAGTGGCACTCCCACAAACGCAGTCCTCGTCGAATCCGGGAAAGGGTGCATATTCTTCGACAACACACTCTCACGATACTCTGACGGAGGCACACCACCTTGGAACTCTGGAGTCTGCGCCGACGGCACGCAAGAACCCCTGAAATTCCTGGAAAACCTGGCGGGCTGGCTAGACAGCTGCACGCCAGTTATCATAATTCCCCATTGCTTTGACTGGAGGGGTAGCGTGGAAGGTGAGGTTCCAAATAGCATGGGTGACGGGACGACAAATTGGATGACGTCGATTAAGAATCAGGGAAGCTGCGGTAGCTGCTGGGCGTTTTCCACCCTAGGGGTTACGGAGTCAAAGTATCACATTGAACAAAATAGGCCGCTAGCAACCTTCCAAGACCTTGACTTGTCTGAGCAATGGATTGTTTCAACATGTTATTTAGAGTCTTTGAAAGAATCGTATGGAAATAATTACGGTCAATGTAATGGTGGGTGGCCGACTTACGTCATGCAGTATCTTATGAGTGATATGGTTGTGACGGAAGAATGTTGGAATTATAAGGATGTGGACGGTCAACAATACCATTCAAACTGTCCTGACATGTCTGTTTCCACTACTTCGGCTGATTGGGGTATAAGCGGCTACAATCGGCAAACCTTACTTAGTGTTGCAGCCATGAAGAGCAAGATTGTAAATGGGGGTCCTGTTGCGGTATTAATCTCGATGAGGGTGGCAGGTTATACTGGTTATCTTGTAAACGACGCCGTGATTTGTCCAAGTACATCTCAATACGATCACGGGGTAATTATTGTCGGCTACTGTGACGACCCCCAGATTCCGAGCGGAGGATACTGGATTGTGAAAAACAGTTGGGGGAATTCATGGACTTACGGCGCTATTACAAGTGCTGACGGCACCTTTAAGGTAGCATACGATAATTGTTTGATCCAGCTTGAGGGAATCAATTCTTGGGGTGTGCACGAGATTCCTGTATAAGTGAAAATGTATGATAACTCGGAGGTATGAGTTAAAATGAAAAAACAAATAGTGGTAATTACAATGGTGCTTTTGTTAATCGGCTATGTTTCAGCCATGAAAAACCCTATGGCAGTTTACTGTGAGAGGATGGGTTACGAATACACTTTAGAGGAGTCTCCTTCGGGGGTGACGGGCATCTGCATCATGCCCGACGGAACCCGTTGTATTGCTGCGGATTTCGTCCGGGGTGAATGTGCGGAAGAATACAGTTACTGCGCGATAAAGGGTTGGGAGCTTAAAAAGGGCGCTGGGGAAGCTGTATGCATTCTTCCCGACGGAACCGAAAAATGGGTTACTCAACTCGTTAAAGAGGATGCACAGTTGGGTGAATTCGTTGAGGGGAAAGTCTACTTTCCAACTTGCGGCAACAATATATGCGAGTTGAGTGAGAATTCGAATAATTGCCCGCAGGATTGTGCACCCGATAAAACAACTACGGTGCACATGTTGTGCGGGAATAACATCTGTGACGCAGGTGAGGATTCGGTTAATTGCCCCAACGACTGTAAACCAGTTCAACCAGCACCCCAAGACGTCCAAAAACAAGACTATGAGAGCATCCTGCTGGCAATAGGGGTCATAATACTCTTGGTAGTGGCAATATACTTGTTGAGGAAAAAAGGTTACAAGATTTAGAATGGAAGGGGCAGTCAAAACGGTATTGTTGGTATTTACTGTCCTAGTGTTACTTGCCGGAACCACTGGAAGCGAAAACACGGCATTAAATAGTAATGCCGTATGCTCTTATTCTTTAGGTTCGAGTAAGTTGTTCACGAACATGGTTTACGTTGGAAATGTCATCGAGATCGCTTCAAGTGATGAGAGAGAGAACGTTGATTCTCCGTTAATGTTGAAACTTGACGAATGGGTTTACACTAATCCTGAATTAAGGCTGAATGTTAGGTATGGTAGGTACGATGAGGCAGTCCGTAAAATATTCATGGAAGTGTCGAGTCTATACCAGTGGAGGCGGGGGAGTCTTATGTGGCGTAAACGCTTAAGTTATGATTCGTGCGTTGAGACCACCCCCTCAGACATCCTGGGCTACCCTCACCCTACTCCCTTATTTGGGGGTTCTGGAGCGTATGGCACTAGTGTTCATTGGTCTGGTGTTTTATATTCTCTTATCAGGAATCTTGGGGTTTCTGAAAACCGCCTTTCTATTTGGCAGTTTCAGACTGAAGGTAATCTAGGTTTTGATAGGGGTGTTGGTCACACTGTTTTAGCGTATAGGACTGATTCTTCAGGGGAAATGGATTGGTGGATATTGGATTTGACTTGTTGTCAAAGCCTGGTCTGGCTTAATGATTGGAGGAGTCAGTGTTCCCAGTGTTCTTGTGCTGATTCGGGGTGTATCGCATCGATTTCTGACGTTAAGGCTTACGGTAGGGATGAATTAAAGATGAATAGTGGAGATCCGTTTTCAAATGTGTGCAATTGTTGAAATGAAAAATATTATGGTGCTCGTTTTTTTAATGGTATTGTTCGTAAGTGTTGCCTCTGCTTCACCCGACATTTTCCTGGATCAAAGGCTTTCTGAAGTTGAAGTTTCCGAAGGTGATGTGGTGGAAGCTACAATAAACGTAATAAATCCTGATAGAGGGGATTTTTCCGCGACGGTTTATGTTACACTGCCAAAATTCGCAGGTTTTCACGAGTCTGAAAACACCAAATTCGAGGTTGAGGTTGGAAGTCCAATCTCTTTTGAGAAGGTAGTCCGCTTTAAGAATGTGCTCGTTCCAGCAGGGGGAAATATTACTATAGAGTATGCCCTGGTATTTGAAGGTATTCCAAATTCAATTAAGGGGAAAAGTGATCAGTTGGAGGCCACTATATTAGTAGACCAGTTTGGAAACACAATTTATTCCCTTCCCATCGAGGTAAAGTATGCCGGGGAAAATGGTAATTGCAATTATGATTTCATCTGCCAGCCAGAAAAAAACGAGCATTATGGCGTGTGCCCTCAAGATTGTGCGTCTGGATTGAGGGATGGTTACTGTGATCAAAGGCAGGACGGCAAATGCGACCCTGATTGTGCTGAAAACCAAGATGCAGACTGTATTGTGGGGGCGGAAGACTCTTGCGGAAACAATGTGTGCGAGGATTATGAGTCTGATAAAACCTGTCCGACAGACTGTCTTAAAATTCTGACAACCTCAACCACTTTAAAGGAAGAAAACAACCCTCTTGCAGGAATCAACCCTCAAACACTACTCGCCTCCATCATCATGGGGGCGTTCATAGTAGCCGTAATCATTCTCATAAATAAATCCAAGAAAATAAAACAAGCAGAGCAACTAACCTTAAAGGAGTCTAGGGATGAGAAGACTCTCAAAAAACTTAAAAAGCGTTTACGCGACGGAGAAGACCCGAAAACCCTAGTCAAGGAAGGCTATTCAAAAGACCTTGTCAGCGAAGCAAAAAAGGAAATCTGGAAGAAATAAGCATAGCCTACCTTTTCACCTTTATTATCACAATGTCCTGCGAGTGCTCGACATTATAAAATCTGGAGCTCGGGTACAATCCTAACGTATGGTCTCTCCCGCAGGAGGGGCAGGTTATCCTCTTTTTTATGGGCGGCACCTTAATGTTCTTGTCGAATCCGCTCTTACACTTCTTGCACTTGAAAACGAATTTCCTATAAAATTTTGGGGGGTCGGTTTCCTCCAAACCTTCGATATTATCGAAGTCAAGGTGCATGAGCCTGGTCTCAATCCGCTTTAAGTCTGCGTCAACAACCTTAGACCTTAAGCCTTCACCCAACCGTAATTCCTTCTCAATGATTATGAGATCCTTATCCACTCTTTTCAGACGTTGCTCGATTTTCTCGAGCTTCTTCTTCTTTTTCTCAAGTTTTTTCTTCTTGACAGCAAGCTTTTTCTTATCCTGCGGAGTTTTTTTCTTAGACGCCATATTCAATCACCTATCTGTTTAAACTATTGTATTAAATGATTTTAAATCCTATTTTTCTTTTTCAAGCTGAGAAACGTGACTATTAAGGCGAGTACAATTCCTGTGAAAACTAGGATAACAATTCCCACACCCCCAACAAGGGCAACTCTTTTCACGGTGTTGGTCTCACTAATCTTCCCTTCAAGCTCATTCACCCGATTCAAGCATTCATCAAACTCTAACTCCTGGCAAATCTCACCAGACTTATCAAGCAAAACAGATGCTTCAGAAAACTTTTTCCCAACATACGCGACTTCAGCCCGGTCATAGTATTCTCCCGCCTCAATCAACCTTTCAAGATCCACAATCAAGCCTTCAGCCTCCACAACTGCCTCCGTTAAATTAAGCTCAGTGTATCCTGAAAGCGCGGTCCTTGCGTGAGTGCTCGCTTCACTAAAGTTTCCTAATTCCTTATACTCCAATGCTTTAGTGTAGTTTGCATCAGTCTGCGGTTTAAGACTGCTTCTATGGGCCAGTTTAAGAGCTTGGGCTAAAGGAATCGCGTCCTTCAACTTATTATAAATTGCTGAAGCGTTTTCAGCGAGAACCCTGGATTCCCCGAAATCTTCTGATTCAAAAGCCTCAAAGGCCTCGCTCAAGTAAATGTCCGCCTCCTTATGATCTCGTGCCTTGTCAGCCACATCCTGGGCATCATTCATCTTAGACGCCTGGGCAAGCTCTTGGAATAATAGTTTAGCCGTCTGGGCATTTGCAACTGCTTCATCGTATTCCTTCGTGTTGTATGCTGTACGAGCCTTAGAAAGCCAGTGGTCTGCCTTCTTCCCCTTCCCATACTGCACTGATTCGAAATAAACTACTTTACCTTCTTCGGTTGAGGCGAAAACCTCGAAGTATCCGTCTGAATCAAGATCTTCAGCCTTAAGATCAGTGATTTCCCCCAAGTCGCTGGAGCTCCACATTACTTTCCCTGAGCTGTCGTAGATTAGGATTTTCGTGGTTCCGGCGATGACGTCTGGTATTTCATCACCGTCCAAGTCGGCAACCTCAATACCATAGACTCCCGTGTGTCTGGGTGAAACCCATGAGAGTCCACCATCATCCTTCAAAACATAAACCTTATCCGAACCTGCGACAACCTCCTTTCGACCGTCACCGTCTACGTCAGCGACAGCAAGATCATAGACTAAGTCCCCAGTCCCATAATCCCAAAGCAATACGCCCCTATCATCCACCAAGTAAACGCGCTTGTTAGACCCGATTACGACTTCCATCTTCTCGTCGCCGACAACATCAGCAATAACCAAGCTTTTAACCCCCCCAATAGTTGGAAACGACCATAATTCATCACCGTTCAAGTCGTAAGCCATAACAGAAGACGACTTGATGTACCCCAATTCAAAATTTTGAGCTAGCGTGTTCATAGAGTATCCGGCAAATCCTACGACCACCTCCTCGCGAGAGTCCCCGTCAAAATCAGCCGAAGCAATAGTGCTAGGATACATGTATCTCGTAAACCTTCGAACAGCAAAACTCTCCCCGTCATCGTCAAGGATGTAAAGCTTATTCCCCCTAGCGTGCGCGCTTCCGAAGACGACCTCCCCCTTACCGTCCGAATCAAGGTCGGAAAGATAAACGCTCGCAACCTCCTTTTCCATGGTATTATACTCCCACTTCCTGGAGCCGTCATCGTTTAAAAGGTAGACTCTGCTGAAAGCACACCCGATCACTTCCCCCCCACCCTCCGGAAACTCCGAAACATACAAATCCGATATGACTCCTCGAAGATTATAATGCCATATCTCATTTCCCGCCCGATCTATCGCAATTATCTTACCACTCCTCTCAGCATCCACGATAATCTCTTTGGCGGGATTGCCGTCGACATTCAACGCAAAAATATTGTTTGGCTTTTCACGCGTTGCATACTCCCATTTTTCAACTAACATCTGCTCGACAGCGCAGGCGTTACCAATCAATACGAACAATATCAGATACGGCTTCCAATTCATAATACACTATAATATTACTATAATCCGGTATAATAAGGCTGAAAGCCCAAGGGCGAGAAGGGGGGTACTGAGCCACAAAATAACAATTTTCCCCATAATCTTATTGCCAAAAAATTTTTTCCCACGAGACAAACTAACACCTGAAATACCCCCTAAAACCGCTTGGCCCGTGGAAACCGGAATCCCAAAGTTTATGAACAAATAGATCACAATCCCCGCCCCCAACTGGGAACTGAAAGCCGAAATCGGATCGAGCATACAGATTTTTTTCCCGACAGTGCGTGCAATAGGCTCGCCCAGAAGTATAGCCCCAAATGATAACAAGAGGCCTATAGCTAACGCCATCGTAGTTCGAGGCGTTAATATAATCCCGAAAATATTTGTTTCAGGCAGCAAATCCGATCCCACTAAAGGCCCCAAGATTACTCCGACGTTGTTTGCCCCAATATCGTAGGATATGATTATTGCACCCAATAGTGTTAACAGCATGCAGATCCTGCTGAAATTAACAATCCCCGTCTTATCCTCAATAAATGGCACAATAGTCTTGTATATGAGGTAAGTTATGGCGCACGCTAAGATTGGCGTGGAAACCCAGGCTGCAATTATCTTAAAGATTAATGCATAGTGAATCTCTTCGGAAAGACCCATAGCCAAACCCACCCCCAATACACTTCCCACCATTATCTGGCTTACCGAACCCGGCAGTCCCATAAAACTCAATCCGAGAGTGATCAAACCTGTAGTCAGAAAAAGAATACAAACAACCCTAAAGTTCCCCTCGAAATTGCCGCTTGGGATAAGTCCCTTACCAATAGTCTTTGAAATGCTATGGCTGTGTAAAACACCACCCAACATAATGAAAATTGACAAAAACAGGGCAAGCTTAAAATAGTTTTTAAAGAGAACACACTGGACAGTCCCAATAGCCTTAGGGACAGTGTTCGCTCCGATACCTATTCCAACGAAAATCGCAGTCAAAAGACTTGCAGTTAAGAAAACATCCATTTCAAGGCTTGAGGATCAAATCAATCATCGAAAGAGTATCTGAAGCAGTCTCACAATTGTTTGAAATCATACCCACAAATTCAATCAATTTTGAATAAAGAATCAAAGGCTTGGTAGAGTGCTCTCCCTCATACAAAACCCTGAAAATATTCTCCTCAATCAAGTCTGCCTTATGCTCGATATCCTCAACTTCGATAATCAAGGACTTCAAATCATCGGATACACCAATACTGTCTACCGCCTCCCTCAATTTTAAAACACACTCCCTCGTCACTTCAAGGAGTTCACCTAAAAGACCATCCACTCCAGGAATCCTCAGATCATTCGCAATAAAACCGAACATGTGGGCGGTATCTTGTACCGAGTCGGCGATATCATCGATTTTTTCCGCAAAATCAAAGACTCTGCTCCTACCCATAGGTAAGAAGGCGCCCGAATAAATGCTCTCCTCAATCCGCCTTCGCAAGCCATCAACCTGCTTTTCCAAATCATCGATCACACTCGCCTTATCGGAAACCTTGCCCTCATCCCCTAAATTAAAGGCCTTAAAAAGCTCTACCAGCATGCAGGAACTCTCATAAATCAATGCCATATCCTGCTTAAGGAGTTCTATTGTTTCTCTCTCCTTATTTTTCCCAAAAAACGGCAAACCGAACAAACTCATTTGAATTACCAATCATTTAAAGATACGATCCAGCTATATTATATGAATGAAGGGATACTCGTAACAGTGGGCCTTACACTGATTTTACTGGGCATTCTAACAGTTTTCGCAGGCATTATCCTCTCGGGAAAAGATCCAAACACAACCATAAAAGGTGGCGGAGTAGTGTTCCTCGGTCCAATACCATTAATCTTCGGAACAGACCGTAGATCAGCCGCCGCCATATCGATTATCGCGCTAATACTCATGGTCCTCGCATACTCCTATCGCAAAAGATTGATTTAATACCCAAACTTGATTAATTACATGGGAAAATGACGTCGGAAACAGAAAATGTTTTTAAGGCCCTTTTCGCATTAGAGGAAGTGCGTGAACTCCTGCGAGAAACAGCTCCAAAACACGAATTAGGCGGTGAAAGAAAAGAGCGGTTGAAAAAGGCCTTAATGAAAGTTAAGTCTTCGCTTGAGGTGCTTGAAAAATGGAGCCAATAATACCCGGAATACAAGTACGCTCACGGGAAGAGGATTACATTAACATTCAACCCATCCAGGCTGCTGGAAGACTCACACTTGAGGCTAGGAAAGCCTTAATATCCTACGGAGACGGCTACTCAGTATGTGATTTTTGTTTGAGGCCTTTCCGCCTCGACAAAATCCATAAGCCGGCAATAAACCAGTTTACATTGGATCTCGCCGAATTTCTGAACATGGATGAGGCTCGCGTAGTCCGCGGAGCCCGCAGGGCCTTTCAAATAGTCGTAAACTCGCTCGTCGAAAAAGGGGAGACAGTACTCGTAAGCTCTATCGGACACTACTCTCTCGCACTTGCCGTGGAATCTCGGGGTGCGCTCTGGCGTGAAGTCCCCTTAAACGAGGAAAACATAGTAACTTCCGAGGATGTGGCCTCTAAAATCGATTCTATAAAGAAAGAGTCTGGCAGCCTTCCAAAGCTCGTCGCAATCCACCACGTAGACTATCAGTTCGGAAACCTACACCCTGTAGCGGAAATCGGCAAAGTCTGTAGGGACTATGGGATACCCTTCCTGTTAAACGGCGCCTACACTGTCGGGACAATGCCAGTGGACGGGAAAAAACTAAACGCCGACTTCGTAGTCGGCTCAGGCCACAAGTCCATGGCAGCGCCCGCTCCCACTGGAGTACTTGCAGCAACCGAGGAGTATGCCGCGAAAGTATTCCGAACCACAAAAGCCGAAGGGGATGTCTCAGGCCGAAAGTTCGGGATAAAGGAGACTGAACTATTAGGCTGCACAGTAATGGGAGCACCATTAGTCGCTCTTATGGCGTCATTCCCCAAAGTGAGGGAGAGGGTAAAAAACTGGGATGATGAAGTCGAGAAAGTAAACTACTTCACCCAAGAATTTCTGAAAATCCCCGGAAACAAGGTTTTAAGCGAATTGCCCCGAAAGCACACGCTAACCAAAGTCGACACTACTGAAACATTCGGCAAAGTTAGTGAAACACACAAAAAGAAGGGATATTTTTTCACGAACGAGCTTTCTAAAAGAGGGATTGTTGGCCCGTTCCCGGGCGCAACTCACGCTTACAAGATTAATACCTACGGTCTGAGTTGGAGTCAAATAAAGCATTTGAGTGAGAGTTACCTGGATATTGCGCGTGAATACGACTTGATTTAAAATGCGTGTTGTCTTGCTCTTGTCCGGCGGAATAGACTCGCCAGTCTCAGGATACCTCGCTCTTTCAAAGGGTTTTGAATTAATTTGCGTGCACATGCAAAACCTTCCCGACGCCGACACCAGTAAAATCGAGGATATTGTAAGCAAACTGGAAGAAACTGCGGGCGTCAAAATTAAAACGATTTTAATTCCACACTATCCTGCTCAAGAGGAATTTTACGGCAATTGTGATAATAAATTCCAGTGCGTGCTTTGCAAGCGCATGATGCTTAGAGTTGCCGGGGAAATCGCGGAAAAAGAAAGTGCGGACGCAATTATTACCGGCGACTCGCTTGGTCAAGTCGCATCCCAAACCCTTGAAAACCTGCTAGTTGAAAGTCAGGCGACGGAAACGCCAGTAATACGGCCTTTAATCGGCTTCGACAAGGAAGAAACCATAATGATTGCAAAAAAAATCGGGACGTACAAGCTTTCGATCAAGGATGCTGGACCTTGTCCTTACGTGCCCAGAAAGCCCGCAACATCAGCCAAACTCGAACAAATCCTCGCCGAAGAGGAGAAGATGGATGTCAAAGCCCTGGTGGAAGAATGCATCAAAAACGAGAGAATATTATAAAGCTTAGGACCAGTGGTCTGGTCGTATCTCTCTTGGTTCTAATTTGTTATCACTGAGGCGGTGCCGCCTCTTTTTGTCTGGGATGAGGGTGGAGTCACTGCTCTCAGAAGGGGTAAATAAGAATGATGAATCAAGCTGACTTCACTCAATACAACTTCAACTTCAAAATAATAAGGCTGAAGAACGAAAACATTACGGAAAAGACAGTTCTAAAATATGTTAAACTCAAAGGCAGGAAGTAAAAATAATCACCCGCTTTTATATAGCAGTTCTAAATCAGTAAAAGGGTGGTTTGGTTTGTGGAAATCAAAAAAGATTGTACTAATCGTTTTTCTGGTAATCGGGGTGGTGCTAGTGATTAAATATCTCAATACATCTAAGGGTGGATGTAGCCACTTCTTCCATGAGGATGGCGTGGTATGGAAACTCAAGAGCAGGCACGACTTGTCTTTATTAAAAACAAGAGCTGAGGAGGTAGGTTATTCAACAGGTAGAGATGTAATCGAATATCCTAGCGATTCTATAGAACGCTATAACCAACGGCATAACACTTTTTTTATGAGTAATGATACGCTTATACTAAATAATTATTCCTTCTTCGCTTTTAACAGATTGTTCTATTTTAACCAAACAGTGTTATATCTCGAAAAAAATGTTCCTAGTGGTGGGACCTACATACTAGTTGTCCGAGAGCCTTATGGTATAGAAGAACCTTGGCAGGTTATAAAAGCGGAACAGATCGGCGCATGCGAGTTGGAGGATGAACAGCTGATCTTAAACCTTAAAACCATGTTTGATGAACTTGGTCTGTCAGAGGAATGGCCAGACAATATTTTAGTAAGTGAAAATTTTCAGATTACGGCAACATGAAAAAAATAATTCCAGTTTTAATAATCAGCTTGATTATTGCATGCATATCTTTCACTCAAGCAAAAACACCGGAGAAAATCAAGGATAAGCATATGCAGGCCGGCTTAGATTACATCGATAGTAGATATTCAAGATCGGATATTATGGGAATCATTAATTATACCCATACCAACCCTGAGACAGGGAAATCGTATACTGTATTAAAACTGGATCATAAGAAAAAGCCCGTGGTAATCACGGTTGCCCATGATACTGATGCCATAGGCGGCAAAAATTCAATTCGTTCCGATTACATGAATTACTTGTTGTCGTTACCAAAACCCTATCAAAAGATGGGCCGAAGCCTGAGGATGAAGATTAAAGAAGATTTCAATGGATTACCCACCAAATCTGAAGCTAAAAATCAAGAACAAAGAGTGAGTTATGATGTCTTGTTCGTCGTGGATAACACATTAGATTTAGTCAAACTTGCAAAGAAAATCAACGAAATAGCGGGGTTTCCAAGTGTATACAACGGGAAAACAACAAAGCACATTGGGACTACTTTAACGTTACCACAGCTTCTAGAGTTGACAGAATTAAATGGAACGAAGTTTGTTGGCCAAAATTTGGAGATTAGTGCCCACATCAGTAATTCTGTACCTGAAGTAGGTGGTGCTTATCTTCAGGATACCATAGGGCTAACTGGTGATGGTGTAGAAGTTGCAGTTGTTGACTCAGGTATATCTAATTATAGTCTCGGTGGGGATCACCACCCTAACCTACCAGACGCTGTTGTATGTATAGCAGATGCAACAGCTACCACATGTAATGATAGAGATGGCCATGGAACATACATTGCAGGTGTTATTGCCAGCAATAATAATACCTACAAGGGCATGGCACCCGACGTTACGCTATTAAATGCAAAAGCAATAGACAAACCATCTGGGAGAGTGACTTATCAAGCAATGAGAGAAGCAATTGGCGCTTCTATTACTTATGGGGTAGACATCATATCAATGAGTCTAGGCGCCACACTTAAAGATTGCGGATACATATGGTGTCCAGAAAAATACAAAAATGATGGAAAACATGAGCTAACAAGATACGTGGATGAGATTACCTATGCAAATAAGAATGTTACTTTCGTAGTTAGTGCGGGTAATGAACAAGGATTATGGGGTTGGGGTGATAATCCAGATGCAAAGATTTTAGCACCAGCTGATGCCTACAATACTATAAGTGTTGGGGCTACTGAAGGGTTAGATTCTAACTATGATAGGGTGTGGGATGAGATATTGGATGGCTCTGCCCGTGGTTTAACATATGACAGTAGATGTAAAATTGATGTAGTAGCTCCTGGAAAAGACATTTACTCCACAAATTATAAATGGGAGAGTGAAAATTGGTTTAAAAAATCAAAGGGCACAAGCATTGCGACACCGCATGTCTCGGGTTTAGTTGCATTGTTGTATGAGTACATGAAAGATAACAATATAGAACTTAATTCTCTGAAGGTAAAGGCAGTAATATTAAATTCAGCCAAGAAAGTCAAGGATTCAGATGGGAATGCATGGAGTAATTCCCCCTCTCAACCACTTGACGATGAAGCTGGAGCAGGTATTATTGATGGACAAGAGGCATATGAAACCATAAGTAATAAAGGACGAATTTTCACGGGTACAGCAGTATTTGGCGACCCCCCACCTTACAATGATGAGGAATATTGGGTAAATATAACTAGTGTGCCTACTAACCTATCCCTCACTTTAACCTGGTATAGACATATAACCGATTGGACTGATTATCCACCCATTGAAGCCAATGACCTTGACCTCAGACTTTACAATGAAAGTGGGAGTTACATCACAGGGTCATTGAGCGATAGAAACAATGTTGAACATATTTTTACAGAAATCACTATCGAGGGAGTTTATAAAGTAATTCTACGTCCTTATGATGCGGATTATGGAGATACAGAGGATTATGTTCTTGTATCAAGTCACAAAATGACGACAAATTTTGAGAAACAATTAGTTGAGGGCTGGAATTTGATTTCCTTGCCAGTGGATATGGACGAATGAAAAATAAAAACATTATACTGTTGGTTATTGTGCTGGCGGCGTGGTTAGTGGCAGCAGGGGTACCTGACATGCCTGAGATATACCAAGGTTATGCTACACTAAACGGGGTTCTGGCTCCTAATGGAACGTTCATAGAGGTTCAGGTGAATGGGACAAATGAGTCAGTGGGTAACACAACAATCAATGCTTCGGATGGATCTTACATGCTCTTAGTATACTTTGACATTAATGAAACAAATGACACCGATGAGGGTGCGGAGGACGGAGAATTACTGGTCTGGTACGTTAATTATTCTCAGGCTGACAGGCCAGTTCCTGCAAATGACACCGCAAATCCTGGCGGAGTAAACACTTTATTTACGGTAAGCGTCGGGGAAACTCCATTGAAGATAGTCGATTACTCTCCATCCACTTCAATGCCTGTGGTGAACGAGAACAGCAGCATAACGTTCACAATAACCGCGATAGGGCCTGTTGACTCTAATTTAACCTACAACTGGACTGTTGACGGCACGACACAGTCTGAATCATCGTCTCTAGTATACAACTCCAGCGTTGGTGAGAACGGTACAAAGAACATAACAGTTCAGGTAAGCAACGGAAGTGCGTCAGACACAGAGTCTTGGAATCTGACCATAAACGTACTTCCTACGATAACGCCGACAGTGCCAAATATAACCACAAAATCCAACACGATAACTGACTTTAATCTTACACCCTACGAAAGTGACTACGAAGATAGCGGCACCGGGTTAAATTGGAGTGTGAGTGAAGATAATCCCTTTATTGCCACGGTATCCGTCGACCCTGCAACGGATATCTTGACTGTCATTCCACGACAGGACGTCTATGCAGTAGTAGACTACGTCACACTGACTTTAACTGACTCGGATGGGGGTACAGACACTCAAGAAATCGCCATAATGATAGAGCCAAAGTGTACTGGAAGTGACATACCTGCATCAGGGGATTGGAACATCACATCAAATACATCCTGCTCTAACATCAACATTACTCTTTCTGAGAATGCTAACCTCCATGCCTTTGGCAACGTGACTTTGGAGTTGGAGAACGTTACTTTGATTTTGCACAACGGCTCTATTACAATGCATGATGGAGACGGTGACGTGGAAATCGTTGTCAAGTCTGCAATCGATACGATCATTGACTGGATTACGTAAAATAAAAAGTTGAGGTGGATTAAGAATGAACAGAAAGAAAATTTTTGCGGGATTTGCATTTTTGGTTTTGTTGAGTGCGATATACGTGGTAGCTGACTTCACGTTAAAGACGCAGAGCGGGGACCTTGTATTGGATCCTGCAAGTAATAAAGTGGGTATTGGGACGAGTAGTCCACTAACTAACCTTCATATAGTGGATACTACTAGTGAGAAGATAAGGATAGGTTATGATGGATCACGTTATATGAGTCTTATTACTGGGACAACGGGTGCAACGATTAATTCGGTTGGAGTAAGTGATGGATTATGGTTTAATTATCAAACAGGAAAAAATGTTCGAATTTATGGTAGCTCAAGTAGTGTTTGGAATCAAGATTATATTGGATTACAACATGATGGAACAGATGGTAAGGTCACTATCGGTGATGGAGACTTAATAATTGATCCTAACGGTAATGATGTTTATATTGGGAGTGATAAAACAGTTGGGAACGCAAAAAATTTATATGCTGATAGTGTTTTCACTAATAACGGTACTTGCGGATCTTGGGATACTGAGGAAAAATATTATGACTTAGACCTATTGGATACTATCATTTCATCCCAACTCGATGATGGTCGTAGTGTCTGGGATTTAAGCGGATTAGTAAAGAAAAACGAAAAGGGTGAAGTGATACAAAGCGTTTTACACACTGAGGTGGTGCCTGAAACGGAATTGCATACTGTAGTCACTGACTTGGGCGAAATTGAAGAAAGAGTTCCGACAGGAAGAATGGTAAACTCGACGTGGATTAATATCGGGGAATTAAACGGCTACCTCCTAGGCGTCAACAAAGCATTATACGAGAAAATCAAAGAACTCGAAGGAGATACCAACCTCCTAAAACAGGAGTTATGCAAGAAAGACAAATCCTACAGCTTCTGCAAGTGAAAAGGTTTGGTGGGGCTTTTCGCCCCTTCACGAACTAAAATATAGTCATGCCACCAGTTTATAAACTGGTGGTTCTTAAAAAAAAATATGGACCGTTCTTTTTGGTTTGCGGTTTTTGTTACCGGATTTTCCTCCATTCTCACGCAAATCCTGGTGTTGCGTGAAGCCCTCTCCGGTTTTTATGGTAACGAGCTTGTTATGGGCGTCTTCCTCGGTAACTGGCTACTACTTACTGGTGTTGGAGCGTATCTCGGGGGTAAATCCAATTTTTCCAGTCAAAAGTACGGAGTATTCTCTATCGCTCAAGTGGGTGTTGCTGTATTAGCACCAATCACAATTTTTCTTGCGGGAGTCTTGCGGGTTTTCATCACGACTCCGGGCGAGATCGTCGGTCTAATAGCCGTTTTCGGCTACTCCATCCTGATCTTGGCTCCATTCTGTATTTTATCTGGAGTCCGTTTTCCTCTGGCTTCATCCATAATCGAAGATGAGGGAATCGAACAAACTTTATATGTCTCAAAAGTCTATTACCTCGAATATTTTGGAAGTCTTGTGAGCGGGTTCTTATCCAGTTTCTTTTTTGTAAGTCTTTTCGACTCTTATCAGGCGGTCTTCATTGTAACTTCTGCAAGTCTGTTCTCGGCTTATCTTCTTGCAGGAATTTCCAAAACCCGGTTTCTAAAACAATCAATTCTTGTGGTGGCAGTAGGATTCATCATCTTCTTCTCCATCATCGATCTTGATATTGTTTCGACCGAAATCGCCTTTCCAGGCCAAACAATAATTTTTTCAGCACACTCGCCTTACGGGAAAATAGTCTTGACTGAAACCTTCGGACAATTCAACTTTTATGAAAACAACTTACCCTACTTTTCGACTGAAAGCATTCAGAAGTCAGAAGAAAAAATCCACTACGCCATGCTATCACACGATAATCCTTCCGACATTCTGCTTATTTCAGGCGGAGTTTCAGGGACTTTGAAGGAGATATCAAAATACAGTCCGCGGAAAATCGACTACGTTGAATTAGACCCGGAAATACTGGACGTCGGAGAAAAGTACACTACGAACCTGGAGTACGGTGGCGTCTCAATTTTCAGAGCTGACGCACGCTGGTTCGTGAAAAACACTGAAAACAAGTATGACGTAATCATAATTGATGTGCCCGATCCAAGTTCAATTCAGTTAAACAGGTTTTACACAACGGAATTCTTTAAGGAACTCAAATCAATCCTCAATCCTTACGGAGTCGTCTCTCTAAGTCTTAGCGGAGGGGAAAATTATTTGTCGCCCGAGAGTATTGAATTGAATTCCGTCGTCTACACAACACTTACGGAAAACTTTGAAAACGTTATCGTAATCCCCGGGTCAACACACTACTTTCTTGCATCGTCAAAACCGCTATCCTACGACTTTGAAGCGAGAGTCATTGAAAGGCAAATCAAAACGCAATACTTTGAAAGCCTCCTGCCTGGCGTAATTTCCGAAGACAGGGTGAAATACCTTAATGAAAACCTACGGATTGAATCCAAAACAAACACGGATCTTTTTCCGACATCCCATTTCCAATACAACCAATACTGGCTAAGTGTCTTCAAAATAAAATCCAACAAAATACTCATCCTTCTATCCCTAATCTTCTTACTCGCGCTGTACACATTAAGATCCAAGCCAATCCCAGCCTCAATATTTATAACCGGGTTTACTGCAATATCATTGGAGATTATACTCTTAACAGTTTTTCAAATCCTCTACGGAGTCTTATACAAATGGATTGGATTAGTTGTAACCGCCTTTATGCTAGGGGGAGTCTTAGGGGCTTTTCTTGGAAGCTTAATCCTTCAAGGTCGTAAAATCACGGCACGTCTATTAGCTAAACTGGATCTCATTTTATTCGCATTTTGTATTTCATTGCCTTTGATTTTGAGATACTGTTTGGATACTCCAAACATCTTTGTTATACCCCTTCTAACTCTTGTCGCGGGATTTTTCTCAGGGCTAGAGTTTCAAGTTGCCTTAAAAACACTCATAAATCAGACCGGGAAAACACTTTACACATCAAGCATACTCTCAACAGTTGATTTGGTGGGGGCGTGCTTTGGAGCCCTGCTTTTGAGTCTTTTCCTGATTCCCTTGTATGGGGTGGTTAGTGTGCTGGTTTTTTTGGGTTTTCTAAATCTTGCTAGTTCCGTTTATATCTGGTTGAGGGGATAATATTTTTATAGGATGTCTAAACCAGATAAATCTGAGGGTAATCCGCCTGAACAGGGTGTTTCACGGCGGGATTTTCTAAAGAAAGGAGCTTTAGCAGTTGCTTCTTTGACTGCAGCCGGCTACATCCTAAAACAGGATTTTATAAAAAAAGTATTTCTTGAAAGTCCCAACGATTCGATATTCACTTCTAAGACTCAGATCACTCTTGGGAAGTGGTCTCGCAAGGCATTGTATCACACTTCTCGCGGTGGATTGGTTGAATGCAGTTTATGCCCGAATGAGTGCAGGCTTGATGTGGGAGGGCGCGGAATCTGCAGGAGCAGGGTTAACGTGAATGGCGTCCTCTACACACTATCGTATGGGAATCCTTGTTCAGTGAACATTGATCCAATAGAGAAGAAGCCTTTATACCACTTTCTACCTGAGACAAAGGCATTCTCAATCGCAACGGGGGGTTGTAATCTCAGGTGCAAGTTCTGCCAGAACTGGGAGATAGCGCAAACCAATCCCGAAGACTTGAAAACCTATGAAATGCCCCCTGAAAAACTGGTTGAAAACGTTTTAACAGCAAAATCCAGGGATAGTCTAGTAAAGTCTATCGCCTACACTTACTCCGAACCCACAGCATTCTACGATTACATGCTGGACTCCTCCAAACTTGCCAAATCCAAAGGCATCCGAAACACCGTCATCACCGCCGGATACATAAACGAGGAACCCTTGAAAGAGCTTTGCTCGCACGTCCACGCCATTAAAGTCGACCTTAAGGGTTTTAACGAGAGTTTTTACAGGGACGTCTGCGGTGCCGAGCTTTCCGAAGTCTTGAAGGCGATTAAAACAATCCACGGTGAAAAAGGGGTGTGGCTTGAGATAGTAAACTTGGTGGTTCCCACTTTAAACGATGATTTAGGCGAGATTCAGTCCATGTGCGAGTGGGTTTACGAAAACGTCGGGCCAGATGTTCCACTACATTTCTCACGATTCCATCCCGACTACAAGCTTAAAAACCTCCCGCCCACTCCTGCTCAAACACTAATAAAAGCCCGGGAAAAAGCGGTTGAAGCTGGATTACACTACGTCTACGTCGGAAACCTCGCAACTGAAAAGGGGGGTAACACCTACTGTCCCAGAGACGGGACACTGTGCGTGGAACGTAAAGGGTACATCGTGAAAAACCATTTAAAAGACGGGAAGTGTCCGACTTGCGGGACAAAGATTTCAGGAATTTGGATTTAATGTAAAGTATTTTAAATATTACGCATCACATAAACTATAAACAATGGTTAAAAGAAAAATTATCCATCCACAAGGGAGTGAGGGCCCGAATGTTCAACCGATTCAGCCTGTTGGGAAATTGACGGAACGTCCTGATGGGCTGAGGGAAGACGAGAACGGCAACCTATTCGAGGTTCTATGTCCTCTGCAAATCGTCGGGCCTCGGAAGATGCACACTCCCACTGTAAAGACAGAGGAAACGGAAAAAGAGGGTTTTTTCAAGGAACTTGGAAGAACGCTATCCGACATGGGACTTGAATTCGGAAGATACGTGAAAGATAATCCACTAAACCTTGCGGGAATCGGGTTTGCAGCATGGGCCGTCCCCGAACTGTTATTTAACACCCCAGTTGCATTAGGCCTTTTCGCTGCTTCGGGAGTCGCCTTTGCAGGTCAACAAGTCCTAAACCTGCGGGAAAGGCGAAAACAACGCTAAAGGGTTCGCTTCCCGCACACCCCACCTACACTACTTTTTCAGTATTCGGTTCACTCCGTTTATGAACGCCAGCACACTCGCCATGACAACGTCTTCGTGGACGCCGCGGGCCATGGTTGATGCTCCGTTCTTGCTCACTCTGACTGTCACGTCTGCTAGCGCGTCGCTCCCTCCAGTGATGGCATCCAAATGGTATTCGTCCAACTGGATGTCTTTGTCTCCAATTGCGGATCTTATTGCATTCAAGGTCGCATCCACAGGTCCCACACCCTCCTCTCTCGCGGATTTGTCAGCACCCTTAACGCTCAACACAACTGATGCGGTCGGATTCTTACTGAAGTCTGCGTGAAGCACCATGTCTTTCAACTCGACCAGCGGTTTTTCCTTCGACGTTTTTCCTAGAAGGTCTTCTGCAATAGCCTTCAAGTCCTCTTCAGCAACCTTCTTACCCTTGTCTCCCAAATCCTTGACCTTATTCGTAATCTCCCTGGCCTGGTCTTGCGAAACCTTGATTCCCATACCCTTAAGCTTGTCGCGGACGCCTGTACTTCCGACAAGCTTTCCGACTAAAAGCCTTCTTTGAGCGCCAACCATTTTCGGGTCGATTGCCTCGTAAGTTGAGGCCTTAGACAGGACGCCGTGCACGTGCACTCCTGATTCATGGGCGAAGGCGTTGTCTCCGACAATAGGAAAGTTGGGCATGACCCTTATCCCCGTCTTCCTCTCGACGAGTTTGCTCGTCTCGTAGATCTTTTTCGTCTTGATGTTGGATTCAATCTCCTGAATTAGCTTGCATCCCATTACAACCTGCTCCAGGTCCGCGTTTCCAGCCCGCTCTCCGAGACCATTTACTGTAACATGCGGGATTGTCGCTCCGGCAGTGACGGCGCTGATAGTATTGGCTACTGCCATCCCAAAGTCGTTGTGACAATGGACTGCGAACGGAGTCTTCACAACTTCTACAAGCTCCCCCATAAGCCAATGCATTGCCGCAGGAGCCATCACCCCGACAGTATCTGGGATGTTTATGTGAGCTACCTTAAGCTCGTCTGCCAGAACGCAAACTTCCTTTAAAAAACCGAGTTCCGTCCTGCAAGCATCCTCAGGGGAGAAATGCACGTCGAACCCTTGGTCTTTAACGTAATTGATACAGTACTCTGCCTTATCCAGTATCTCCTGCTTGCTCATCTTAAGCTTGTACTTTCTGTGAATCGGAGATGTTCCGATGAAGATGTGCACGAGATCGACGTTCGCGTTCATCGCAGCGTCCATGTCCTTCTCAACACACCTGGAAAGCCCTACACTCTTTGCGGGAAAACCCGCCTCAGCAATATGTTTCACAGCCTTAAACTCCCCTTCACTTGAAACCGGGAACCCCGCCTCAATAAAATCCACTCCCAGACTCGACAGAGCTTTCGCTATCTCAAACTTATCTTCCGCAGTGAGAGTCACTCCCGGAGTCTGCTCTCCGTCTCTAAGCGTCGTGTCGAAAACCTGAATTTTCTTCGGTTTCCCCTTATGCTCTACTTTCTTGTTGTACCAGAATTGGTTCATCATTTTAATGATAACACCTCCATGAAAACGATAATATTAATAGTAAATGATTTCGAACGAGAGGCGAGACATAGACTATTTTCGTCTATTCTCGCAGTCTAAGCAGTAGCAATAAAAGAGTTGCCGGGTTTCCACTATCCAGATAGTCAGTCACATAAACCGTTGGAAACAAAAAATTACTCATCTTAACTAGAAGTTATTGGAAACACTATTATAAAAATTACTTCACGCGTTTGTGAGTGCAGCACATCAAGACCGCTGCCGCGATAATTGCGAGAGACGCCGAGAACATGAACGCCGAGTGCGGGCTTACCGTTTCCCACAGAAGACCTGCGATAAATGAGGAGGGAAGTGTTATTAATCCCACAACCATCTGAAATAATCCGAGAGAGCTTGCCCGGAAGTTTTCTGGGGCGAGTTCTGCGGCATACGCTTTTTGTACTGTTTCCAGGACTCCCTTGTGCAGTCCGTAGACTATGAACATGAGTGCTGCGATAATCTTGGATGATGCGTAAACGAATCCAAAGCAGGTTACTGCAAATAGTAGGAAGGCTGCTTGCATGAGTCTTTTTCTTCCGAACTTGTCTGCAAGCTTTCCCGCCGGAATCGACGATAATCCCGCAAACACTGTGAAAAGCAGGTATAGCAAGGGTACGAATGTTTTCGCAAATCCTGCGTTCGTGTTCGCATAGACTATGAAAAACGAGTAGCTGAAGGATGCGAGAGCGAAGATCGCGCTCGCAATAAGAAAGATTTTGAAGTTATAAGACAGGTTTTTCGTCGAAACTCCCTTGTGAATGTTTGCGGTGGGGCGATCCGAGATTTTCACGTATACTAAGGCAACTGCAAGTAGCGAGGGTATTGCCGCCAAGAAAAAAATTTTCGAGAAAGGCAGAAAATTCACTAGGACTAGTGTTGTGAGGATGCCGAATACTGCACCTAGATTGTCTAACGCCCGAAGTATCCCAAAATTCGATCCCCTGTTCTCATCAGTTGATGCGTCCGCAATGATGGCGTCTCTGGGTGCTCCGCGCATCTTCCCTGCCCTATCCAAAACTTTAAACGGAACCAGCGGATGCCAAGTTTTTGACAAGGCGTAGCCTATCCGGGATATGGCACCCATAAGATACCCCGTCCAGATGAAAACCTTTCTCTTGCGCCACTTATCTGAAAGATACCCTGAAACGCCCTGAGAGATTGAGACTAACGCTTCCCCCAGACCGTCAATCAAGCCGAGGATGCGCATGTCCGCTCCCAGGGAGACTACGAAGAGAGGCCAGATGGGGTACACCATGTCTGAGCCAAAATCGTTTAGAAAGCTTGCAGCCCCAAAGACTTTAACTTCCTTAGGCGTCCTATTCTTCTTGGTGGTGGCAGCCATCCCAACAGTAGCGACAAAGCCTTTCTTTCGGAAGTCCTATAGCGTCTATCATATCCTCAAGCCGCTGGTACATAAGAGAGGTAACACCAACCTTTTCGCGGATTAACTCCACCATCTTCTCATACTTCTCTGAATCCGGATCAAGGTACTCTGAAACGTCCTCGATTTCCCCCCCTTCGATCTCATAGATGGCTTGTCGTGCGGCAAGCTCGTCGTACGTTCTTGTGGAAAGATTGTATATGCAGGGGAACATGAGCGGCGGGCAGGCGACTCGAACGTGGACTTCCTTGACCCCCGAATTATGAAGTTTTGTCACTGTATAGTTTTTAAGTTGTGTTCCTCGCACTATCGAGTCTTCACAGACGATGATCCTCTGGTCTTTTATGACTTCTTCAATTGGAATGAGCTTCATCTGGGCGATGCGATCGCGAGTCTTTTGGTCGGGTGGAGTGTAGCTGCGTCCGTATCCTGAAGTGTATTTGACTAGCGGCCTCCGGTAAGGAAGCTTTGATTCCATAGCATATCCTATTGCGTGTGCGAGCCCTGAATCAGGCACTCCAGAAGCAAGGTCTGCCTTAACTTTGTCTCGCTTCGCGAGTGCGATACCGCACCTCTCCCGAACTATTTCAGAGTTTATTCCCTCGTAAGTCGAGGCTGGAAAGCCTGTGTAAATCCATAGGAAAGAGCAAATCTTGTTAGTCTTCCCCCCTTCTTTCAGGGATTGAATCCCCTCTTTTGTTAAAAGTACTATCTCCCCTGGGGCTACGAACTTTTTTACTTTAAACCCTAAGTTTGGGAAAGCGCACGTCTCTGAAGCTACCGCCCAACAGTTTACCCCCTCCCCAATGATTAAGGGGGTGTGGCCGAACTTGTCGCGGGCGACGTAAATCCCCTTGTGATTCAAAATTATGATGGAGATGGAACCGGTGATTTTTTCGAAAACACGCTCAATACCGTCTACTAGCGTTTTTCCACTCGCGATTAATTTGGCGACAAATTCAGTCGTGTTGATATTTCCGTCTGAGACTTCAGTAAATGATGTACCCTCTTTTATAAGTTCCTCGCCAAGCTCCTGTTTGTTAGTGATCAAGCCGTTTGTAGCAAGCGCGTACGTTCCGAATTTCGATTGGAACATTAACGGTTGCTCATACTTGTCTGAAATAACTCCTATGCCGGAGTTACCGCTCATCTTCTCATAGTCTTCGATAAACTTTGATTTGAATTGGCTGTTGCTTAAGTTATGGATCTTCTTTTGGAATCCGTCTTCACCCAAGACTGCGAGACCGCCGTACTGAGTACCCAAGTGCGTGTGATAGTCAGTCCCGAGAAAAAGAGTTTCAACACAATCAGAATTAGAAATAACCCCAAATAAACCACTCATACAAATAATTTAATGATTATGGTATAAGAATCAGAGGATTAAGACTTTGCCGTCAACGACATCGATTTTCACCAAAGTCTTCACTCTCACTCCCGTCTCCTTAAAAACCTTTCCCACTCCGTCGCCCCGCTCGATAACACAAGCAACGTCCGTCACTTCAACACCTTTTTTTTTCAATGCATTTATGACTGCGATAAGGGTCCCGCCCGTTGAAATTACTGCATCAACGATGAGGATTTTTTCCCCGGACTCAACGGCATTAATGTACATCTTTCCCTTAGAGTAGCCTGTACTCTGATCGAGTATTATCTCTCCGGGAAGCCCGTACTCCCTCTTTCTTACAATATTCATTGGAAGCCCCGTTTTCTGGGACAAGACCGCTGCAATATGGATGCCCATAGCCTCCATGGTAAAGATTTTTTCAGCGCCAGAATTTGCCACCTCAACAATCCTGTCACACACTTCCAAAAGAAGCTCTGGTCTAAGCGCCGGTATCGCATCAGTTAACGGGTGAATAAAATATTCGTATTCCCCCCTTCGAATAACGGGTGCCTCTAAAAGACTCTTTTCAAGCAAGCCTTGCATGATTAATAATTTATAACCTCATATAAGTAAGCATGGTCGTGAAAATATCGCCTGCTTCTAGAAAACAAAAGACCATGCCTGCTGTACTCATAGACTCCGAAGGTAAACAAACAAAGCTTAAAGGTCACTTCGATTTTCAATACGATTCACACGTATTTGCCGGTCAACGCGAGGATGGAAGCTTGATCGAGCCAATAGACCTTCAACGTATGGATGGGGAGCATTCATCCTTGGACAAACCCGCTGACGGGAGATACCGTCTACTAATCGAATCCAGTGCTGGGAGCTGGTTCGAGTTCCCCATTGACCAAGACCAGTTCGAAGCACCCCTTGAAGAACACTCTACTGACGCCCGCTTTAATGAGCGAGTCGAGCGAATTGGCACCGACCTGGGCGGGAAATTTGACATCAACCAGGAGAGCGAGGAGATGTTTCGGGAAGTCCACTTCCAGGCGGCTCAACTCGCAATCTCAAAGATGAAGGGGATGGGAGCGCTCTCGGATCCAATGGATGCCCGGCTTTTAGGGTTTGTTCAACGCGAGATCGATATCATGTGCTTGGATTTAAGGTCTATCGACATGGAAGGGTTCGGTGGATTCGGGCAAGCTCAAGCCGACACAGTGGTTTCCCTGCTTGGTCAGGAGGTTAAAGTCCACCAGAGACTTAGTGCTT
>AQSC01000047.1 GCA_000402775.1 Euryarchaeota archaeon SCGC AAA252-I15 | reverse complement strand
CAACACGGCTGGCACAAAACCAGCCGCGAAATAGAGGATTTGGATTCAAGACAAACCCGAATAATCCAATACGCCTAACTAACATAAAATACCGCGGCCTTCAGGCCGCGGATATTTATTCTATTTAACTTTAATTAACAGAAACAAGATTTTAAAGGTATTATGAAAAACATCCAAGTTTATTTCAACCTAGGCCGAAGCTCAAGGGCGAGACACTTCGAGACAATACAAAATCCTCCAGAAGGCGTAACCTACACAAACGATCTAGAAGCCTTCAAAGACCTTGTCGAAAACCAGGACGTAATCTTAAACCAAAAACATAATGCCCTATCAATCGGAAAAAAACTCATGTTCACCCTAAACATTCCAAACATCCGAAACGTAAAGTGCGGTGAATGCGACCTAATACACGCTCCCGGCCAGCTGCTATTCAATAAAAAACCTTGGGTCACGGAAATAGATAACGTAGCGGTCTTAACGCTCTACAACGTCATAGTCTTAAAAAGCACAATAGCCTCTCATATCATAAGAAAATACCTTAATTCAAACTACTGCAAAAAAATACTCCCCCTAAGCGAGGCGTCGAAAAAAAGCATTGAAAACACCTTCCCAAAACAAAAATTTCTGGAAAAAATCGAAGTTGCATACCCCTACGTCAAAACACAACCTAAAGCCGAAAATACGACAGACAGAATCCGAATACTTTTCATAAGCTCCAGATTCAACGTTAAAGGCGGCAAGGAGGTTTTAAAGGCTTTCAAGGTGTTAAACGAGAGATTCGACAACCTCGAGTTGGTCATGATCACGATTCCTCCCCAGTGGGCGGTTGACGAGTTTGGGAAATACGATAACGTGTCTTTCCTACCCCCGAATATTCTGAAGGAGGAGTTGTATGAAAAATATTTTCAGACTTCGGATGTGTTCGTAATCCCGTCCTACCGAGACAGTTTCGGATTAGTGGTTTTAGAGGCATTGGCGGCAGGGCTTCCAATAGTTGCGACCGACATGTTCGCTTTTTCCGAGATGATTGAGGATGGGAGAAACGGTTTCATAATCGAGTCTCCAGTCAAGTATTTCAAAGACGATTATACGCCAAATGAAAAATACTTTTCCGTGGACCTTGAAGGGAAATGCGCTGACTGGCAGTTTCCAAAGGTTGTGGGTGATCTCATAGAGAAACTTTCAATACTAATTTCCGACAAAAAGCTTAGAAACCAGATGGGAGAATACTCTCACAGTCTCGTCTCCACAGGAAAGTTCTCAGATAAGGTAAGAAAGAAAAAGCTTAGGAAAATATACGAGGAGTGCTTGTAAATGTGCGGAATCTGCGGTGTATTCGAATACAAGGCGAAAGGCAGAGTAGATGATATGCTCGTAAAAGCCATGTGCGATACCATGATACACCGAGGACCCGACGGTGAAGGACAGTACGTAAAAAACAACATCGGTTTAGGCCACCGCCGTTTGTCAATAATTGATCTATCCGAGAAGGGCGCTCAACCAATGTCGAACGAGGACGGAACCTTATGGATAACCTATAATGGGGAAGTCTACAACTTCAGGAAACTTCGAGGGGAGCTTGAATCCAAAGGCCGCAAATTCAAAAGCAATACTGATACTGAAGTAGTCTTACACTTATACGAGCAGGAGGGTGAGGATTTCCTTAAAAATCTTCGTGGAATGTTTGCAATAGCCATCTGGGATTCTAACAAGAAAAAATTAATCCTAGCAAGAGATAGGGCAGGTCAAAAACCCTTGTTTTACGCTGATTTAGACGGGACCTTAATTTTCGCATCCGAGATAAACGCAATACTACTCCACCCGAAATTCAAAAAGGAGGTTGATGTTGAGTCACTCCACTATTATCTGACTCACTGCTACCTTTACGCACCATACCCTCACACACTTTTTAAGGGAATAAGAAAGCTCCCTCCCGCACACTATCTCACCCTAGATGAAGATGGAATGAAGATTAAAAGATACTGGCAACTAGATTACTCAAAAAAAACCAAAAAGACTGAGAAAGAGTGCATTTCCGAATACAAAAGGCTTCTGGAAGAATCAGTCACAATGCGACAGATATCAGACGTGCCATTAGGAGTCCTCCTTTCAGGAGGATTAGATTCAAGCACAATAGTCTCACTTATGGCAAGGGAACCCGGAAAACGCATGAAAAGCTTCAGTATCGGCTCATCCACTGAAGACACGGAATTTAAAAGAGCAAGGCTTGTTTCAAAAAAATACGACACACAAAACTTCGAAGTAATCTTTCAGCCGAAAGACCTTAAACTTTTAACTGAAATAATATACCATCTCGGAGAACCATTCAACATGCTCACTTCACTTTACTCCCTGGATCTCACCAAGCTTATTTCAAAAGAGGATGTGACAGTCGTTCTCGCAGGAAACGGTGCAGACGAGCTTTTCGGCGGATACGATTATCACAACCAGCTCGCCTTTTTGGATTTGTTGTTCAGGCTGACTGACAGTCTGCCGAAATTCCCCTTCAAATTTTTGAGGAATATTTTTCCCAGTTCGGATTCAAGGTTTGCTTCGCTTCTAGATTTAATCATAGCTCCAGCTGAAAAGAGGAAAACATTGGTGTACCACAAGGTTTCTCGTGAATTGAAAGGAGTTCTTTATTCAAAGGATTTGAGGGAAAAAGTAGCAGGTTTTGACGTTGGCGGGCCGCTTGACAGGGTATTCAACGAGCACCCCAACGCATCTTTCTTCGATCGCATGCTTTACACAGAGCTTTTCATGGGTAACATGCATTCTACGGTTGTTACAAGCGATGTGACGGGGATGATTTCATCGATCGAGATTCGGGCGCCTTTCCTAGACCACAAGCTTATGGAGTTCGCAGCCTCCCTCCCAAGGAAGATGAAAGTACGGTCAATCTTCGACAAGAGTGGGAACAAGTACGTCATGAAGAAGGCAATGGTTGGGGAGCTTCCAGGCGAGATTCTTTCAGGCAAGAAGATGGGTTTCGGCTACAACATTGCGTGGGGTGAGTGGTTGAGATCTGATTGGAAGCCGCTTTTAGAAGATGTTCTATTAAATCGGAGTCTCCCCGACTCTGGCCTCTTTAACGTGGAGGGTGTTAAAAAGATCATAGACGAACATGCCTCTAAAGTTAGGGATCACTCTCTTTTGTTGTGGGGTCTTGTGGCATTCGAAGTCTGGTATGAGATTTATTTCACTGGAATGAAACCTGAAGACATTGTGTTAGTAAGTGAAGATGGCTAAAAAAGGTAGTAGGTGAAGATGGTTAAGAAGTGGATGGATTATGAGGCATACCTCAAAACGGGTGACTGGCACGTGCACACAAATTTCACCGATGGGGAAAACACAGTCTCAGAGTTGTGTGAGAGGGCAGAAGAGCTTGGAATAAAACTCATAGCCTTTACAGAACACGTTCGAAGGAATCTGGACTACGACTTCAATGAACTTTTAAGTGAAGTGGATTCAGCCCGAAAACAATTTAACTTGAAAATCCTAGTAGGCTGTGAAGCCAAAGTACTAGACCTTGACGGAAACATAGACGCTCCGCGAAAAGTCATTGAAAAATGCGACATAATCCTCTCAGGATTCCATAGTTTCCCAGAAATATCAAAGAAAGAATACTTGAGTACGCTCGAAAACTTAATCCGAAATCCGGATGTAGACGTCTGGGCCCACCCCACACTATACGCGAAAAAACGAAACATCAAATTAACGTCAAATGAAATTGAAAACATAATCAACTCATGCATCAGAAACCAGGTTTTAATTGAAGAAAACATTAAATATAATCTTCCACAACCTGAATTTTTAATCCTCGCAAAACAATTAGGGGCTAAAACAGTGATTGGAAGTGACGTTCACAAAGTTTCGGAATTGGTTAAAAGATGATATGACTCACAACATACTGCTTCCCGGTGGGGGAGGTCCTGCTGCAATCGGGGCGATAAAATCCCTTCGCATGATAGACTTTAAGGGAAAGATTGTAACAACTGATGCAAATCCGCTTTCGAGTGGATTCTACCTTGCCGACAAATACTATGTTCTGCCCCGCGTCGACGACCCAAATTTCTTCGATAAGGCTTTGGATGTCATTGAAAAAGAGGAAATCGACGTAATTTTTCCAACTTCAGGATTTGACATATTAGCATACAGTAAAAATAAAAAAATCCTTGAGGAAAAGGGGGTTTCAGTCATAATTTCGGATTTGGACGTAATCGAGCTTTGCATGGACAAGTGGAATTTCTATGAAAAGACTAAAGACCGATTTAATCTGCCTTACTCAACCCTCACTTCTGACGGCGTTGAATTCCCCTGCTTTATCAAGCCGATTAGGGGTAAGGGAAGCAGGAACACTTTTCTTTGCGAAGACCTGCGCGACTTGGATTATTACCTGTCTAAACACTCCGACTTGATAATCCAAGAGTATCTCCCAGCAGAGGAATACACAATCGATGTTGTTGCCGACTTGGAGGGTAAGGCTTTGGTTGCCGTACCACGACTTAGAATCGAGACTAAAGCTGGAATATCGTCAAAGGGCAGGATAGTAAAAGACGAGGAGATTCAAAAAGCATGTCTTAAGATGTCTGAATTTCTTAACATCAAGGGCCCGTCTTGCATGCAGATGAAATTGGGCAAAGACGGGAAACCCGCGTTTGTGGAGGTTAATCCTCGAATGGGCGGCGGCACAGTCTTTGCAACGCTTGCGGGAGTGAACATACCAAAAATACTCATTGATCTAATAGATAACAAGAGTGTGGGGGAAATGGAATTTCAGGAGATAACTGTTCTCCGATACTTTAATGAAGTAGTAGTAAGTGATAAGTAAAAATGAGGATACTAGCATTCGGAGCCCACCCAGACGACATTGAAGTTGGCATGGGAGCGACAATAGCAAAACACTCAGATAGCGGTGATGAAGTACTCATGGTAGTTGCATTAATACCCAACAATCCATCGGAGAGGCGTAAAGAGTCCGAGAATGCCGCTAAACTTCTGGGAGCGAAAGTCAAGTTTCTAAACATAAAATCCGATGAATTCTCCAATAATAGGCGTATCGTGGAAAAATTCGATGAAATAGTCTGTGAGTTTAAACCGGACATAATCTACACCCACTGGATTCACGACTCCCACCAAGACCACATAACAGTAGGCAACGCGACACTCGCCGCAGCCCGAAGAAACACTTGCTCGGTTTACATGTACGAGCAGACTATTCCCGGTGGGATAGTGCCGTACGGTTTTAAACCTCAGATGTTTGTTGACGTTTCTTCAGTTATTGAGACAAAGATTGAGAGTGTTTTATCCCATAAGTCTCAGGTTGATGCCAACGGCGACAATTGGGTTTACGGTATCAGGGGTAGAGCCCAGTATCGTGGCTATCAAATCAGCACAAAGTTTGCCGAAGCATTCGAAGTGGTCAAGGAGATTAAAACAATATAATATTTTTCAAAAATACTTTTTTTAAACTTACTCACAATAATTGGTAAGTTTTGTTTTGAAATGAACATTCTAGGATTGGTTATTGGACACGACGCTACCGCAGCAATAGTATCTGACGGAAAAATTATCGCAGCCATAAACGAGGAAAGGCTTTCAAGGATAAAAAAACACATAGGATTTCCTTACAAGGCAATAGAGAAAACCCTAGAGATTTGCGGATTAACCGGAAAAGACATTGATGTTGTGACGATCGCATCAATTGATTCACAATACTTTTCAAAACATCTGGCAAAATTCTTATTCGACAAAACTACCCTCTCCACAGCTGAAAGATTGTTGTCGACAATACATCGAAAGCTCGATAAAAAAAGTGCCGGAAAATACTTCCGAGAAAGACTTGCAAAAGAACTTGAACTACTTGGAATTTCCGCGCCAATCCACTACATGGACCACCACCTTTCACACGCAACAGCAGCATACTACACGTCCGGATTCAAAGACCCCCTAATCTTCACGCTAGACGGGGCTGGAGATGACCTTTGCTCATCAATTAATATCGTGGAAAACGGATACGTTAAAAGAATCTCATCATCCTACTACATGAACTCGCCAGGATACTTCTACAGCAGGGTGACAGCACATCTGGGATTCAAACCGCTGCGACACGAAGGGAAAATAACGGGCCTTGCAGCATACGGAAACCCGAAAAAATATTATGGCCAAATGTCTGAACTATTAGGCTTAAGTCCCGACGGAAGGCAATTTCATTCACCAAGATTTATGGGCGTCGAAAAAAATAGGGCGAAGTACATGCTCAAGGTTCTTAAGGGGGTCTTATCGGGCGACTTGAGTGATTTAAGCTGGCGCGGCAAAGGCATGGACGAGATGATGGTTGAAGCACTCTCAGGTTGCGAATTGCGAGATGATGTTGCGGCGGCGGCGCAGAAAAGACTTGAGGATGTTGTGGTGGGATTGGTGAAAAACCATGTAATCGACACGGGTAAAAAAAAGATTGCGATGGCTGGGGGAGTCTTCGCAAACGTCAAGATGAACCAGCGCATCGCCGAAGTGGAAGGAGTAGCGGAAGTATTCATCCACCCTGCAATGGGTGATGAAGGAATAGCTGCGGGTTCAGCCCTCCTACACTATCAAAACCATCTCGAAAAAAACGGCAAAGTCTTAAAACCCAAGAAACTCACAAATATGTTCCTAGGTCCTGAATACTCGGAATCCGAAATAAAAAAAGCCCTTGAAAAACGCGGATACAAGCCAAAAAAAGTAAAAGACATTGAAAAATACATCGCCTCCGCCATAGACTCTGGAAAAATCATCGGATGGTTCAACGGAAAAATGGAGTTCGGTCCAAGAGCCCTAGGAAACAGAAGCATTCTCGCAGACCCCAGAGACGCAAGCCTAAACGACAAGCTGAATGATAGACTAAAGCGGACAGAGTTCATGCCATTCGCACCATCCGCTCTAGCCGAGGCAGCCCCAAAACTCTACAAAAATTCAGGTTACGGATTATATACTGCCGAGTTCATGACCATCACATTCGACGTTTATAAGGAGTGGGCTGAAAAAGCGCCCGCAGTCGTACACATCGACAACACTGCAAGACCGCAACTCGTCACCAAGAAAAACAATCCAACCTACTACAAAATAATAAAGGAATTCGAGAAACTGACAGGCCTACCATTAATCATAAACACAAGCTTTAACATGCACGAGGAGCCCATAGTCTGCACTCCAGACGACGCAATCCGCTCTTTCGAAGTGGACTGCGTGGACATACTGGCATTGGGAAGCTATGTCGTAGAGTCTCATGAACCTAAAGGTGAGTATGAAATCCGGGAGGAATCATCCGAGGTTCAAGCCCTGGAATCAGATCTTGGAGTATACTAACCTTTTTTTTATGAGACAACCCTGTTTTGAACTGCCTCAGCAATCCGCTTGAACATTTCAACATCATCTGTTGTGAAAGCTCGAGTTAAAACCAGCACTCCAAAGTAAATCACAGCACCCGCGGGGACTGCCAAAACAATACTCACATCCCTTAAGAAAAAGACCCCCAAACCCATGACGGCTACAGCAAGCACGGGTTTTACGACAATACTTCTGAAAGGCAGGCTTGAAGTAGCCTTAGTCACAAAATAATAAATCGCCGCGGCCGTGAAAACCTGAGTGATAAGAGTTGCATACGCTGCCCCGACAAAACCCATTTTCAGTATTAAAACAATATTCAAAATCACATTAAGTATTGCCGAGCCACCGGAGATGTACATCCATTCGATTTGTTTGTCTATGGCGATGAGTGTATTGTATAATATGTAGTTTAGATAGACCATAAGTCCCACGAATACCAAAACTTTTAATGCTGCGATGGATTGGATGTATTCCACACCATAAAGTATCAACACCAGTTGGTCTGCCAGGATGAATCCTCCGACGCTTATTGGAAGGCCTAAGATGAACATGTAGGTGAATGCTTTCTTGTATGTGAGAAATAATAACTCCTTAGATTCCTTGTAGAATCTGCTTAAAACCGGGAACACGACGACTGAAAATAGCGTGGGGATGAATATTATTGCCACAATGACCTGGTAGGCTGCCGAATAAATACCGACTATCGCATCCCCTTTCATAATAGAGAGTAGGATCGTGTCGATCTTAAAATAGAGGATTCCGAAAACGGTCGAAAGAAGGAGTGGTAGTCCTTTTTTGAGAAGCTTTTTCCAAAGCGTTAAATCAATTTCAAATCCGATTTTTGCGAAATATTTCGACGTAATAAATAGTGTGAACAAAAAATTCACCAATGCTGCTATGAAATAAGCGGTCGCGTACCAGTAAATCCCCTTACCTAAAAAAAGCACGGTGACACCTAGAGACACTACCACAACCGCCTGAATTATTCTTGAATATGCAACATACTCCATCCTCTCAAACGCCTGGTAGACGGACTTGAATAATTCAGAGAACGCATCCAAAATCACAACAAACCCAAAAATATATACAACAAATTTTGTGTTGGGTGGATAATTCAGGGCATTGATTACTACGACAATCAGAATGTAGGTTATGATAGCCAGAAAAACCTTCATTAAAAGCAAGTTTTTAACATATTTTTGAACGAGAGACTTGTCTCTGGCAATATCCCTGATAATGATGGATAATAGTCCAGCATCCATCACAATCAAAAACATTGAGGTATAGGCCATTCCAAAACTGATTTTCCCCCAACCCACAGTACCAAGAGTCCTTGTTGCATAAACTACCAGAAAAAAGAATAATATTTTTCTGAAAACTTCAGAAGTGTAGAGGAATCCCGCGTTTTTGAAAATTGTCTTTAAAGTGCTCATCTTTTCTCAATGTGCCCTACCCACCCGCTGGCAGGGATGAAGTTTTGGATTGGAATCTCTTTTTCATTTGACTTGACTTTGGGTTCAATATCACCTGAAAGTAGGGGATATTTCCCATTACTTTTCACACTACTTATGGTTTTAATCCTTAGTGGGTCAAATCCCATAAGTCTTGCACATTCAAAGTCTACGTGCACTGGATTAGTCCCAGACACTAACAAACCTGCTTTCTTCAAGGTAGACCTTATTGGCCCGTCTCGTTCACTCGCAAGGACTCCGTCCACCACAGCAAGGTATTTCCGTTGTTTATCAGTCTTAAGCTCTCCCCTCTTGTCAGAATAAAGAAGTATCGTGTTAAGATCCAACACCATACGCCAAACAGTATCATTTCCCCACCAACTCCCTTCGCGAGTATCATATGTGATCTTACAGTCTGTTGTTCTCTTTTCTCCACCCCTCCTGAACTTATCACACACCTTTTTCACTCCACACCAAAGCATGGGCTTTGTACGCAAGTAGTCTATCGTCTTGCTTTCAAACCGCTTTCGAAAACTCTTCATAGGGTACTCGTCTCCCCCGTCGGGAGGTGCTCCAATCCTGTGGTGTGGAAGCCAGCTTTTATCCCCGTTCATCCCCACCATGTTCTTTAAGGCCAAGGTAACTCCAGCTTTCTTGTGAGTCTTAAGCTTTGGCAGGTTTATGATTGCGTCTGCATCGAGAATTGTTTTCGAGACAAGATACTCGTTTTTCTCCCTGTTGTGGTGGGTTATCATCTCATCCCGATTGTATTCGGTAACCCTGTACCTTTCATAGAAACTTGAAATATCATCCAAGTAACTGTCACGTCCAAGGTCTACTACAACGTAACCTTTAGGGTCACCACTACCCTTAACTCTTCTAACAATAATCCCGTCTTCGTTCACAATCGAAACCTCCCTGCGAAGATCCACAACATCAATTGAAACCCCCAACTCCCGATAATAATCAACTAAATCCCTCACACCCGAAATCTCAAGAATCCTTTCAAAGTCTCCACTCTGCAAGGGGGCGTCGGCGATAATAATTTTTCCAGACCCGGAAAGCGCCTTAAGGGTGTAATCTATTACTGGCCTTAAAACCGAACCGTGAGTTATCGCATGTACTGGAAGATCCAAAACAAAGTTGGGCTTCAAAACGACGGTATCACCCTCACTAACAATATCCCCCAAGGGATTCCAACTTTTCCCCCCGAAATTTCGACTGTCAAAACCCAAAAGCCTAAATAATTCTCTCACTCCACCATAAACTATATTCTCAGAATCGATGGCCTTAACATCCAGCTCCGGGAAAGCTTCACGTGGATTAAAAGGCGGCTTTGGATACTCAAGCAATTCATCATAAAATACTGAAACCAGAGTATCCAACTCACTCCACCTCAGATATTAACAGCATTTTTTTACCAGAGGAAGTCTGCGGAATAGAATACACTTTTGAAATTTCCACTTTCATATCCTTGCCCACATGGATTCTAAGACGCTCTAAAACATCCTCCTCAACATCCTCAGTGAATCTGGAAGTTGGTTCTACTAGCACTTCCAAGTAGTCTTTTTTCCTTTGCACTGCCTGAAAGTTTCTGAAGAAATCAGAGTAATCCTCAAAAAGAAGCGTTAAACAGTGAATTGAAATAATCCTGTCCGACGAGGTCTTAACAAGCTCTATAACCCTCCCCGAAACCTCATCTATGAGCGGAAGACTTCGGCCGCATTCACAGTCTTCCTCGGAAGGAACTCCAAGATCCCCCGTACCATATCGGATAAACGGCATGGCATGGTTCTCAATGCATGTGACTACGAACCTTCCCTGCTCGCCCGGGGTGGTCCATTCTCCATCGCTTGTAATGAATTCGACAAAAAAGCCCTCACATCCTACGTCCAATCCTTTTTGAGAGGCATACACGATAATCTTGCTGAATTCAGGATTATAGAGGGGCTCTCCAAACCTGCATAATCTCACGTGACTTATCTTGGGATTTGAGTCGATAAGTTTTTTAAAGTTTTCCAGTGAAAAGTCACCATTTTTGAGCTCAAAGCTACTTCGAGGACACATAGAACCCTTGAGATTGCATTTGCTGCTGACCTCGAGTTGAAGGAAATCTGGTTGACGATAAACGTAATTTTTCCGTAAGAGTCGGTTAGAGGATCCCACGACGATGTTTACAAATCTCCCAGTGTTGAAGTAACGTATTGCTTTTGTTGCCCGCAGTATGTCGCGAAATACCTTGTTTACTGAATCTCCTATACCTTTCATTACAAACACGCAAGGATACGACAAAGAGCTTCCAGTTCTTCGTGTACACGAACACTTCGTGTTCGTCATACTGCGACCTTTAGGTCGCAAAGGAATTGCGTAGTATTCCTCTACCTTGCGTTTGCACCTCCTGTTTCTGTTTTTCATACATTTTGTGTGTTTGTAAGTTATGCGAGATTCAGTTTCGCTGAATCTGCACGCAGCGAGAGCATAGCTCTCGCTCGCGTACTCCCACCCTTCAGGGTGGAGTATTTGATTTTCAATGGTATCATATCTCCGACTTAACAATAGGTCGTTTCCCGCTTTTATCCAAAGCAATATCGTCAACCAAATCTACAGTAATCCTAATCGACTCGCCTAAATTCTTCTCTAAACCCTGTTTAATAGACTCTGAAGTAGTTTTCTTAAATGATTTGGAAGGCACAATTAATACTTGAATCAAATCCCTCCGTTTTTGGATAACCTGAAATTCTTTCACGAGCTTACCATACCCTTCAAAAAAGTAATTGAAAAACAAGAATGAAACCTTGCGTGAGGAAACGTGAATGAAGTCTGTTACTCTTCCGTCTATGCGCTCTAACAGTGGGAGTTTTCTGCCGCAAGAGCATTCTTTGTCTGTTGGTGTCCCCAGATCTCCTGTTTCATATCGGATAAATGGCATTGCTAGATTGTCGAATGATGTTACTATCATCCTGCCCGACTTCTTGTCGACAAGCTTTCCGTCTTCACCTACAAATTCAACAAAAAAGTTTTCCATGTTAACGTGGAGTCCCTCATGTTTTTCGCATTCGTGTGCGACGGCTCCGAATTCCCTAGAGCCGTATCTATCGAATACTTCACAGTTTAAGGCGGATTCTAAGGTAGAGCGGTGGGAGGCGATCAGGTTCTCAGCTGACGTGATTACTGAATTAACCGAAACGTCATCCACTTTTTCCTCTAAAATAAACTCAGATAACTTTATAATAGCTGATGCGTAGGCTTCAATTGCGCGGGGTTTGTATCTTCTAATAACCCTGACATATTCTGTCATACTTTCATCATCGAGGCCGAAAGCCGAAAGCATCAGCCGCCTCTTAATGAATCTCTCAAAAAGCCTCCTACTCAATGATTCTTTATGGGATCCCCAGATTGTAACGAATTTCCCTCCAAATCCAAGTCCAGCCCACGCATAACCCCTTAGAAGAGTGGCTCTTTCCGCTTCAATTAAGTTGTGGTCAATGATAAACTCGAATGGGCTTCCAGTAGAACCTGATGTGCTGTTTAGCACCCAACTCTTCTTGTCAATGTTTTTTGCCGTAACGTTTTCTGGAAAATTTTTCCTGAAATCTTCTTTAGTTGTTATGGGTAGCTTTTGCATGTCCTCCGGGGATGTTATGTCTGATGGTCTGAGCCCGTTGGATTTAAATAGATTACGATAATAAGGGACATTATCATATGCGTGGGCTATTACAGCCTTCAGTTTTTCCCATTGAATTCTCGCAAGCTCCTCTTTTGTCATCCACTGTGTTTTCTCAAGGAGCCTATATTTCTCCCAGAACGTGACTCCACCATACTTTAAATTAGGGGCCACAACCTTAGTCAAAAAACCGCTGTACAAGCTCATCGTAGGTTTAAGAGTTTTTCATACAACCTCTCGTTTTCATTAATCATCTTTTGGATTGAAAAATTCTTTAGAATTTTTTCCCTCCCCTCTTCACCCATTCTCTTTAGTTTTTCCTGGTTTTTGATCATTGACTCTAAGGCTTCGTAGAGTCCTTCAGAGTCTCTCGGTTCAAATAGAAGTCCGGTTTTTCCGTCTGAGACTGACTCGGGGATGCCTGAAGTGTTGGTCGCAACTACGGCAAGCCCTGCCGCCATAGCCTCTAAAATCGTGTTTGGAAAACCCTCCCAGATTGTCGGTAATACAAACAAGTCCGAGGCTGAAAGTATTTGGGCTATGTCGTCTCGAAACCCCAGAAAAATCACGTTTCCCCCCAAACCAAGTTTTCCGGACTTTTCCTCAAGGTTTTTACGGTTAGGTCCATCCCCAACAATTAAAAATTTCACTTTCGAGTTACCTGCAATAATCTTTTCCGCAGCTTCGAGCAGGTATTCAAATCCCTTCAACTTCGTAAGCCGTGCAACTGAAACCACGACAAAATCGTGTTCGTCCAATACAAGGCTTTCGCGGACTTTCTTTCGATTTACCTTCACCTTAAAGCTTTCTGCATCCACTCCGTTGTATATCACATAAATCTTCTCTTTTGGGAGTCCAATCTCTTCCACCATGAACTTGGAAACAGCATTCGAGTTCGCCGTGAAAGCCGATGCAAGCGGGGATGTGAACTTATTCATCAAAGCCCGGTGCTTGCCCTCCATACCCATCGTCCTCTCCGAAGAGATTATGACGGGAACCCCCGCAAACCTTCCCACAATCCTCCCTAAAAGATTGGCGTGAAAGAGAAACGAGTGAAGTATGTCAACTCGGCAAGACCTTAAAAGCCGGTATAATCTCAATAAAACAGTGAAATCGAATTTACTTTTCATATTCAAAGGTTGAACGTCTATCCCAGCTGAGCGAAGCTCTTTTGCGACCTCTCCTCCATGACTCAAACAGGCGACAGTAACGTTGAACTTTCTTCTGTCAAACCCTCTCGCAAGAATGGAGGTTATCTTTTCGGTCCCCCCAACCTCAAGCGTTGTCGTAAACAACAAAACATTAATCTTAGTCATAGGCTAATCCTCTCGCCATTAACGTATTTTCTCATCCACAAGTCGAAAAACACCAGACTCCAAATCCTCTGGCCGTGATCAACCCTGCCTGAAGAATGCTCATCCAAGATCTTGCGTAAATAACTCTTATTGAAGAAGTCTCGAGTGGAAGAATCATTTCCCAAGAGCAGGTCATATGCCACGCCTTTCAAATCTCCTTTAAACCATGCGCTCACCGGCACTCCGAAGCCCTGCTTTCTCCTTCCAATGATTTTTTTCGGCAATCTATCTTTCATGGCTTTTTTCAAGAGAATCTTGAGCTTAAGTCCTGGGAACTTGAGGTTCATGGGTATTGTTTGCGCGTATTCGACGAATTCGTGGTCGAGAAACGGAACCCTCACTTCCAGTGAATGGGCCATGCTCGCGCGATCAACTTTGGTTAAGAGGTCTTCGGGAAGGTAAGTCTTTACGTCCACGTACATTGTTTTAACTAAAAAGTCTTTGGAAGGACACTCCCTAAAGAAACGGTCGAGATACTTTATGTTCTCAAGCTTACCAACCCTTTTCATAGTCTCTTTAGAAAATAATTCGCCTCTTTTCTCCCTGTTGAAGAAACTTATCCAGTCAGTGTACCTCTCAACTTCCGGAAGGTCTCCCGCCTCTGTAAACCTTTTGGCGAAGTTTACAATGCTCTTGTTTGCAGTTGAAGCGGGAAGAAGTCCCGTAAACCAATGTGCAGTCTTCCTCAATGGTTCCGGCAATTTTCCATATGCTGACGCTAGCTTACTTCCCGCATACCTGTCGTATCCTGCGAAAAGCTCGTCCCCCCCATCCCCTGAAAGACACACCGTAACACTAGTCCGCGCCATCTGAGACACAATGTAAGTTGGAAGGGCGGATGAATCGGCGAAAGGCTCGTCAAAACATTCAAGGATTTTTGGGAGCAGTTCAACAGCATTCATGGGGACTACAAACTCGTGGTGGTCAGTCCCGAACTCCCCGGCAACCAATTTCGCGTACTCAAGCTCGTTGAAAGACTGGTCTTCAAAACCCACGGAAAAAGTTTTCACGTCATCTGAAAGCTCGCTCATAGCCGCCACAATCGCGCTCGAATCAATACCGCCTGACAGAAACACACCCAACGGCACATCGCTCATAAGCCTTCGAGAAACTGACTCGGAAAGCAATGACCCTATTTTTTCGATATGGTATGCCTCATCCCCATAGGGTTTTTTCGGGAAAGTAATCCTCCAATACCTTTTTATGGAGGATTCAACACCATCCTCAACCAGAGTGTGGGCAGGCGGAAGCTTCTCAACACCCTCAAAAACTGTGTCCGGACTTCCAATGTAGCCGTAAGTGAAGTAATTGTTTAAAGCACTGTAATCGACAGCCCTTGGGATATCCGGGTGCTCAAGTATTGCCTTAAGCTCTGACGCGAAAACAAGCTTTTCCCCATCCCTAAGATAATACAATGGCTTTATCCCCAACCGGTCTCTCGCAAGAAAAACTTTTTTTTCACGGGCGTCCCAGATTGCGAAAGCGAACATGCCGTTCATCCTCTCAACACATGCGGGACCGTACTCCTCATACAAGTGGACTATAGTCTCTGTGTCAGTGTTCGTGTAATACCTGTGTCCAAGCCCCTCTAATTCCACCCGTAAATCCTCATGATTATACAACTCCCCGTTGTACACAATCCAAACAGTTTCTTCCTCATTGTGGATTGGCTGGCCCCCCCCCAATAAGGTCAATTATTGAAAGACGCCTGTGCCCTAAGCCGACTTTCCCATCTAGAAAAATCCCCGAATCATCGGGGCCCCGGTAAACCATGGAATCCCGCATCCTTTCAAGTACCTGCTTATCCGCACTCTCCCCGTTAAAATAAAATACTCCGCAAATACCACACATATCCTAAGCCACCCTCTCATACAAATCAATAAATGATTGAATTCTCTTTTCAACGGTAAAAGACGCCTCAACCTTCTCCCTCGACTTCCCACCCATCAAATCCAATTTACTCGGACTTGAAAAAACTTCGACGATGGCGTCAGAAATCGCCTTAGAAGACCTCGGTTGTACAAGCAAACCATTCTCAGAAGAAACAAGCTCCGGGTTCCCGCCGACGTCGGTCGCAATGATTGGAAGTCCGCAAGCCATGGCCTCAAGAATCGACCTGCTTAAACCCTCGGCGAGAGAGGGTTGGACGAGCACATCACTTGCTAAGTATGCGTAAGGCATAAGCTCATAAGGAATGTAAGGGATATTGAAAACCTTCTTTGAAAGTTTTTCTTTCAAAATCCAATCCGAGACGACATGTTCGTCGAAGCCACCCCCCAAAAAGAGGAATGAAACATCATCCAGATTGTCCAACACCTCCCCTACCGCATCAACCAAATAGTCAATCCCCTTCTCAACCAGAAATCTGCCAGTATACAATACAAGCTTATCCCCCGTTTTGACCCCAATCCTCTCTCGAGCAGTTTTTTTCGAGCACGTCTTCGGTTTGAATCGCTCTATTTCAACGGCGTTTTCGATCGCCTCGACTTTTCGAGGGTCTAGATTGTATTTGCCAACTACAAATTCGGTGAGCTGTTTGGAGTCGCACGTTACTGTGTCTGCTTCCCGCAGAGTCCAGCCTTCCATCAAACTTAAAAGACTTCTTGAAGCCCTTCCGATTCTCACGTCCGCCCACGGTCCGTGCATCGTAGTCACGTGGGGGATCCCACTTTTTTTAGAGGCGAAAACGCTCGGAAATCCTGCTGCGGGATTGTGAGAGTGAATCACGTCGAATTCCCCGCTCTTGCAAACACTTAAAAGTTTTGGGAGAACAGTTAGAGAGTGCGCTATCTTTGCCTGCCTTATACCGAGATCAACTGCCGCAGTACGAAATACTGGAATATCAAATAATTCAGTGTAAGAACCCTTCTCTTTGCGAGTAACTACTGTAACTTCGACCCCCTTTTCGACAAGCCCTGAAACAAGCTGTGCCATGCAAGCTCCAGCACCCCCGTAAGTGACGGACGACCCGCCTCTCTTCACCGGGAAATCCGTCGCAACCAGCAAAACTTTCATTTAGAAAGATACCATTCACAAGTCTTTCTAAGACCTTCACGCAAGTCAAACTTAGGTTCGTAGCCTAAAAGTTTTTTCGCGGCCGAAATATCTGCGTGAGAATGCAAAACATCACCCTTCCTCCTCTCATCATGAACAGGCTTAATGTGAACTCCCATGATCTCCCCAATCAAAGATGCAAGCTCATTTACGGTAACCCTGTCCCCGCAGGCGATGTTGACCACATCCCCCCTTGTCTCCTCGGCCTTCATGGCCGCAATATTCGCAGCCACAACATTCTCAATGAACGTGAAATCCCTGCTCTGCTCGCCGTCACCGAAGATGACCGGAGGTTTACCCTCCTTATACGCCATGATGAATTTCGGAACAACCGCGGCGTACTGCGAGTTAGGATCCTGATTGGGGCCGAAAACGTTAAAGTATCTGAGCGCCACAGTCTCCAAACCGTATACTCCATAAAAGACCTTGCAGTAATACTCGCCGCAAAGCTTGGAAACAGCATAAGGTGAAAGCGGGTCAGGTTTCATATCCTCCCTCTTGGGAAGAATCGGCGTGTCTCCGTAAGCCGAGGAAGAGCTGGCGTAAACCACCCTTTTTACTCCGGTATCCTTTGCCGCGACAAGAACATTGAGCGTGCCCGTCGTATTGGCTTGGTGGGAGGTTATCGGATCGTTCACAGACCTTGGGACGGACGGGATAGCAGCCTGATGCAAAACATAATCCACTCCCTCACAAGCCTTCGAAAGCACATCCAAGTCGAGAATACTCCCCTCAACAAAATCAACATCCCCTAAAAGACCCTCCAAATTAACACGCCTTCCAGTCGAAAGATCGTCAATAACCCTCACACTCTCCCCCTGGGAAACAAGCTCTCCAGCAAGGTTCGATCCGATAAATCCCGCTCCTCCAGTAATCAAAACAGTCATGTCAAACCACTTAGTGTATTTATGGCACCCAATAAATTAAAAGTATAGTGAAACACCAATTAACGCGAATAATAGCTCAATAGCGAGTAAAACCAAAACAAGGTTCCTCTCCGAGATTCCACCGCTTACGTACATTACGAGCCTGCCCATACCGTAGACCTCGCTTTTTTTCGGGCAAACAAGCCTTCCTTTTTCGACGTCGCACCATGATTCCGCGCGGAATTTGGAGCGGAATTTAAGGTAGAGTTCGCCGAAGAAGGGGAGTATCAATATGATCCCCAGTTTCTCGACGTTTCCCAAGACCACTGCTGAGGCGACTACCGCTCCTATGCTGAGCGTCCCCACGTCTCCTGGAAGAATCTTTGAGGGAAACCAATTGTACTTTAGGAATGCGAGTAATGCACCCAGCATTGCGAATGAGATGATTGCCGCCTCAAAGGATCCGACCATAAGACATACTACTCCCGCAGCCCCGCACATGACAGCCCCTAAACCCGCCTCGAGTCCGTTGAATCCAGCTAGCATGTTCATGGCGTTTGAAGTCCCAGTGATTGCGAGTGGGATGAGAAGTAGAGGGTAAATAATCCCGAACTCTACAGTCCCAAACAGTGGCAGGTTCATGGTGGTTTCCCCGACATTTATGGCGACAAGCGGCAGGGACGCTAGTAACGGCAAAGCAGCCTTTATGTGCTGTTTCACATCGAAAATATCATCGAAAATACCGAGCAGAGACATTATGAGCACGGTAGATAACGCGGCGAAAAGCTTGGTGAAATTCACCTCGAAACCAGGGTCTTCAAAAACGTTGAATGAAAGAAATCCAATCGCAAGAAGCACGGCGAACACGAAACCGAAAATCACGGCCAAACCACCCATCTCAGCGACTTCGGGGTTGCCCTCCTTGTTCATATCCCTGCCTACAACACCCGCAGAAACAAGCATTGGAATAAGCCTTGGAGTAAACAAGAACGTCACGACAAAAGCCGCCCCAAAAACCACCGCAACCGTAAACATCATAAACCTTTTTAATACATCGAATTATTAATATTAAACTCCGAGAACCTTTTACAAAGGTTCATCAGAAACGTTAATAAAGTTTCATCAAAGAGGCCATCTTCGGCGACTTCGTCACCTCGATGACCTTGGGTATTAAACCCTTATGGAAAACGCGGCCGTAGTGTAGTCTGGTTATCACTCGAGGTTGCCAATCTTGCGACTCGGGTTCGAATCCCGACGGCCGCAAAACCCCCTCTTCTACTAATAAAGAAAGAAAGGTGTTTTACGTCGATAAAACCATTTTTTGTCTTTGAGTGATAATTACGTCCTATGGAATTGTAACTTGCCTGCATATGGCTTAAAAACGGGATTAATTTAACCCTCCCGATTTTGCTTTTCATACTTTTTTTAAAGTTTTCAAGAATTAAAAAATTTTGGAAGAAACTTCTCTTAGCGTATATCCTACTAATTGTTCTTCTGATAATCTCAACAATATTATCAGATATAATACCTTGTGAGATTCTGAAGCCAATTTTATGAGTTGAATTTTTCCTTGATTTCCTCGATTAACTTGAGGGTTTAATTTTCCTATAGTGTCTCATAATTAATTGAATCTATCATGGAGAAGCGTAAGCGTAGTTGGATTTCAAATAATCTTCCAGATCCTATGCGGGTTGTTGTCGCAGACCAGATCAGAACTCACAGGAAGGATTTTTTCAGGGTCGGCGCGTATGAACGCTCCAGGAATTTTGATTCTCTTCGGAATGAGGAGCATTGGGATGCGAAGGAATACTTTCAGGGGTTGATGGGGGAGAAACCACGGTTTAGAGTCCTTGATTCTGGTGCGGGTTGGCTTGATTTTTCACGGGATTTGAAGGATGTGTTTGGTGGTTCTGTTTTTGCTACCGCCCTTAATCCGGTTTTTCCGATTCCTCCCAAGAATGAGCCTTTAAGGGGCCAGTTTCAAGAAAAAATCCGGGGTGAAGTAAGTGAGACGGAGAAACTTCCGGATGGCCCCTCTTGAGAGTTTTCAGAAATAAGAGTATTCAACGCAAAGTCGATGATCATTTGAGTCGGATGGAACGGGTTGAGGACAATTACGGTGTGTTAGATGATTACCATGTCTCAATGGTGGAAAACTTTAGTGGAGACGGAAAACAAGACGTTATTGTGGACTTGTTCGGCCCATTAATGTATTCTAGGTTTCCGCAGCGGATTGTTGAAGTCTACTTTAACGAGACTTGCGATGATGGGAGAGTCGTTTTAGGACTCTATTCAAAAATGCACCCCGACTACCAAAACCTAATCACTGAAGGTTTTGGCCCAACCAGTCAAAGAGCCAAGGAAACCGGATTTTACTTTAAAAGCCGCACGCTAGCCGAAAACATAATGGAACTTGAGAAAGTTCCGGTTGGAGATCACGGTCACCCCGCATCGAAACACGATCACACGGAGTAAAAAAAATCTCCAGCATCTTCGTTTTTTATTTAGTCTTCTAATTAGTGTAGGAGATGAAACGGTTTTGGAAGGTTTTTATTGTGTTGGCTGTGTTTTTTTCGATAGCATTATTCTTCGGTTTGGTGGGGTATCTTGCCTACTCGACTCAGGTTTTCGGTGATGGGGTGTTGGTCGTGCCTTTGAAGGGCGCTATCACTTTGGATGGGTGTGATGTGGGCTTGTTTTCAATGTCTTCCTGCACTACAGTCTCAGATATTAAGGAGGCGTTCGAGCAGGCTGAGGCCGACTCCACGGTTAAGGCAATCTTGCTCGACGTGAACTCGGGCGGGGGCTCTGTCGTGGCTAGCCGGGAGATGATGAGGGTTGTCAAGTCTTCGAAGAAGCCGGTTGTCGCCTGGATTGGGGAGGTGGGTGCTTCAGGCGCTTATTACGTCGTTTCTGCCGCAGACTACGTGATATCTGATGCGGATTCAATGGTCGGAAGCATCGGAGTTGTGGCTTACATTCTCCATTATTATGATCTTTTGGACGAGTTGGGTGTTAACGTCACCGTGATTAAGGCTGGTGAAACCAAGGATTTGGGAAGCCCTTACCGCCCCATGACTGAGGGGGAGCGGTTGGACATGCAAGAGATGGTCGACAAAATCCACGTCGACTTCATGGATGATGTCGCAGTAAACCGGGATCTCGACCCGAGTTTTGTTGAAAGCATTTCCGAAGGTGAGATTTATCTTGGAAGTGAGGCTTTGACTTTGGGTTTGATTGACGCGGTCGGAGGCTTTGACGAGGCTGTGTCCGCGGCGAAGAATCTTGGCGGTATCGAAGGCGAGCCAAAGATCATTCATCAAAAGCGGCAGGAGTCTTTAATCGAGCTTTTGAACAGGATGTATGGTTTTAAATACACTGGCTTCCATAATATTGGCTACAAGAAGATTTTGGTGACTTAAAGTATGGGAAATATCACGCAACAATACATTGCACGGGTTGCTGTAGAATTGTTGGAAAAACATCCGGACGACTTTACTTTAGACTTTCAAAACAACAAGAAGATGGTCTCAGAATATTGCACTGTGGACAGTAAGAACGTTCGCAACAAGATAGCAGGGTATATCTCGAGGAAAGTCAAGCAGAAGCGGAAAGAGGAATAAAGAGAAGTAGCGTAAAAAATCGATTCTAGGTTTTATAGCATTCTTCCTTGAATCCACAACTGTCACACTTTCTCCCTGATCCGTGAGGGCAAATCTCGGGGACTTTCCCATTGATTATTTCGTCAACTTTGTCCCTTACTTCTAGTGCCTGCCTCCTAAGCTTTTCAGTTGCAAGTACCGGGCGCGTGTCGCAGGCTTGAGTGTACTCCACGTATCCGTAGGGTGTGGTTTGCTCGAATTTCTCGTCGCAAAGCAGAATGTATCCGCCAACTTGCAGGCGATCTCCACTCCAGACGCTGTCCCCCATCTTTCCCGTCTTTATTTCGACTGGAATGTGTTTTTCGTCTTCAATCATTATCTTGTCCACCCTACCAGACAATCCCAGGCTCTCAGACCGGATCGAATACTCTACTTTTTCGGGTGTGACCAACTCTTGCGCCCTCTCCAAGCCCACCTCACCAACCAAACCGGAAAGCTTTCTCAAAGTGACCTTGATTTCCCCCATAATCTGGGGGCGAATCTCATCCAAAATCCTGTCGTAGTCTATTCCCTCAAGCTTTTCCACGTAAATCCTGGGCGCCTCAGAAAATATCCGCTCTACTTCCTCAATCAAAATCTTCTCAAGCTCGGACACTTCCCTAATCTTTCCCAAAGCCTTGGCCTGCCGAAGCGACAACTCTTTTCTAATCGTGTGCCCCACAAGCCCTTTTTCCTTAGCCTCAGACGGCTTGGGGGTAACACCCAACACTTCTTCGAGGTATATGACCCTCGGACAAAAATCATATTTGGCAAGGCTTGAAACGTGCACGTTCATCTCAATTCCTCGGCAACCAACTCAAGATCCCCTTCATACAAGCTTACGATACCCGAAACCTCTAATTCCTCCCCTAAAAACAGTGTCGAGTTGGCCTTGACTGAAATCTCGTATGGAAGGTAAACCTTCATGCTAGCATTATCAGAGCTTAAAGTCAAAACCGCCGAACCTCCCTTAAAAACGTGGACATCATCCACAATACCCTTCACGATGACGTGCATTCCAACGTCAGACTGCGTGATATCCCGGATGGAAGCTCGGGGAGGATTAATGTATTCTGAGGCGAATGTCAGGATTACTAACCCCGTGATGGCAAGTATTAGAGAAAGATAAGTTATCTTCTCACTCATCTCGACTATCCTACAGCAGACCGCTTCTTCTTTTTCCTGCGGATGGTGAATACTTTACCGCATTTGCGGCATTTAGTACTAGACGTCGGGTTTTTTGCGTTGCATTCCATGCAAACGCCCTTGAAAATCCGCTTTTCAGCTTCTGGGAACCTGGCCATTTTTAAGAGAAAAAGTATTAGGGTCTTTCTTTTTAAATACACACTGTTATTACTTTACTGGTTGTGGAGGTGGTTGGAGTGAAGTGCTGTAAAAACTGTCAAGACTATAGCTTCTGCGATGACCGTTCAGGCTGCTGTGAATACTGCGACTACTACTCAAAATCCGGGTGCACCTTCGGATCCACCCTGAAGAAACGCGACCGCCTAACTGAATACGAGAACTTCAAGATCGGGGAAAAAGAATACGGAGACTTCTTCAAAGCCGGAGCAGGATAAGTATTTGAACTTCAAATTCCAATAATAATCCGTGGAAAAAAGCGTTCATAAAGGATCGATTGTAAAAAGGGAGATTCCTGATTTTCCAGCTGAGAAACTAGCATTGTATGCCGAAGAATACCATTGTCCACCTGAAAAAAGGGGCGCTCCGCTTTCCGAACGCCTCGACCCGCCTGTAAGCGATATTGTGATGGCCCTGCGGGAAGAGGTTGCGTGTATAGCCGACACATACGACTCTTGTGCTGGCCGGGCTCACAAGGCCTCATTTTTCCCGAAAGCAATAACTCTACTTGAGCAAATGGGAATGAAAACGGATGCCACATTGGAACTCGACGAAGACATGCACGAACCAGAACCTGATCCTTTACTCGGCATGGCCTATGATCCAGATGCTTACATCGAACTCGCCTATAGCGGGGAAGCTTCACATTCCTCTCAGGCAGTCAGCCTTCATGAAGCACTCATCTCAAACGTCTACGAGTTCGGTGACGGAGAAAATTCTTTCCGTGGAAGGATCGAACACATACCCCATCACTCCAAGATGACTTACCAACTCCTTTTCGACAAGCCCCCCACCGAAGTAATGCTCGAGTGTATGTGGGGTTTGTTCAGGGAGAAGATCGAGCCGTTTAAAGTGAAGTAGGGGTATTTCAAGACCTACTACCTAATTCTTTTTTTGATGCCTCTCCAAATCCAACGAAAACCCAAGGTTGCAACCGACCGGCTGAGCCAGTATGCAGAGCAATTCCACCATTCAAATCCGATCGACCCTCCCATCAAGAATATCGTCGCCGACTTAAATGAACGGACTCCCTGTGTCTTAGGAACCCACGATTCTTGCGCTGGGGATCCATCTGAATTATCTTCTAATTATCCCTCCCCTGATCTCGACTTTATTATGCGGTATTGGGCGGGATCAGTGGAATTCTCATATAAAACTGATGGAGCGCATCTCGCCGAGGCCGAGCAGATGGAGGAGGCTTTAACTTCAAAGGTCTTTGAGTTCGGGGATGGTCCTGATTCCTTCCGCGCGAAAATCGAAATGCCCGCAGACTTGGAAGGCATAACCATATCCCAATATCCCAGACGAACCTACCACCCGGTTTTCGACAAGCCGGTGGAAGCGCACATGCTCGCAGGGATGTGGGATGTTTTCAGGGAGAAAACTAATCTATTCCAAAGAAAGGAGGCTGCAGCATAAAATGTGGCTCATGACCAAGACCATAAAGGGGAGGGAGTACCTGTACCTCTACAAGAGCGTGTGGGAGCGGGGGCGCCCGCGAAACAAGTTCGTCCGGTACTTGGGGCCGACCGTAAAATACACGGACAGGGAAATCAAGAAAATCATCGAAAACGAGAAAGCACGGTGTAAGAATTAAATAATTTTCATTCCCCCATCAATAACGATGCCTACTTTAAAGACTACGCCCGAAAGAAGGATTAGGGAAAGTCCTTTAAACCAGCTCTCTTTGACCTAGAATTGCTGCAACACCCCTCCACGGCAACTGGAAGACCCTAAAAACTTCCCCCCTCATGTTGTTTAAGCATCTTCTCCACACACCTTTGCGTCGGCTAATGTAAGGTTTATGTGGAGGTCAAGCTCGGGACCTTGAGGTCGAGAAACATCAATTTTGACAGTACTGAAGTCTTCGACATCAATCCACATACGCCATTCGTCGGTGTCGGTCGAAATAAGCCGGGAGCGGTCACCAAACCTACCTCGAAGCAGGTAACCGAGGCTCGGACCAGTTGAATCATAATGTACTAACTCACCATCCTCGTCGTGGACTGAATTGCAGTCGTACTGTGCAAGCGCCTTAGCGTGATTATTACCCGAAAAAACCACAGTAAGCGGATTCCCTCCTTTGGAGAAAATATTTTCATCTAAAATCTGCATCATTTGCACGTCCAAAGGACGTGACGGATCCCAGACGCCGGGACAACGTGGGTCAAATGGTACTGGCCGTAAACCAAGCTCTCGCGCAACACGAAGGCAATCAACATTGCCGGCGGCCAAAGCTAAATCATACTTCAAACCATCGGAAATTCCACCAGTCTCATTGAAACTCAAAAGATCAGGTAAAAGAGGCACCTGCTTTTCCACTGCGAAAACAACCTCGCGATCAATCTGGGAAAAACCCCTTAAAAATAATGCAAAGAAAAGATACGGCAACCGATAACTATGCTCTAATCCGAAAGTCACCACGTCAACTTCTCCAACCTCCTTGGCAAGGAACCCGGAAACCGCTTCAGGAAGCGGCGCCTCGACCGGCGCAAACGCGTCAACACGCCCCGCCTCAAGCGTCCGGTCACACTAGTCACAACGCTCGCGATACCGAGGCCTCCACAACTCAGACACCACAACATCCCCCACCGCCCTATACTTCTCCATCCTCACAATAAAACAAGGGAATACACACAAAAAAAGCCTTTTTAAAGCCCCCCTCCATATTATTGAAACATCGGGGTTGAAGCTGCCAGGCAACCCCTTTTAGAAAAAGGTGTTGCATCCCTAAAAATAATTCTAAGACTCAACAAACACATTTTTTAAAGACTTTTAACATAGTACTAAAACAGCGGGGTTGAGCAGCCAGGAGTGCTCGTCGGGCTCATAAGAGCCCTTTTCTTTCTTTTAAAAAAAGAAAGAAAAGTGCTTCACCCCAAAAGAAAGAAAAACAGGTGAAGCAAAAAGATCTGGGAGACCCGAAGGTCGATGGTTCAAATCCATCCCCCGCTAAACCCTTTTCTTTCTTTTCAAAAAAAGAAAGAAAAGCGTTTACGGAAAAGAAAGAAAACCAGGCCATCTTCGTGGCTTACCAGCCACCTGATGACCTTTAGGGTGGAAGGGAAATTGTGAAACTGAAGTATTTGATTCTCGCGGGGTTCTTGTTTGTATTTGTAAGCAACAACTTCTCAGCCGAGGAACAATGTAGTATGTACTATCTAATAGTAAACCCGTTTTTCAACACAACGAAGTCAATTCAAAATGAAAACCAGCTTACATATCCTGACATAGAACAACGTGATTCATTGATGTTAGAGAGAGTATTCGTAGAGAATAGAGGAGACTGTATAATCCCCTTGGGCAACGTAATACTAACAATATTTGACCCGGATAATAGAGAAGAACACCTTTCGTTCTACTTGAAAGAAGATTTACCGGTTAATGAAAGTAGACCAATCAATATCAGTAAAGAAGATTTAGTGCAGTTCCGCGACATTTCTTTAGATAGAGAAGGAACCTGGGAAGTTGATGACTGCGAGATACAAAGCCTTGAGATTCGTAACGAGGGTTACTACTGTTATGTACATCCTTTTGGGGAACATGGAGAACGTGCTAAAACATTTAATGTAATGTCAAAAGGCACTATCATGCTCTATGAAAAAATAAAAGAACTTGTTGAGACTACAAAGTCGTCATCGAATTGGAATATTATACTGGCTGTTGTTATGGTGATCCTCTCTGCATTAATGCTTCATGAAGCAAAGAGTCAAACAAAAAAATTGACCGAATCAACAGAAAGACAGATTCGACACAGAGAGAGATTAGACATACTTCAAAGAAAGCGGATAATTAGGGGTTTGATAGAAGAAACAAAAAAGAACATAGAGACTTGTAAAACGTGGATGGGTAAGAAGGAGATTTATCTTAGTGATAAAAATAAGAAGGTACCCTTTGATAGATTTCGAGTAGATTCAATGAGAAGGGTTTTAGTCGAACATATTATCGAAAATGAAGATTTAGAAAGTACTATTCGATATTGTGAAAACAGATTCACTATAATCAATAATTTCCTTGACAGACTAATGCTTTCGGGAGTGCCTCTAGCTATAAAAGTCGAAACTTTGGGAAAAGTTTTTGATAATATATCTGATTTAGGTGGAGTAAAAAATCTCGAAAATTTGGTTGAAGAACTGGAGGATAATGAGAAAACATTGAAACCCCCAGAAGAGTAGCCCAATACTCAAATTCGTATCTGTGATGAGATTATTTCGAATATCATAACATCCCTTTCTTTTTGGGATGAAACACTTTTTCTTTCGGGACCCAGGGATTACATCACTGGGTCCAGGGAAGCTACGCTTCCCTTGGAAAGAAAAAGGGTTTCGTGCAGGGCACTTCCCCCGTTAATGAACTTTTTTATTTCTTTTTATTATTTTTTCCGGATCCAGAGTGGTTTTAGTTGTTCTGTTACTGGTTTTAGTTGGTCTATTTCTTCTATGATTTGGGCGAGTTCTTGGCGGTAGGTGTTGTCACCTGTTTGGTCTTGGATTGCGCGTTCGCTGTATTCTTTGAGGGATTCTAAGAGTACTAGGGGGATTATTTCCAACTGCTGGGACTTCCAGTAATCGGGGAGTGCTGGTTTGACGTCCTTCATGACGGCGTTGGCTACCGGGTCTTGCGGTTCAAGATGCAGGACTTGGTAGACATTAAGAGGTGGGCGAATCCCAGTTATGACTTGCCTTGAATCAACAACCCCTTCCTCATAGAATCCCTCTCTTTTAGCGCTCTCTTCGAAGCGTGTGCCGGGATAGATTTTCTCGTATGGCGTAATCGTAAATCGTATCTTCGAGTTCTTTTCTGGGTCGGCTGCGATTTCAAGAAGATTCTTCCCGAGCTCGAAAAGCGTTCGCGGAGTCGTCTCATGGTTTGCGAGGATGAGGAAATACATTTGGTCTATGCCCGCTTCCGTGAAACGGTCCATGATCTCCTTGATCTGCGCCAGACTGTGGGGTTGTCCCAAATCCTTAAGGCCTTGCTCGCTTAAGTGTTCCGCACCGAAGGCAATCTCAATTTTCGGGACTTCTTTAATCGCTTTCAACAACTGTTCGTCGAAGCTCCCAGTCGTGTAAAATGATGCTGGAGACCCCATCGTAAGGAGAGTGTACTCTTTAGGGTAAATTTGGTGGTCTCGAAACTTCCCTAGAAAATCAAGTGATCTACGCCGTTTCTGGTAGAAGTCGTCGTCTGTGAAAGTGAGAATTGAAATGTGGGGTGGTAGAAAACCACTCTCCTGGCTTGAGTGAATGTTCCCGATCTCATCCATGATGCGGTCGGCGCTCCACGCCCTGTGGACGTCGCCGCCCGTCTTCGAGCAGTACGGGCACATGAACCCGCAGCCACGGGAGGTGTTAATTTCAATTGAGGGTTTCCTACGTTTGCTGTCTGTAAACATTCCCCAGTCGCCTATAACACCGTAGTAGTCCAAGCGCACTTTCTGCAACTTCTCTTCGGAAATCCTCGGAACGTCTGGACGGTCTGGCCTATAGAATCTGCCAGCTTCAATAAAATAGAAACCGAGCTCACGCAGCCGCTCTCTCCGCTCCTCGTCCGGGAGATTTTCGCAAGCATCCAACGCCTCCGCAAACGAGAAGTCAGCCTCCCCGGGGTAAATGTAGTCGGCTCCCGTGTGGACGAGCATGTGAAGCGGGCTCAAAATCGCAGCCGGCCCTCCAACAAAAATCTTAACACCGGGAACAAGCTCCCTTACCATGTCTACCATCCGGGAGGATCTCAGCACATCCTCAGAGTACACGCTGAAGCCGAAATAATCCGGCTTCCCGAGCAAAGCCCTGGCGAGCGTCGGACTGAAACGGTCTTTTTTCATTCGCTCGAGCAAATCAGGTTCGACTAGACCTTCAAGTGCTTGAAATTCATTTAAGTAGTCTGTACCGTGCAACTCTTCCCTAGGTTGAATATGGGAGTAGACTTTGACGTCGGCCACGCCCGACTCGTTTGCGTGAGTAGCCATATCTATTAACGGGAACGACTGGTATCTCCCGGCAAGGATTACGGAGGGGATTTTCCGGGTTTCCTCGGGCGCCCTCCTTTTAGATACTACTTTCATCTGGTATACTATTTGGTGGCCAGAGATTTTATAATATTGAAGACGCATTTTAATTTGTATGGAAAAATTTTTTTCACGTGAGTGCTGTCTTGGTGACTGGGGGGAGAGTTTCCTCCGCGAAGGTGAGCGGCTTCCGAATCAGGTGTTGCGCTTGGTTCTTCCGAGTGATGGCGTTAGCGCGTCTTCAGTATCCGTGTACGCTCCGAATGTTTTACCTAAGTTCGGAAGTTATCCTCCTTTAGACTTCGATGCCTTAACGCAGCGTGGAGTCGGATTCATGGAGGAGATTTCTGCGTTAAGGCTTTCAGTTGATGAGGATAGTCCGCTTATGCGCAGGCCTCAGCTTCGGGAGTGGCTGGATCAGGGAGGAAGCAGGGAGCTTGCTGGTGTTTGTTCAAAGACTACTTCTTTCAGGCGGCACACCCTCCCCGTCGAATGCAAGATTGGTGGGCGCCCATCCCTCCTACAAGTCAAGATTCCAGGAGAATCTTCATGTCCGATACATAGATTCGTAAGTGATAAAGACTTTTATTTCGGCGCTGAACTCTGCGAGACCCCAGTCGACGTTGACGTCATCGAGCCGGTCGTCATGCTCGATTTCCCCGCACAGGAAGTCGACTTCTACGGTGAGAGGCGGCTTGAAGACTCCAGGATGATATTCTTTCGCTACGTCCCCGGATTCAGGCTTTTCAGTATGGGCCAACAACTGGCCATAAATGACGCACACCTAACCTATATCTCTGCGTCCTCGGGAAAATCTATTGACGACCTGGCAAGGGATATTGTTTCAAAACCTATGGGATTTCTGGGCTTATGCCACGGCCTCAACATCTCTCTGGGATTGGAAGCTCACATCGGAAACTGGGAGGTAAACGAGGTCGGGTCCGTACCCTACTGCTGCGACTTCGGAGTCTCCAATAAAGGGGTGGGTGAAGCCGACGCATTGGATGAGCGAGACCGTGTCACAGACCAGCTCGACCGGTGGTTTCTGCAGACTCCCTGGATGCTCGACCTCTTCACCGGGAGTGGTGTGCGCGAGCTAAGAGACGTGATGTTGGATTCATACGAAAGCGGTGTGAAAGCTGGAAGCAGTGTTCGCCCTTAAAAAGTTAGTTAAAGCACTATGAGGCTTGCAACAAACCCTGAGAATGCTCCTATTGCGATCGGTGGTAGTGCGGGAAGCGTCACTCCCTCCTTGTCTAATGTGTATGTGAAAAGCCATATTACTCCTGCAAGGCCTCCAAGGGCGGTGAGCGTTGCATTCGCCATGGCGTAGTCTCGAAGAACTGAGACTGTGAACACTAGGGGTATTGCGAGGTCTCCAGTCCCCAATCCTAATTCCCGATCTCTCACTGGTATTATGAACATGAACGGAATCTTCCCCTTGGCTTTTTCAGCGAGGGTTACCATGTGCTTCGTCCCGAATACTGCAACGAGATCGTATGCGGCTAGAATCAATACGAGAAACAGTGCCGGGAAGGCTGCGAGGGAAGCGCCGAGAAATCCCCCAATCCCCGAGACAACGAAAATAAGGGTCAGATTCGATACGTGCGCTCTTTCCCGAAGTATTATGGCTATCGGATAGTATATAAGGGAGAGGATGAATCCTATGTCATCCCAGAGTGCGGTGAAAGTCAGGAAGACCCCTCCGTAAAGTGCAAAATAGGTTAAAACTTTTATTATTAGATCCAATCCCAGCTTGAATAATCCCAAAAGTATTGCAGTCAACACGAGAACGTAAATAAAAATATTGACCGAAGATTTAGGGCTATCCCCTTCGGAGACTGCAGGCTCAATCACCCCCTCCGCAATACCTGAAATCATCGCAAGGCCCACGGAAAAACCCAAACCCTGGATTAAAAGAAAAATAACAGTCAAATAAATCAGAGAATGCAAGGGTTTCATGGTCTATTCTTCAGTCAACCTGAACTTACCCTGCCTTGGCTCGTATATGTCACCCTTCTTCTTAAGCTCGGAAATCAATTGTTCCGAATCGTGTTTGTCAATACCCTTCTCAGACGCCTGTGAAATAATATCTTCTCTAGACGCGGTGTCATCCGGGCTTTCGGCGATAATGCTCCTTATGATGTCGTCAATACTTCTAATCCGATCCCTAGTCGACTTGGGGTAAGCGGTAACAATCCTGTCAATATCGAATTCACCAGTCTTCTCGTCGAAAGCAATCTCCCTCAACACAAAGTTGGTAAGATTAATAGCGCGTTCCGCATCGTCTACGGTAACGGTTTTCGCCAACCGCACCTTAGCTGAAGCCTCGGCAAGCCTGACAAGCGCCTCAAGCTGCCTTGGAGTTGCCGCAGCCGTCCCTGAAGTGGATCTTCCCCGCAAAGCCACGTAAAACTCCTTAATCCTGTCTGCCGCCTCCTCAGTTAACTGAGTATTCACGTTCCTGCGGGCATAAGAAATGTACTTTCGAAAGAGGTCGGGATTAATATCCGGAGTAATCTCCTCCATCTCCTCTTCCGTACTGTGCATCTTAAGCATGTGCTCCGCAATCCTTCGGTCAGTTTCCCTGTCAATAATGTCTCGGATTGGGAATATCAGATCAAAACGGGACATAAGAGTCGGCGGAATCTCGAATTGCTCGGAAAGGGGCTTATAAGTATCGAACCGCCCGTACTTGGGGTTCGCAGCAGCAAGAACCGATGTATTCGCCTTGAATTTCGCAATGATTCCAGCCTTAGCAATCGAAATGGTCTGTTGTTCAAGCGCCTCGTGCATTGCAGACCTATCCTCCTTGTCCATCTTGTCGAACTCGTCAATACACGCGATTCCCCCACCGGCAAGAACGAGAGCCCCCGCCTTAAGAGTCCAGGCGCCGTCGGCGAGCTCGTCTTTTTCGGCTGTGGCGGTAAGCCCCGCCCCACTCGTACCTTTCCCCGACATGTAAATGCTTTTCGGGGCGATCTGGTCTACATACTGAAGTATCCTCGATTTAGCAACCCCCGGGTCTCCAACCAAAAGAAGATGTATGTCGGGTCGCACGCTCGTTCCGTCAGGGAGCTTTTTCTTCGGTCGCCCCCCGAAAAGTTGCAGCATTATAGCCTCCTTAACCTCATTGTATCCGTAAATTGAGGGTGCGATAGAGCCGATTATCTTGTCGTAAATCTTAGGGTTCT
>AQSC01000046.1 GCA_000402775.1 Euryarchaeota archaeon SCGC AAA252-I15 | reverse complement strand
GAACTAGAGGATTTGGATCCAAGACAAACCCGAATAATCTAATACGCCTAACTAACATAAAATACCGCGGCCTTCAGGCCGCGGATATTTATTTTTCTCATAATCGAGGGAAACTTCATGATGATATAAACTTAATTTTTCCGGCCAATTATAGATTCCTAATACTTGAGGGCAGAAGTCATATTTTTCATCATACCATCTGAAGTCTAATCTTTCTGTAAAGATTGAAATTTTTGGGCCAGAATTTAAAGTAAGGAATTCCACTGGTCTTTGACCAGTGGTCTGGTCATATAACTGCTTTTTCTTAATTTGTTATCACTGAGGCAGTGCCACCTCTTTGGTCTGAGAGGTGGTGGAATCACTGCCCTCAGTGGAGGATGTAAGAAGATGGTGAATCAGGACTTAAATAGCTTTAGCTTTGCGGTAGGCAGAGCCGAGATGCACATGTGTTTCAAAGTCAAGTACTGTCACGATAATTTTTTTTCCGGAGGTTCCGGGCGTGCAGGAGCGTTGTGAGGGGATTTTTCGGGAGGTTGAGGGCAAGTATGGTTTCAGGTTGCATGAGATTGGCTTCGACAGAAATCACGTGCACATTGACTTAGATTTGGGCGTCAACTTTAGTGTGAGGGCTGCGGCAAAGCTCTTGAAGGGGACTTCTGGGTACAAGCTGTTGAAGGAGTTTCCGGAAATGAAGCGCAAGTATTTTTGGGGTAGTGGTTTGTGGGGTTCGCAGGTGTACTTCGATAGCACTGGTCAAGACTCAGACTACATGAGGGCTTACGTCCGAAACCAGGCCGGCAGCAAGCCCAAGAGAGATGAAAAACAACAAAGCTTATTATCATTCGTGAACTAAAATTCTGTCATACCATCGGTCTACAGACCGATGGTTCTTGATAGGGGAAAAACCAGAAAACATTGCGGGGAAGGATAAAAAAACCTTCCCCACAAAATATTTTTTTTTAAAATTATTTTCTGAAAGTAGCGAACTCTTTTATTCACACTGGTTTTTCTAATAAACCACATAGGATAATACTCCGATGAGTATGAACAAGGCTCCCGCGGCCTTGCTCGTCTTCTCCGAATCTATTTTTCCGGATATGAAGCCTCCCGTCAATATCGCGGTTGCCGAAAGGAGTCCGAGGGCTGCGAGCGCTCCCGCCAGGACTAGTACGGGTTCGTATCTGGTCGCGAAGAGTCCGGCGGCAAGCTGGGTCTTGTCTCCCCACTCGGTCACAGAGATTAGAAGTAGTGACGAGTAAAACGGGTTTTTGGAATAAATCCTTTCAATGCCTTCCGACCCGCCCCCTCTCAGCATGAGCACGCCAAAAGATATGAACATCAGGGCGGAGGCTGCCTTAAGAACCTGCATGGACACGACCGTGGAAACCCATGATCCGGCGGCCACGGCAACACAGTCAACGAAAAGAAAGCCCAGCATCGCCCCTGAAAACAACAGTATTCTCCTGTCCGTCTTCGTCGCAAGCAGTATCAAGCCCAACTGGGTTTTGTCGCCAAGCTCTGCCAAACCCACCGCAACGAAGGGGGTCAGGAAATCCGAAATCATTTGATTATATATTCGTGCGCTTATTGTTAATAGGTTTTTTCCATGAACGCCATCGAAACCAAAGACCTCACAAAAAAGTTTAACGGCCTTACCGCAGTCGACTCCCTAAACCTCGCCGTCGAGGAAGGCGAACTCTTCGGCCTGCTCGGCCCAAACGGCGCCGGCAAGACGACGACCATCAACATGCTCTGCACCATCCTGTCGCCGACGTCGGGGTCTGGGAAAGTATGGGGTTTTGATATCAGGCGGAAGCGGAATGACGTCCGCAACTCAATCGGCATCGTCTTTCAGGATCCCAGCCTCGACGAAAAGCTGACCGGCTTTGAAAACCTGGACTTCCACTGCAGACTCTACAACGTACCCACGAAAACCCGTAAAGAACGCATTTCCGAGCTCCTAAAGCTAGTCGAGCTTTCAGATAAGAAGGATCATCTCGTGGAAACCTATTCTGGCGGCATGAAGCGTAGGCTTGAGATAGCCCGCGGTCTCCTCCACCACCCTAAGGTTTTGTTTCTCGACGAGCCGACGTTGGGGCTTGACCCGCAGACTCGCAGGCACATCTGGAAGTACATCCAACGCCTCAACCGTGAGAAGGACGTGACTATAGTGCTCACAACCCATTACATGGAGGAAGCCGACTTTCTCTGTGACAGAGTAGCCATCATAGACTATGGGAAGATTGTCGCCTTGGACTCCCCCGACAAGCTCAAGGATACGGTGGGCGGCGACGTGATCTCCATTGAACTAAACAATCCTGAAAAATTTGAGGAATTATTGTGCGCTGTAAGGTGGGTTAAGAAATGCAAAACCCATGACGGATTCGTAGACTTGACAGTGGATACAGCTGAAAAGCGCGCTCCGCAAGTTATCGCGCACGCTCAAAAACAAGGTTTGAAGATAAAGACAATCAAGATGCGGGAGCCGACGCTAGAAGACGTCTTCCTCCACTACACCGGCAAGACCATCCGGGAGGATGAGGCCAAGCCCCTTGATAGGATGAGGATGAGGAGGAGGGCTTTGCACAGATAATGGATTTGAACGCGATTTACACCATCTGGCTGCGAGAGATAAAGCGGTTTTACCGGGCCAAGTCCCGGATCATCGGAAGCCTCGGGATGCCCTTCTTCTTCCTCGCGCTCATGGGCTCCGGAATGAACGCAAGCTTTAGCGTGCCTGGTGCGTCCAATTACCTGGATTTCATGGCGCCCGGAATCCTCGGCATGGTAATCCTCTTCGGCTCGATGATCTCAGGAGTCTCCGTGATATGGGATCGGCAGTTCGGATTCCTAAAAGAAATCCTGGTCGCACCCATATCCCGGGTCTCAATCGTTTTCGGCAAGACTCTGGGAGGAGCGACAACGGCCTTAATCCAGGCGATGTTAATGCTTTTAGTATCCCTCCTCCTTGGAGTGCAGATGCCGAGCTTGCGCGGCTTCATCCTGGTTCTCGGGTTCATGACTTTGACTTCAGTGGGTATAGTCGCATTGGGGCTCGCGTTCGCCTCAAAGATGGAGGACCCGCACGGCTTCCAGCTAATAATAAACTTCGTTATCATGCCAATGTTCTTCCTATCTGGAGCGCTCTTCCCATTGGATGCTCTGCCAGCTTGGCTTAAGACTATCTCGCTTCTGAACCCGTTAACTTACGGGGTTGACGGATTGCGGGGGTCTTGGATGGGGGTATCCCACTTTCCTCTAATCTTTGACTTTACTGTACTTGCAATCTTCTCTCTTCTGACGGTCTACTCAGCTGCATACTTGTTCCAGAAAAGCGAGGTATAGTTCGTATATTCTATCGGAAAGTAATTACAGCGCCCAATCAATTCCCACTGCAACAATCATTGAAAAAAGTGAATACCCTACATTTTACTCTACCGACTCGTACATAAACCTGCATGACAGCTTCGGAGAAATAATCCTTAGAAACTCATGCTTCACCCTAGTAGACTCAGTAAGCTACAATGTCTCAGACTACAATGAATGACCGCCGCCTGAAGGCGGCGGTATCTTTGCATTCAAGCAAGCCAGCGGTTCACTCTGGTTTGTTGTGGAGGTTGAACTTCCTTCGCGCAGCGGAGGATGCGACTCCAATCGCCTTGCGAGTGGGCGATGTAGTGTTTAATTGTGTCGGCGGTCACGTTTCCGACGCTGCGGTAGAATTTGCCGCGACTCCACAAGTGGCCTCGCCGGAAAATCCGGCGAAGATGCGGGAACGCCTGAAACAATCGACGCGCGCTAACACCCTTAAACAGTTGGACAACGCGGGAAACACACACGTTCGGGTGGAAGCCCACAAGCTAACAGACACTTCTACAGCCTGGACGCGCAGCCTTTCGGACCGAGAAAGCCGTTACTTGAGATAATCACCAGGGAAGTCGAGACTGTATGCGACGACCAGATAGATAATGACGGGGATTGTTTAGTAGACTGCGCCGACCCTGACTGCAACTTGAATCCAATCTGCGGGTACACGACGACCACGACCACTACATCAACTACGACCTCTTCCTCAACAACTTCGAGTTCGACAACAACTACCACAACCTCAAGCACGACAACCAGCTCGACGACGACCACGACAACTTCAACCACCAGCTCAACTTCGACAACGAGCACAACCACATCTTCCACGAACTCTACGACTTCGACATCAACCAGTACAATGCCTGCGACAACTTCCACAACCACTTCAACAACAACTCAAACTCCGACTACTTCAACTTCATCCACAACAACCTCGACAACAACAATTTCAGCGACCTCATCAACCACGACATCGACCATAACCGCAACAACGACAGTTACTGCGACAACCACCATGCCGGAGACGACCACGACAATATCCAACCCTTTCCCAGGCCCACCAATCGGAAACCAAACAGTCTACTCGCTCGCGCAAGGCTGGAACATCATAAGCATACCTCTTCTACTTGCCTGACAAGGAAGTTCCATCTGAGAAAAACCCTAGAGGAAGGGGTGGGGGGGCAATTTGAAATAATTAATTTCTCCGCCTTTTTTTATTCCGCCAAGTCAATAATTTATTTAAAATGGCTTTCAACGACCATAGGGACAAGGCTGACCGGTTCCTCACTCCGATAGCCAAAATGTTGCCCAACATGAATCCAAATCAAATATCCAGACTTTCCCTCGTATTCGCTTTTCTGGGAGGCCTTACGATTTATCTGAGCGAACCGACTTTACTCCCGCTTGCATTCATCTGTATTTTCCTGAATTCTTACTTGGACGCTTTGGATGGGAAGGTGGCGAAACTCCACAATAAGGCGACTTTGAAGGGGGATTTTCTAGATCACGTGGGCGACAGGTATGCGGACTTGTTCATACTTCTCGGGATTTCCTTCAGCGATTACTGCGCGCTGTGGATTGGAGTATTCGCAATAATCGGGGTTCTTATGACGAGTTACATGGGAACCCAAGCTCAGGCATTAGGGGTTGGGAGGGAGTCGAGCGGCATACTGGGGAGGAGCGAGCGCCAGGTCATACTCATGTTATTCACGTTGTGTCAGTACTGGGCTTTGATGCAGGGTATGAGTGAGGTTTTGGGTTTCACGGTTTTAGAGTACGTTATGCTGTTTTTTGCAGTTGTTGGAAATCTTAATGCATTGCATCGGGCGTCGAATACGTGGAAGGGCCTTTAGAAGATGGATTCTGAATTAATTGACTCGGAAGACTACTGGGACGGGCAGAAGGACAGTGAGATAAGTGGTGGTTCGGGAGCTAAGTTTGGCGGAAAATACATTTTAATAAACACTGTTCTATTTCTCGCCGCAGTTTCTTTGATTTACATGGGTTTGACAGGGGAGAATCCCGTAAATATTTTTAAAGGCGAGACTACCACAATTGCCCGGCAGGCGGTTGAGACTACCACTTTCATTACGCCTGAATCCACGTCATCTACGACTTCCACGACCACTACTTCAACTTCAATCTCTAAGACTACGACCTCATCCACCATCACACTCACCTCCTCGTCATCAACGACGACCATACAAATCGACTCATGCCACAACTTATGCATGAAACTCTTCAATGAGACTGGAGACTGCGTGGACGAACCATCAAACTGTGGGGGCAACAAAAACCATGTCGCCCGCGGAGGAGACAAATACTGCAAGTCGATAAGCCAGAAATACGACACCTGCTGCTGCATCGGGTAATATTAAAGAGTAATCTGTGATAATTAAACATGCTCGCCGTCGAACAGACAACTCTTGTACTGCTATTAATCTTGATGCTGGGGCTTTTGATTCCCGACTTGTTCAGGCGTTTCAAGCTCCCCTTCATCGTGTCCACCATACAAAGCTCCAGTACTCGTAAATATTTCCGCGAAATCCAGTGGGAAAAGAAGACACTAACAAGCTACTGATAATGGAGAAGGAATTTTACGGTCAACTATTGATTTTTGTTTCATGTATTTTCGGTGCAGTAGGTGCAATCTTGGTTAAAAACCTCTCTTCCGACTTCGACGGTTACTTCATCGCATGGTTCCGCTTTCTAGTGGGATTAAGCTTGGGTACAGTCTATTTTCTTTACAAGTGGGGGAACATTCGCATCGTAAACAAGAGGTTCTTATTCTTTAGAGGCTTGTTCGGATCCCTCGCCATGATACTGTATTACCTTTCAATAGAGCTTACCAGCAGCGGCCGAGGAGTATTATTGAATACTACTTACCCCTTATTTGTTGCAATATTCGGCTACCTCGTATTCCACGAGAAGATTTCAATGAAGACCGTCGCAAGCATTCTCGTCTGTGCTGGCGGAGTATACCTCGTCTTCTACGACGGAAGCTCGTATCCCATCCTTGGAAGCGTCTTTGGCATCCTCTCCGGCGCCCTCGGAGGGATGGCCATACACTACATCAGGAAAGCAAGCATGAACAACAGACCCATAGTAGTATACCTTGCAGCATGCACCTTCGGGTTTCTGATCACAATGTTTTCGGCGAAAGATGTGTTAAACCTCACCCCCCATACGACTTTATTGCTCGTCACACTCGGAGTCGTAGTCTTCACCTCCCAACTCCTCCTCACATTCGGATTCAGGTTCGTCTCCACCACAAGGGGTAGCGTCACCATGTATTCGATCATTCCAATGACGCTCCTTCTAGGTCTTGCCTTCGGGGAGAAGGCGACGAACTTATTCTACATTGGGACGATAGTAATCGTGTTCGGCCTGTTTATAAACAGCATGAACAAGTAACTTCTATAATAAATTTAATTCCATTATTTTATTGTTAAGTCTTAGAGACATTGACGAAGAATTAAAAGGATTAAAGAGGAGATACAATTATTTTAAATAAGACTAGTCGACTTTACTCCACCCTCAAACCCAAGTCGTCTAAGACTCCCCCCAGAATGTTCGCAGAATTTTTAAGCAGCTTGTGCTCTGTCTTGCTTAAAGGTATCTTAAGAGTTCGGGATACTCCTCTACGGTTTATTACGGTGGGGACTGAAAGGCAGACGTTTGAAATGCCGTAGTAGTCGGTTAGAAGCGTTGAAACAGGCATGACCTTGTTCTTGTTCCGATATATCGCCTGAACGATCTTTTTAATGCACAATGAAACAGCGTAGTATGTGGAGCCTTTAAGGTCTATTATCTCCTTCGAAACCGAAGTCGCCTGCAGAAAAATCTTTTTCATATCCTTCTTATCATAGCCCTCCATGCTGCGCAGCGGAGTGCAGCCTACGAAAGCCTCACTCCAGATGGGCACAGCAGACTCACCGTGCTCTCCCAAAAGATAAGCGTTAACGTTGCCGGGCTCGACCTTAAAGTACTGGCCTATCAGGCTTCGAAACCGAAGACTGTCCAAAACATTACCCGAGCCGATTACCCTCTCGGGGGACCTGCCTGAAAACTTTATTGTAGCGTAAGTTAGAATGTCGACTGGGTTTGAGGCTATAAGGTAGAGCGCCTTAGAATTCACCGCGTCAATCGACGGGATTAATTTTTTGAATAATTCGGTGTTCGCCCTCGCAAGGTCAAGCCGCGAAGACTCGTTCGTACGGGGGGCGCCTGCAGTAACTATAATCAAGTCAACGTCTCCCAAGGCAGTCACGTCCCCATAGTCAATGGATACGTAGGGGATGAAGGGCACTCCGTGCGTGAGGTCTAAGGCTTCGCCCTTAGCCCTATCAAGGTTTTTGTCGACTAAAACAAGTTCGGAAACCTCGCTTTGAATGGCAAGCGTGTAGGCGACGGTCGCGCCCACATTCCCAACGCCAACAATACCGACTTTCAATTTACTTATTAAGAATACTGACGGCTAACAATAAAAGATATTTAAGATTCATTTAAAAACACGAATTCCCATTCTCAACCATGAAAACATTGGTCGTGTATTTCTCACTTACCGGAAACACCAGGAAAGTCGGAGAACTTATTGCAGAAAAACTGGGGGCGGACGTCGAGGAGATAAAGCTTGTCAAAGCCATGTCTGGAATGAATGATCCGAGAATTTTCACGTCCTTCCTCGGATGCTTTCTCGGGAAACTACCCAAGATAAAACCTCTCGAACACAATCTGGGTGAATACGACCTTGTAGTGGTCGGAGGGCAAGTCTGGTGCTTCAGCCTTTCAACACCCTTGAAAGCGTTCTTTAAGAAAAACTCGGAAAAACTCCAAGAAAAAGCCGCCTTTTTCCTAACACACGGTGGAATGCGTGGGCGAGCGGCAATAAACACCATGACAAAAAGCTCCGGGAAAACACCCATTGCAACCCTGATTCTCAAGGAAGAAGACGTGAAATCCGGAGACTACGAGAAGAAGACTGAAGAATTCACGGAAAAAATCAGTGAACTAGCTTGATCACTCGGACCATCATTTTACCGGGTGGATGGCCAATCAAGTGACCCACCCGATCAACCTTAAAACCATGGCGTTCTAGCTCAGGCTCCCGAAACCCCTTGTCGTCGAGGCGGTTCAAGACGACTGCGACACCGTCGGGTGCGAGCTTATCACGCATTAACGCATAAACTTCATCAAGATAACCTTCCGACTCCACGGAATTGTCGTAGACTTCCCTGAAACTTTTTCCCCCAGCCCCAGGTTTTGCTGTAATGATTCCATCCAGAAACTCAGCCGCCTCAGAGTCGTCGGGTCGAAGAGCGCGCTGCTGCCGAAAATACGCTATGAAAGCCGCCTCAGTCTCAGGATCATTGACATGACGCATGACGCTTTCAAACATTCTCCGATAGAGTTCAGTGTCGCCCGAACCCCCTTCCAGAGTTGCGAAAGCGAGGAAGGCATCAACGCTTCCATTTGGTAGACCACGCAGGAAATCCCGGATATCGCTTTTAACGAATAATCCTTCAGTTCGAAGAAAGCATTCGTCGACGACTGCGACTTCAGCACCCAAACGACTTAAAGTAGCTACAGGCATGATCGGTCCAATACGCTTTCCCCCACCGAGGTCGACGACACGTTTCCCTGAAACACCCTCAACTCCACCGAAGTGCCCTACCACAGACTCGAATCCAGCGAAATACTCAGGGCCGGAAGCGGCGCAACCGATAACATCCTGACTCAACTCTCCGCCAGCCCCCCCGGCCAACACCTGAGCCCGCTCGAACATCAAAGGCCCCGTAACATCAGTATTTGATGCCGCGTCAATCCACGAAAAACCAATTCCTGGAGTGGAACCCGCCATAAGGCACTCAAAACCAGCTTGCATAACAGTCTTGCCTCCGAAACCTCCCTGCTCTATGAAATCGGGAATCCTAATATTTCTTCGAATCCTTTTTTGCATTAACTCTTCCTCCCCCACTTAACCTCTTTCAAGTGGCGTTCATACCGTGTGCGCTGCAAGTCGACGTATTCCGCTTGTCTTCCGGCGAGCACCTTCAAGACTTCCTCGTTGCTTCTACCAGGGAAAAAGTCGCTCCAGGAGGCAACGCACCCTGCTTTAACTCCCAGGTCATGTACGTGTTCAAGATGCTTTAAATGGTCGAGAGCTACGTCACCCGGTGCTTCAACTCCAGTACGCTTAAGGTATCTTATGAACTGTTGCCGCCCCCATTTTTCCATTCCCGAAAGGAACTGGACCACTCTCACGCGCCCGAGGAGGGTAAGGTTTGGGTTACTTAAAACCTCTTGCGAGCTCTTCTCCCAGAACAGACGGCTTACACCCCCCGCATAACCTATTGCGTCAAGGACTGGGGGGATGTTCCTGATCGATAAAACCATAAGTCTTGAGCCTTCCCCTCTTGCCACATCCTCAACAGAAACGGGCTCAAGCTTGTTCTCGCAAGTATCCAAGCCTACAGAAGAAATTCCTGTTTCACCCATGACGTCTTGCAGGGTTATTCCGGACGCAACCCGGGTAACCCTCATCTTTTCCCCGGGAAGCGCAATACCCCACTCTGCTGGAAGCTCACAGGGTTTCTTATGCCATAGAAATTCCGCAGCAGTTTTGTCGTAGCCGAGTTCCGATAGCATCATAGACAGGGATTTCACTAGCTGAACTGCCTTACTTCTCGGTTTGAGAATCATACCCTTGCCAAGTAGGTCTAGTTCACCTTCCTCGTAGCTGCGGACAGTCTCGGCGTTTGCTTGCGTGAATTCCTCGGGATTTTTCCCGGCAAGGATTCTAAGAAGCCGTAGCTTACCGCACGCGGAAGTGGGGATTTTATCGAGTGCTCTGTCGAGATCCATGTTGAACAAGACCTTGCTTACTGGGGCGTCGCATCCGATGTGATCCAGCACCCGCTTCATTGTTTTGACCTTGACTTGGTCTTTATTCTGCGGACGAGTCACGTCGGGACTGACAATATTTCCCATGGCGTCTAAGCGGGCCAGGGTACTGTGGGTCACACCAATATCGCGTTTCAACTCTTTGCCGCTCACACCGTGAAGCCGCCTCAAAACCCGAAATCTCCGTCCCTGGTGGCGTCTAATCCCTAAACGAGTGGGCGCGTCCACCGCTTTTCGCCCGAAGAGGAATTCCGAGACCTCGCCGTCGAAGCCGACTTCGTTAAGTACTGCACCAACCCTCCTAATCGTCTTGACTACCTGAGTGTTGTCCTTGCACAACTCCTCCCTGGTTATCCCTGAGAGTGCGCCCCGCTCATACTGCTCTATCACGACCCGCGAAATCCCGGTAGCGTCGCTTACATCCTTGGTTGTTTTACCTGAAAGCCGCCGGGAAACCCTGAGTTTTGCACCCGGCTCGGAAACCCCCCAGTCTGCTAGACACTGTTTGGGGGTTTTATTCCAGAGGAACTTTGCGACACCCCCCTCAAAACCGCACCAGGTAAGGATTTTCCCGAGATTGCCAATAGTCCTCTGTACGCTTCTGCCACTGCCCAAGACCTCGTCTCCAGTAACATAATCAAGGCCGTCAGCCTCATATCCTACTGCTGCCGATCTGCCAACACCAGTCCGCCGTGAAAGCTCTGATTGGGAGAGTCCGTTAAGAGTGCGAAGGAACATAAACCTGTCTCCTCGCGTTCCTATTTGCGCGGGAATGAAGGATTCAATATCCCCCGTCTTGACGAACTCTGCATAGTATCTCCTAAACCTCGCCCTACTCTCCAGGTTGTTAAAGAGCCTATGATGCATCGTGTTCTCAAAGTACCCGACGTCCCTGTGGTCTAAAGCCTTCGCATCCACCTCGGAAACGGGTTTTGCGACATAACGCTTTAATTTCGTTCCAGCATCAGTTAATATTTTCAAGGCTTCATCACTGGAAACCCCAATGTTTTCCGCGATCTCGGCTACGGCGTAGCCTCCCTGTCTTTTCGTCCCGACTCCCGCCGCAAGCTTGAAAACAAGCCAGCTCCTCGGGTCAAGGTGCTTGCATGCGTGAGTGAGAATCTGCGCTGGATCCCCCGCAGCTTGAACCAGATACAATGCCTCGTCCTCCGGACTCTCTGGAGTTCCCCCCGTACCAAGCGCCTCCAAGACGTCGGACGGCTCGAACTCAAGGATTCCCGCAACCTCTCCTATTGAGGGGGCACTGCCGGTCTTAGCCTCGATTTCATCGCGGAGTCTCCTAATTATTTTACCCCGAACAAAGGCTCCGTGCTCATCCTCCCGAGATACCTCAACCCCCTTAGCCAAGCTCCGCACCACTGAACGAGCCGCCACGGACGTAAAAGACTCACCACCAAAAGGATCGAATGAGTCGACCGAATCTGCCACACCCAGCATACCGTCGACCATTGTGTGGGATATCCTTCCCTCCTCACCAAAGACGTTTTCAACCGTATCCTCAATGAAAGGTAGGCCCTGGTCGACGAAAAGATCCTGTATCCTAAGCCCGAGCTCATCGGACGCGTCAGGGCACTGACGTATTCTTAGAAGCGCTCTCGCAGTGTCTCCGTCAAGCCACATCCCGGATTCCCTGCCGCTTCGAGCCAGGCTCTTTCTCTCCCGGCGGATTCCCTCGTTTATGACAGTCCATTGCTCACCACCGGAAAGGATTTCGTCAACTTCATCTGGAGAGCTCGCTGCATTAATAGCATGCAGTACGCCCTGGGCTGGAGCATTCCTTCTGCGTGAAAATTTTTTTTGCATTACAAGTATTATGGTTAAATGCGGAAAAATACCTCGCACACTTTTCCATTGCTCTGTACGACAACTTTTTACGTGTTATACGGCGATTGATTTTCTGGTGATACAATATGATTGCTTTGAACTCTGGAACCGTTTCGGTTATTAAGGACCATTACGCTGAAGTCGTGCCCGCCATGATGGCTGTGGCAGTAGGGCTTCAGGATAAGGGTGAAGTCATGTTTGTGGACTGCGCCAACCGCTTCGACCCCTACTTCATAAACAAGGCTTCGGGCGGCCGAGGAAGGCAGTATCTGAAACACATTTTTGTGTCCCGTCCGTTCACGCTCTACCAGCTCAAGGAGCTTGTCGTCGAAAAGCTTGAGGAGTTTGTGAAAAACAACGGGTGCAGGGTGCTTCTCATAAACTGCATCAACTACTTTGACGGTGACGGCGTCGGTAAGGAGGAGGCTAAGGCCATAAAAGACCTGGTGCACGAGAAGGTTGCGCAGATCACCCGCGATTACGGACTAACCACCGTTATATCAATCGCCTGGAGGGGTGATGATGGGAGCATTCGCAAACGGTAATACGATCTCGACGACCATGCACGTAAAGGAGACAGAACTCCATTATCTCGTCGGAAAATCCTTGAAGACCGCCTTCAGCCTCCCGCAAAACACGCTCTTTTTCGAGGTGCCGGTGGCAGGGTCGCGGGCTGACATACTCTACGTGCAGACTCCCGCGCCATACGAGACTGCCCTTAATCCGGGGATACACGTCTTCGAAGTCAAGATGCGCTGGGACAACGACAAACAAAGGCTTTCCAAACAGCTTTCAGACTATACCTCCTCTGCCGACTACGTGTGGGTGGTTGGGGTGAACAAGATAATAGAGCCCGGCGACGAAAATGTGGGAGTCCTGGCGTTCAGCACGCTCTCCTGTAAGATACGGACTGTAAGGCCCGCGCTTGCCGGCAGGAGAGTGAATCTTGGAAACAGGCAGGAAATCCTTGAGAACGCGGCCGGAAAGCTTCTGAGGAAATACAAGCTCATCTCGGACATGGCGAGGGTGAATCCTGTGGGCGAGCGGATGCTGCTCGTCCAGGAGAAACTGGGGGTGTGCGATGGGAAGGACGGTTAAGAATGTGAGTCTGGTTTTGAACGAGCAGGTATTTCGCCGCAAAATAGATGATTAATGCAGTTAAAACCGCAAATGCGATAGACCGGCAACCTCACGTCGTTATCCCGCACTTGCAAGCTTTTTCAGCCTGTTTCTCTTCCATTTTATTAAGTTACCCTTCTTAATTTATTATATGATTGAGGAGGCTGTAAGACCGTCTGCGGGAAGATTAGGGAGTAGAGACATCATAAGAGATATGCGGGCCCACCAGACTTATGAAAGAGGGTTTCTTCCCGTCGAACTTCCAGTTTACCCAGGAGAATATGATGAGGCAGGCAACCTTAAAACCACAAGCGAGGATCTCGTTAAAGCGGCCTCGCGGACTGACGCGGCAGTTCCGGTCATCACACTCCCCTACGACCCATACATAGTGGATATCACGCTCAGGGGTGCTGAAGAAGCAGTACTCGCCGTGCCCCGCGCAGGCTGGCTGGGAATCAGAGCACAAAAAGATGCAGTTAGTAGGACACGTCTTCCGGGCATGCTCATGATAACATCCCCCAAACGGTGGACGACCACCATTGAGGTTGAAGCCGCGGAGAAATTCCTTGGCGATAATGGCATAATGCCGTTGACGCCTGCGGAAGCAGGTGGCGTGGACGCGGGAAACTACCCCCTGCCGGCATACTGCGAGGCCGTCCGAAAAATCAGGGAGGAAAACCCGGACTCGATTGTATTGGTGAAAGTCGGAGGAGTGTTGGACGCAACACTCGCGATGGCAGACTCAAACAAGCTCTATAGGGGAGCGTTAGAGACTCTCGCAAAGCTTAAGGAACAATTCGGGGAAGCGTACAAACAAGACCCACAATACGCAGGTGAAGTAGAGTACGCAGACAAAATGCTTGAAGCCTCTCTTCAGCTCACAAACGGGATAGCCCGCGAACTGGCAAAAGCGGGGGCGGTACCAGTACTCACCCTCAATTCGATGGACGAGCAGCTCTTCAAAAACCACCCCCAGTTCCTCCACGGATACGAGAGCAGGCTCATAGACGGGTTGCGCGAGAGGGGAGGGTTGGTCGGAATCAGCTTGGATTCCCCTGTGAAGTGGGTGAAGCCTAATGACGCAAGTGCTGTCGGACGGTTCGCCCGCAAAATCCTCGGCCCAACCGCAATGCAGCCGACAGGAATCTGGGGGGGCAACGAACTGGCCTGGACGCTCAAAGACCAGTTAGCTGCAAGAAAATCTGGATTAGTTGAAAAGGCTAGCCCGAACGCTTATCCTGTCGCAGCACCCGACTTTCTAATGCTTTCGCAAAACCACCCTCTTTTCGAAGGGATGGTTTCGGCAGCCCGGAATTTGGACTCAACCATTGTCTTGGGTACGACTTGAATTGAAATCAGTAAAGATTATTTCGTCGAGCCTTAATACTTCCCCTTTTCTTATGGACACTCCCTCCGACTCCAAGAGCCGGGTTTTCTCTGAAACGCCGCTGGCGTAGCCGCCAACCCTCCCGTCGGAGTGTACGACACGGTGGCATGGGGTTTTAAGAAGGTCAGGGTTCTTAGACAATATTTTCCCGACAGGCCTCGCAGACCTTGGTTTTCCCACGGCTTTTGCAACTTCCTTGTAGGTTGAGACCGAACCGGGCGGGATCTGTTTTACGAGTTCGTAGACCTTGCAATCATCCATTTTTATTAAGTGTATTTTATACAGTTAATCTAATGTTTTAGTGTAAAAAATTGAAGGTGTTTTCTATGGCTGACAGAGTTCCAACAGGCATTCAAGGTCTTGATGATATATTAAATGGCGGATTAGTTAAGAACAGGCACGTCCTTGTAACAGGCGGTCCGGGTACGGGCAAGACGATTATGAGCTACGAGTACCTTTACAAGGGTGCGGAAAAGTACAATCAGAAGGGATTATTCGTCTCGCTGGAAGTTTCCCCTGAAAGGGTTGTCGACAGCGCTAAGATTCTTTTCAAGTGGGATTGGGACAAGCATTTGAACAAGAACATTATTGTCACCAGGATTCAGAGGAACGACTACGACAACATAAACTCAATTATTGGTGAATACGTAAATCAACACGGGATAGAGCGAGTAGTCATCGACAGTTTGACTCTTATGCGCCTTTACTTTAGAAACGAGGATGCCTACCGAAACAACCTCATCGAATTGTATGAATTCTTAAGTTCATTAAACTGCACGACTATCGTTACAAGTGAAAAATCGTACGCAAGGAGGGAGGATGCGAGCTACACGATAGAAGAATTCGCATCAGACGGGGTTATAAACTTGTATTTACTCCCACGGAAAAACGACAGAGTTCGAGTTCTGGAAGTCTTGAAGATGAGGGACACAAAACATTCCCTCAGCATGTTCCCTTTCGTAATAGACAAGGACGGCATACTAATATCCGCAAAAACGGGCATGATATCTAAAATCGAGTAACTGCAAGCCGATGGAAATATCCAACAGAATAGATACAGGCGTTTTAATCTACTTAGGCTTCATAAACACTTTCCTGGAGGGCATTAAACACCCTGAAAACAAGAAGCTCGTACTCGCAAGGGCAGCTCACTCAGCCACGGAAATAGAGGATAAATACAAGATTGGGGTACACGCCACCCACGACGGATTGCTTGAAGTGGACGGGGATGTGCCATCTAAGGCTAGAGCACAATTCTTCGAGCTTTTGATGGACATGGTCGAGGTGGTAGAGGACAAGTACGGTGCATATAATACTTGGAAGAAGATTTTGTCGAGAATCCAGCCCATATACTCGCAGTATCATCAAGAAATTTTTGAACTGGGTTTAGAGATTCCGTTAGGCAAGTATGAGCTTGAATTTGTGAATAGAAGCCCTCTTTCAAAGAGTAGTGTGTTCAAGCTGTTTTTCGGTTTAATCGGGGGTGAAAAGTGGTCGGAAGGCGTTGTTTTTGTGACTAACAAGAAACTCGTGTTGGATTCGGGTGAATCTGAATCAGAAATTGAGATGAGTAACATACTCACTGTGGGCAGGGAGGTTTACTCAGACGTGAACTTAAAGTATTCTCATAGAAGCGTCAATTTGATCGACTATAAAGCGACGTTCGGCATAGCCGCATTCATGTATGATGGTCGAAAAGAGATTCTAGCAGATTTCAACAGGATAGTAGCGAGAGCTAGGGTTGAGGCTAAAGGATTAACAGCCCTTGAAAAGAGAATACTCTTGACCTTGGATAGTAAAAGGTCCCTCACCACACTTTTAGCTAGAGAGGATGTGAACAAGAAAACTCTAGCACTAGCGTTGTCGAGGCTTAGGGAAATCGACTACATCACGAAGGAGTACGAGATTACGTCTTATGGTTTAAACGCTTTGGCTGGATTACGCAGGGATTATAGCATATGAGGAGTTTAACCCCTGATTTCAGATTTGATGAAACCGTCTTAGAGGATAAGATTAGCTTGCTCGAAAAATCAGTTAAACCTGAAAAAATAGATTTTGAGGTAGTAAGGGAGAAGCTCGTTTCCGACGGCGTCGACATAAAATTTTCTGGGGAGTTTGAACCTGAAAATGTGAAAACTGTTTTAGGTGTCGACTCCTCGTTCGGAAAACTTGACTTAAAGTTCCACAGTATTTTTGGAGTTCACACAATCTGTGTTGCAGCAGATTATACTGGTAGGGATTCGCAAGACACCCTTGTAGGGCAGGGGACAATACCTTACGAAAACTTGTTGTATGACTCGAAGATCGACCTTGGAGTCTTTGAACCGTATTCAGATACTGAATTCAGATTAAATCTTATTCGAATATCTGAAGAGCTTTATTTACTTAAAAAAGCTGGCAGAGAGTGTGAGAAAGAGGTTTTAAGGATTGTGGACGGCAGTATCCACTGCATTTCCAAAGATTTGGACAAGCCTTGCGAGTTCCAAGAGTTTGAAAAAGCAAGGAGTGCATATGACGAGATTATGGAGGATAAGGTTGTTTCGATGGTCGAAGACTCGCATGAAACAGACTTCGCATCACATGCGAACGTTAAGGGGACTAACCTCTACTTGTTCGACAACATTTTAAAACCGAAAGAATACGTCGTGAAAGATGATACTGGAATTCATATAGTGTACCTTAAACTTCCAGGGAAAAACTTGTGTTTCAAACCAAACAAGATTTCACCCCCCCTGACCGTAAGGTGGGAATTCAATTACCCCGACTTTCAAAAAGACCTGAATTTTCTGATCTCGGCATGGGCTCGTGAAGACGACATCTTCCACCCGCAACTCTACCCAGTACGAATCGCAGACTATCTAACAAGAAGAATCAGGATTCACGGATTGCTCGAAGAGTTTGCTAAAAAAGGGGGCTTGGAACTTCAACACAGAAATTTGAGGGAATATTTATTCTCAGAAGCTAATTTCTAGTTTACAATGAAATCCAAGGTCAGGCTTTATGAAATCGAGACTGGAAAACCCATCGTAGTCTTAAACGACGAGGACGTAGAGGATATGGGAATACACGTTTCTGACAGGATAAAGATTAAAAAAGGCGCGAACACAGTCACGGCCATAGTCGACACGACAACCTCCTTTGTGAAGAGGGGGGAGATAGGGATTTTCGAGGAGGTAAAAGAGCTTCTCGACGTGAAAGACGGAGATGTTGTGGATGTTAATGCTACTTCCAGGCCTAAATCTGTGGAATTCATCAAGAAGAAGATTTCGGGGGGGGTCTTGCACGGCCACGAAATCAGGGAGATCATACAAGACATTGTAGACAATAATCTCTCCGACATAGAGCTTTCAGCCTTGGTTACTGCAACGTACATAAACGGGTATAACATGGACGAAACCGTGGCCTTGACTTCAGCGATGGTGGAAAGCGGGGAACACCACAACTTTGGAGACGACACGGTAGATAAACACTGTATTGGAGGAGTCGCAGGTAATCGGACGACCATGATTATTGTCCCCATAATTGCGGCAGCAGGCTTAACTATTCCTAAGACGAGTTCGCGGGCGATAACTTCGCCTGCAGGTACTGCGGATACTATGGAGGTTTTGGCGAACGTCGAATTCACAATCGACGAGCTCAAAGAGATTGTTATGAAGGCTGGAGGCTGTATTGCGTGGGGGGGTTCAGTAAACCTCGCCCCAGCCGACGACAAAATAATCCGTGCTGAATACGCGCTTTCAATCGATCCTGAAGGTCAGGTTTTAGCGTCTGTTATGGCTAAAAAGAAGTCTGTTGACTCGGACTTTCTTGTTATAGACATTCCCGTGGGGAAGGGTGCGAAAATCGACGACATGGACCAGGCGAACAGTCTAGCCAGGAAATTCATCGAACTGGGCAAGAGACTTGATATTTCAACTGAATGCCTCGTAACAGACGGGACTGCGCCCATAGGCAATGGTATCGGGCCCGCACTAGAAGCCATAGACGTGTTGAAGGTGCTTCAAGGTAAAGGGCCTGTTGATCTTGCGAATAAGGCAGTGGACTTGTCGGGAGTGCTTCTCGAGCTTTCAGGAAAAGTCCATAAGGGTGAGGGCCGTAAAGTCGCCGAAGAAATACTGTCTTCAGGTAAGGCTGATAGGAAGTTCCGCGAGATAATCAAGCTTCAGGGAGGCGACCCCAACGTCAAGCCGGGAGATATAGTCGTCGGGGATAAGACTTACGAAGTCTTGTCCGAACAGAAAGGCAGGGTCAAGCACATTGACAGTAAACTCATCTCCAATGTTGCGAGGGCTGCGGGCGCTCCGAAAAACAAGGCGGCTGGAGTCTACTTGCACGTCGGGGTCGGAGACAAGATTACGCTGAAACAGCCTTTGTATACTATTTACGCGACTGTTGAAGATAAGCTTCGTGAAGCCATGAAGTTGAGCGAACAGCTCGTCCCAGTCCGGGTTGGCGGAGTGATCATCAAGTCGGTTAAAAGGTAGGGATATTTATCTTTCAGATTTCTTTTTTTTCGCCTCATTGTATTTATTATCAGCTTCTATTACCCCCATATTTCCAATTGATTTCATCCTAGCGTAGTCAGCGTTGGTAAGGTTCCTGCCGAGCATGCTTGATAGTGAAGATATGTGAGTGTCCAGGTTTTTGAAATCCCCACCCATTGACCGTATTTGATCCCTCCTTTGTTTTAAACGGTCTATTTTAACTTTAATCTGCTGTTTGCGCAAATCCACATCTTTCCCTTTTTTACTGAGGTCTTCTCCGGGTTTTTTCCCTGCTGCAGGTGTCTCTGGGACAACATCCCCTTCCTCAATAGCTCGCTCTCTCCTCGACTTTACCGGCTCCGAAGGTTTTTCTGGAGTAGTAGGAGATTTTCTCCTGGATTCTGATTCACCTGCAAACTCGGGTTTAGGCTCAGAAGGCTTAAGCTTAGGCTCAGAAGGCTTAAGCTTAGGCTCAGAAGGCTTAAGCTTAGGCTCAGAAGGCTTAAGCTTGAGTTCAGTAGGCTGTGGACCCGGCCGAGCCCGGGTTGTTACAGGCGGCTTTGGCTTAGGTTTTTCGGTTTCCAATGCCTTCATTCTGAGAGCCCATTCCGGATTCTTGGAGACCTTCAATTCACGCATTAAGCTCATGAGTTTCGCAGGATCGATTTTCTCCCTTAAAGCGGAAATGTTTTTCATCACACCATGTTGTTTTAGTTCCGGCTCGTTCTTAAAGACCTCGTCAAATTCATTCAAAACCTCCGTACCCAGTTTACCTCCGACAATACGGCGATTTTTATCGTACTCTTTTTTAGTGAGGGGAGTCGGAGGAGCGGGCGGACCCGACGGTAGAGGAGACGGAGATTGAGTCGAAGGAACACCTTCCTGAGGAGTAGGCAGACCAGAAGGTGGATGAGATTGAGGTTGCGCCAGTACCGAGACAGGCCTTAAGGATTCAGGAATTTCCACGCCAGTTAACTCATGATATGCAGTTAATTTCTTGTCTCTTATTGGCTTGCGTTTATCAATTTCATCCTGGAGTCTTTGTATTGCCCGCCTTGAATAATCGGGGTCAGAGCCCCCAGATTTAGGGTCTTGCAGTTTAGCCCTGTGCTTGGCAATCGCTTTCTCTCTCCTTTTAATCTCAGTAATCCGTGTAGCAGCCCCTCCAAGGGCATCCAGCTCGCTATCAGCCTCCCCAAGCTTACCCCGCTTTTCATGCTGCTGGATCCTGTGATACCCTCTGCTTAAAAAGTTTGATACTTTAGGATCAGAGTCCTCAAGATCAACAAGATGTTTTGCTAAATTTTCTTTCCTACCCCGCCTTTCCTCCTCGGAAAACTTTGGTTCTACTGAAAAACTATAGGATGAATCACCGGAAACATCAGGCAATGGGGAAGGTGGTTGAATTGGAGTCTTGCCAGTCTTTGGAGGCTGTGGACCCGGCCGGGCATGCGTTGGTTCAGGAGTCCCATAAGATTTCGAGGTTGCACCAACATCTGGATTAATTACTTCATTTGCGATTTTAAATGCCTCCTCCTTTGAACCTACTTTCTCAGGTTTATGTGTGTCCTCAACACTAACATGAGGATTCATGTTTACAAACCAGTCCTTTCCATCAGTTGAAACAAGTTGCTCCGGCTCTGTTGCCCTGATTGTGTTTTCACGCTCGTCCTTGCTAGCATATAATATTCCTGGGTCTTTTGGTTTGTAATCAGGAATATCCATGACTTTGGCCATTTCAATACTATTCTCGCTAGTTTTTAAAGCCTCGTCATTAGTCTTGTAGAGATGATATTCAGGGTGCTTGGTATCATATCCAGTGAAACCATACCAATGCTCGCCATCATAATGGACCATATCTTCAGGCTTCATTTCTGAAAGGGGTTGTGTTGAATCAGGTAAGTCATTAAGTTGTGGTGGTTTAAGGGGGGCCCTTGAAGGTTTCCCGGGGTCTCGACGAGGAGTAGGCTTAGTCTTAGAAGGTTGAACCTCAAAAGGATCTCTAAGAGGTTTCCCAGAAGGCTTGGGTGATTCAGGAAGGCCGAAGTCTTCAGGTTTTATTGGAGGACCTGGACGGTCTGGCTTACTCTTAGGTGGTGGGTAGGGAGGTTTCATGCCTTCCCCTTTAACTCCTTCATAAGTGTCGTCTAATTCATCCAACTGTTTTGATGGTTTGATAAAGTCTCTTGGTTCTATCGGCCGGTCAGCATGTTTTCGGGGGTGTAACTCATCCCTACTACCAACAGTACCAAATACCTTTGGATGTTCTAAAAAGTCATCAGGCTCTATTGGACGGCCATAATATTTGGATTTTTTCGTTTCATCGAATTCTTGAAATTCTCCAAACCCATATCCCGCAATTCCCGCGTCCATTATTTTTTGGACGTCACTTCGAGCTTGACTTCGAGCCTCATCTTTTGGTAATCCTCGCCCCTCGTATTCATCTCGGAATGTGCCCAACATTTCCCTTCCTTTAGCAATCTTCTCCCGTCCTGTAAGATCATCTATCTTCCCCCCAACATCGTGAGCTTTTAAAACGGACTTTTCTTCCCGCGAGCTTAACTTGCGTTGGAGGAGTTCCTCAGTCATATTAACCCGGTCTGACCGGGTCGCACCATGAGTCTTCAAGTGATCGTGCATTTCATGTACTGTTCGAGGTCTGGCAGGACCAGTGGGAATACCGTGTTCTGTTGGGGGTGTTCTGCGTGGGCTGGGTTTTGCAGGTGTTCTGCGTGGGCTGGGTGTTTTGCCCTCAACTCTTTCCCTCTTCATTGATTTTGTGAGAAGCTCGTCAGGACTCTTGCCGTGTTTCTCACTTGCTTTTTCAAGTCCTCGGAGGGTTTGTTGTGCTTTAGTGTGGCTCATTTGCGCAAGGTGTTTCATGTTTTTATTGGCGATTCCTAATTTCTTCGCTTCGTTAAACCAGGGTGGCGGGCGTTTATATCCTGGTTGAGGGGGTGTTTCCGGTTGAGGGGTTGGTTTGGGAGGTGTCCTTGGTTTTTTGTATTTCATGGAGTTGAACAGCCCTTCTGGGACTTGAGGTTCCCCTACATCTTCACCTCCTTCTTGTTGGGCGACGAGAGGACTCTCACCATATCTTAAGGAATTCATTTGTTTGTTAGCCGCCCTTCTAGCAGCGTCAATCCGGGCGTTAGCATCCTTATTAATCGCCCCAATTCGACTTCCTATCCCTTCAACTGCCTTACTTGCAGAAGCCCTCCCAGCGCTTTGAGCGTCACCAGCGGCTTTTCTAGGGTCTACTTTTCGGGGCATTCTAATGGGTTTGGAGGATCCTGGTTGTACAACACCTTTTCCGGACTTGATTTGAATCGGCTTTGTTGATTGTTTACTAAGGGATACTCCAGCACCGATCGAAGTGGAATCTGAAGGTTGTAAAAAATGCGGAGAGATTTTTGCTGCTGCATGCCGTACACCTCCAGAAGATTTAGAACTTGGAGTGGAAAGTGGTAGGGGTGGTGGAAAATTCAGCCTCCTCGTTGCTTTAGGAGTCACCCCCCCAATAGGTAATCCAGGCGAGGGTGCTAATCCAGGACTAACCGCGGAACCTTCCAATCCGGAAGTCCCACCCATAAGAGCTACGAGAGACGACCCAGTCCTTAGCCTGCCCTTCCGGTGTCCTCGATCATATGCTTCGCCCCCACCAATCGCCCCGCGGTGGGGGAAACCGGGGCGTTCACCTAACCCATCCGCCATCTGACCCCATCCAGGAGACTTCATACGCTCTCCCCCAGCCTCATACATTCCGAGGGTGTGGGTGGTCTGGTATCGGCCGCCGGCAGTAACTATTGCGGTAGCTAGGTCTCTCCCCCGCATGAGCTGTGAAACCATTCGAATGCCTTCCCCCCCTCCTCTCGAGGAGTAGGCGTATACTGCTCCTCCAAGCCAATGCATGACTTTTAGCATGATTAATGGTGTTGAACAAAGTGCTGTCATCGCAGCGATACCGAACAAAACCCTGAATGCGGGGATTCCGAGGGTTGAATCCTGGTACGCCTTAACCCCGAGCACTAGGAACAGCATCATAACTACTTGACTGAAAATCGCAAGGAAGGAAAACCTCATTAAAGTGTTGCCCATACCCTTTGTAAACCTGAATGAGTAGAGGAATACTGCTAGAGGGAACATTGCGGCAAAAAGCATTACCATGAAATACCTAAAAACCGCCACGATGAATGCACTGACTGTTGATGCAAGGGAAATGAAGAAAAAACAACAGTATGTCCGAGTGTCAGGACCTGTTTCCCACCAATCCTTCATGTCTTCGAGATTGACTCCTGATTCACTCCAGACGTATTCAGACACCGCCGAAGAAATGTTGAGGATTATCTGGAATAGTATTGGGGAAGTGGCAACCAATATCATTCCAACAATCAAGTCTACAAAAAAGGCTTTAGCCTGGGCCCTGCCTTTAGGAGAACCTTGCATCAAAATCATGTAGAGTCCAAGCAGGAGGAATAAAGACACATAGAAGGGCATAAAGGATCTTATCAGCAAGACATTCATACCCCGGATAGTAGCGTCGACTGGAATGTCACCCAAGACTGTACTGCATTCGTCGGTTGGGAGAGGGCCCGCATAAACGCAAGGATTAGCCTTAACCATGGCTGCAATAAGAACGGAGGTAATCTCAACGAGCCCAATAACTCCAAAAGATAAAATGTGAAAACTCTGAACTATAGTATTCTGGATAAAAGCCCAGGCAGGAAATGCGCTAGACTGCTGCGCTAAAAGAGACACCACCAACACTACCGTGAAGAAAATTTTCCTTCTATGACATGCCATCTTGTATTGAAATAAGTTCCCTCTGAATTGGACCCGCACGCTCCGAAGCGAGTTTAAGCTGCCTTTCAACCGAGTCGAGTTCGACGACGGGATTGCGAGGAGCCCGAGAGACTCTAAGGGGTATTATATGGTTTTTACCGTGTAATTTAACCGGATTCAAGTACTCGTAAACTGAATCGATAACATCCGGGGAAACCGGTGCAAGACCTTGCCGCTCGTATTCTCCAGCACCAGGCGTATAGTCATAAGTTTTTGTTGTGGCATTTAAATGGTAATCTGCAGTATTAGTGCCAGTATCAATGTATTGAGCACCAGAAGCAACGTCTTCGACTGTGGTATTAATCCCGTTTTGGTCAATCATTGGAAGGCCCAAGTGTCTTGGATCACCAGGGACCTTGAAAATATCCCCCTCACCCTGTGCGTTTGCCGTAGATTCATATTCACCGGCTTTTCTTCCAAGTTTATCGTATTGTCTTTTTTCAGGTGTCCCGGCTAATGGAACAGCCCCCCCATTGTTTGCCACTATTTGGTCTTGCCTTCTCAAGTTTCTAGCCGCCATACGCCTGTGCTGAGGGTAAATAGCAGTTAATTCAGCCCAAGTCTTGATTCCTGCATTATGCAAATTCCCGGCAGCCTCGTCCGAAAGCCCGTCAACAGTCGAGACAAAGCATTCACGACGCTCCTTACTGTGTGTCCCAGTACCCGGTGTTGGGGCGCGTATGAACCTGTGCGTTACAGGATCCTCAATATAGTCGCCAGTGGGAGTGGGAAGAGCTTTGTATTCGTCCCTGTCGTACTGGCTCATGTGAACCGCTATTTCGGGCGAGCCGCCGTACTCTTCCACGGTGTGGAAGGCCTCTCGTTTAGCCGTTAAAGTGCGCATTTGCCGGCCTCTCTGACGGTAGTCGTACAACTCCCGGGCAGGGCAAGTAAACTCTGAGTTGCCGGCAGCTATCATATCTGCAGCGGCGGCGGTAGTGTCGTGGGGTCCTAGTGGGTTGTTAGGATCATAAACGGCCCTCTCCTTATCGGAGACGTGGTGGAAGTTGCCATCCTTGTCATAAGTCATCTGATGCGTGTTGACCACGTGCTGGTCGAGAAGCTGATTCCTGCTTACTTCCTGAGTTACCCTTGACATCACCGTAGCATTCATTGTAGGATGTAATCCCAGAGGAGATAGAACCACATCACTCCTACCCCTCAACTCCTTCTCCTCCCTTTGATCTCTCTTAGTCGCCGCCGGCCCAAGGGACATTAAGTGTTCGGCCCTACCCTGGTCTTGAATGGCCCGGCTTATCTGCTGTCTCCTAACGTTAAGCTCGTCAGAAGACTCGTCACCGCGAATTGTGCCAGGCAACAAAGTATTAACGTCAGCCTCACGGTCATCGTCAAGTTGAATTATTTGCCGCATGTGAGGATCCTTTGCGATCCGGTCTAACAATTCACCGTGACCTTCTTGAATAGCCAAAGTAGTCTTGTCCGAGCCCGTTGGATCAGTAGTGCTGAGATGGTTTTCAACGTAGAGAGCGTACAAAGACCTCGCCCGCGCATTAGGCTTCATACGCTTCGCATCCCTCTCCTGGGCGGGACTCAAACCCCCAACGACCTGAGTCAAGTCGCTGTTAACCCTGTTAAAAGTTGAAAGCATCATACGCTCGTTGTCGTTTCTAGGCCCCATCGAAGTTGGAGCAAAAGAGATAGGATCGATTAAACCCCTCCTTGCAAGCTCCCCCTCAAGCAATTTCTTTTTACCCTCAAGCTGTTCAGTACTGAAACGCTTCGTATCAAGTCCGGCAAACTGTTCGGCGGCAACCGTGCGTCTTGCAGCGGCGCGCGCCCGCATACCGATAGCCTCAGTGACGACTTTCTTTCTCCTCTGCTCCCCTTCGGGTCTTAGACCCATGAGACTTATCTGTCCTGAAGCACGAGTATAAATATCTTCATTACTGTCACCAGAATGTTCAACCCTTCCAGTCGCATCTCTCAACGCATCGATATTATTAGCCGCATAAGCGGCATGCGCTACAGCCTTCATCGGGGCCTTCTGTGCGGGTGTAAGTGCTAATCTGTCAATATGCTCGTCAATAACTGTATTAGCTGATTTCCCAGATCGGGTTGCCCGATCATTTACTTCAGTAACGTCAAGCCCGTCAAAGCTCATTCCCGCATCCGCAAGTCTTTCCTCAGCTTCCCCGTCCAGCTTGTCGGCGCTCTCCTCCAAATCCAATTCTTTTCCCTTATCCTCCAAGGGGACTTTACCTTCGGATGAAGCGAGAGCGTCCACACTCTTCCCAATGTTGTTGAGGTGATCGAATTCGTGGGTGACTTGTTCTATTTGATTGTCCAGGGTGTTTCTCTCGTTTACGAGCGCGCCGAGTGTTGTGCCTGCCTCTGGAGTGAGTCCGGGAGTTGTGCCGGAAGGATTCATCTGCTCTTGTAGTTTCTTAAGCTCTGCATTTGCGGCAGTGGTGGGAGTTGTCGAGTCGATTGAAGAGCCGTCAGGCATGTTGAGTACCAACTGGGTTCCGTTAAACCCAATTCTTGCTTCGCTGTCTAGTTTTGCCAGCCTGTCCTCGTACCTCGCCAAGTGCTTTCTGATGGGGCGGTTCATCCTACTCCGTCTTTTTTGAAGTCTAGCCCTCTTCCTGGCTAGAAGACCGGCCTTAATGTTTAACCCACTCACAGCCGAAGACAAAGCACTTCGGATAACACCCCGACCTTGTCTTCGGGCTTCACCGTACCCTTCAGCAACACCCTTCATACTCAAACCTTGACCGAATACAAAGCCTCCAAGAAGGCTTCCGCCCACAGCAGCCGCAAACCCGACATGGCCTATGGGGGTGAACATGCCGAGGCCGAGGCCGACCATTCCCGCAAGCCGCCAAGGACGAATACCCTTATCCTTGTCCCACACGCCCAAACCCGACCCAACACCCTGTAATACCCCCCGAACTGGCTTACCCTCTAAAAAGGCCTCGCCAATTTGGTTTAAAGGGTCCCTAAGCCATTTAGGGGCAATATCGCTTTCCTTGTGGAAGAGTCCTGTCAATCCGTAGCCTACAGGATGTAGTAGGTGAGCGTGCGCAGTCTGAGCTGTGAGTGATAATCCAATGTTTGCAAGACCTTTAAGTCTTGACCCGATCCTCAAACCACCGCCGCCGAATAATTGATTAACCCCCTTTTCAAACCGCTCTTGATGGCTTGCACCAGGAGCTTTAGAGCCGCCTTTACCCGCAGTCCCAAAGAAACCAGTCTTTAATGCCGAAGTAGCGGATTCACCACTTCGAAGCGCCCTAAAAGCACCCATAACTCCGCCCCCAACCCCTACTGAAGGCCTCTGCTTGGCTCCGGGAACGCCACCAGGACTTTGACCTTCCTGCCTTAAACGAGAGTCTCTATGAAGTTTCATTGAAGCTGCGGAAGAGAGGGAGTAAGGTCCGTGACCCATCATGAGGTGGCCCGCACCAGTTAAAAAAGGCGACTGAGTTTTACTACCGACCATGACTGTCATGCTTCCAACAACCTTTAGAAGTCCCGTCAGGATTAAGGGTGAAAGCATAACCCCGATAAAGCTTCCAAGAGCCATAATTGCGCCTTGGAGAGACATCCAATTACTTGCGGATTCGGCCAGTAATACAATAAAAAATGCCTGAACAATCGGCATGAAAATCCAGATGAAAGTATACTTCATAAGCTTACGGCCTATGCCTTGGGTATAATTCCACATGTACAGGAAGATGGTCGCCGGAAAGATTATGCCCAAAGCAGTTACAACAGCCCACCTAAGCCACACTACAGCATAGCTTGCAATAACTATTATCAACCCTAAACCGCCTAAAGCACAAGTGTAAGGCATTACGAACATGGAGGCGGTCATAAGGCTTACTACCCCGCCAATGTGGTCTAAGCAGTCTTCAGGAGTCATTCCGTGACACGTCCCACCAGCAGACCCCACACTAGTCTGGATTAAAGCCAGCAACAAGCCATGCTCAATCTCCAACAAAACTTGGAAAATAATCGGTGAAAGCCCCGTCAAAACCATGCCGACAATCAGCCGAGTAAGATAATGCTTTGCAAAAGCCCTTTTTCTCGGAACAACAGAAGCGTAAACTATGTAAATGCCGGTCAACAATATTAGAATCTGGTAAGGTATCAAAATAATTTTTAATATTAATTTCGTAAGCCCCTGATATCCTGAGTCTGGTATGGGAGGGGATGAAGTCGTGTCATAAATCACCGGATTCTCAGTAATCCATTGTATAAGATCAGGAGTAACCTGCTGGGCCATATCCATGAATAAGCCTTCAATATAGTTGACTCCCACAGCCCAAATATCCTCACCACCAGTATTCTCCTTGGGGGGATAAGTTATCTGGGAAACAAGACTCAAAGAGAGAAGATAAACTAAAGCCAACGAAAAAAGCGTTAACCTAATCCGCCTGCCACCATTACTCATCATGTCTCCTCATAAGACCCCCAGATGCGGCCTGAACTCTTATGCAGGTTACCAGTCCTCGAATCAGTATAATCAACACTCAACAAAATCTGAAACTGGCCGCCTCCTTTACCAGGCATAAACCCAGACATATCAACAACCTCATGCTCGCCAGGTTCAACAACAACGCTAGGAGAAACAAGAACATCAACACCTGAATGATTCGCAGCAACAGATTCTATTGTCACGTTAGCCCCAATAAAATTCGCAAAAGAAATATTGAAATCCCCAGATTCAGAGAGCCGGAAGTCAGAGGGTACGACACCCCAAAAACCCATGTAACCAGGTTCAATAGTGCCCCCCAACTGGAATAATCCAAGCTGCCAGACCAACACTAAAACAACCACAACAATCAATATAACCCAAGCATAAGTCAATATAAACTCAATGGCCGCCTGACCCCTACAAGAAGAATTCCCGTTAACTGGTTTCATGACCTAAAACACCACAATAAACTATTTTCCCTGAAACCTTAAAAAACAAGATTCTACAACAGTTTTCTAACCTGATTTTCAACAATATCGACCATCTGCTCAATACCGATTTGCGTGGTGTCTAAAACCAAGTCAAAAACGGAGAAATCATCCAAATCAATACCGTAAAACTCCTTATAACGCCTCCGCTCACTAGCCTCCCGCAAATTGATAGCATCAACAAGGCCTACGTCACCATCTCCGCGACCACGAGCCCTCAACACCCTCTCTGAAATATCGGCTTTAAGCCAAACCTTAAAGTCTGCTGGAATAATATGTGCTGAAACCCTACCTTCAACAACACAATCACCGTGAGATGCGAGTTCCTTCTGCCGCTCATCAATAAGCTTGTCGATTTCAGGGTGGGATTCCGCGTACTTGGAAAACTCGAGGAGACTCATCTTTTTCTCACTCGCCAACTCCCGCATAATCGCACCCGCTGATATGTGTTTCACTCCAAGCCTTTTGGCGAGTTTTTTCGCCAGGGTGCTTTTTCCGGATGCTACTTCCCCGCCGATTGTT
>AQSC01000045.1 GCA_000402775.1 Euryarchaeota archaeon SCGC AAA252-I15 | reverse complement strand
AAAAGCGGGTAAACGAAGTCAGCCTCGAAGAGGCTGATTTGCAGAAAATCCATAGGATTTTCCTTTTATCCGCTGTTAGGCGTGGGCGATAGCCCCGGAGCGACTGATAAGGGAGCGTAGAGTTCCGAGCGCGCTTTTTTATTATTTATTAAATGGAAACAGGTTAGTTATGAGTATTAACCAGAAAGATAATTTAATCCGGTCGACACATTTGTATTAATATGAAGGTTATTTCAGGAGATAAAAGGCAAAAAATACTTGATAATCCATCACAGGAATCCGATAAGTTTCAATTGATTGAGTTTCCAGTGGAAGGACCACCACGGGTTATGAAGGAAAAGAAAGAAGAAACTGTTAGAGAAAACCCTGGGTTGGTTCTGCCTGCTCATCCATTCCACTTGAAGTCAGTTGGGCCAGGTAGGCGTTTACTCTTAGTTGAAGACAAGGAAGTTGATCAGGTTGACTTGGATTACGTAGGTCGACACATGACTATACTTAAGATGGTAGATAGAATAAAGAACGCACTAACAGATACAGAAAAGATTACGACCTGTACTGAACTTGCCGACTACTATACTACACACCCTGGATTACATAAGATAATGAGACGCGGCTTTCATCTACCCAAAGAAAATGAAGGATTAGGAAAAGCCCTTGTCGAGACTCGTACCTCCATACCAGAGGGTAAAGTTGGGTTTGTTACAATTAATAAGGTGGGATTCGTTTCAACTGAGGCAGACATCATTCCTGAGGCAATTATCGTGAACATGTTCCAATTAAAAGAATCGGTTTATCTCGGAGGTGAATTTCCAGGAAGAGATATCCTGCATGTTCCTGGCCCTGGTGAAGATGAGAGTTTTGCCAGTGAAAAACCTGATTTAACTGTCGCTGGTATACACGCATTCGTTAAAATGGTGGAAGCGGATCCTAACCTAACCTATTATGCTGCAAACCTATTTTTTCTAAAAACAGATTCAATACATGCCCTAGTTAGAAAGGAAGCATTTGGGGCCCTAGGAAAAATAATCACTGAAAAAGGAGAGGGAGAAAACTACNAAGAAATTAAAAACCACACGAGAAACGCAAAAAGAGACCCATATTCGGANGTGCGTACTGCAGCACAACAGACACTGAGATCCTTTAAGGAAAATAAGATATAACTGTTGAAAGTGCGCGCTCGGAATTACGCCTAACTAATGGGGGTAAACGCAGTCCCGCCGCAGGCGGGATTGGAGGAATTTCATAAAAAGAAATTCCCGTTTAGCCACTTGTTAACTGTCCCGAACGAAGTGAGGGCGAGGAGCGCAGGCCAGTAGGCCGAGCACCACAGAGTTGCGGAAGGGCAAATTAAAAAAGAAAAGCAGCTTGATAGTTGAGTCATCACATAAGTTTAGACTTTTCAACTTTTTCTATAGTAGACGCATATCTCTTTTAAAGGGCATTCGTCGTGTTTTTGGAACTGGTATGAGCAAATTATTGCGCCTATGTCTAGTAGGCCCCAGTTGAATACTTGGTGTGATTTCTTAGGGATAACTTCGGATAAGAAGTCTAGTATCTGCTTGTCGGTAGGTGATTTCCCTAATTCGTCTTGGAATACTCTACAGACTACTCTCCTGACGTTGGAGTCTAAGATCGGAGCCGGTTTTCCAAACCCGAAGGATAGTACTGCACCGGCAGTATAGTGTCCTACATGTGGCACTTTCATCAATTCTTGGTATTCGTCGGGTATTTTCCCGGCATGTTTCTTGACTATATATCTTGCTGACTCCTTAAGCCCCTTTGACCTCTGATTGTATAATCCTACAGGTCTTAGCTTTATTTCTATGTCTCTCCGTCGGGACTGGTGGATTTTTTTAATACTTGGAAACCTCTTTAAGAACTCAGTGTATGTCCTTTTTGCTGCTGTACTTGTGGTTCTCTTAAGGAGTACTTCAGCTATAAAAACTTTATATGGGGTGGTGTTTGTACGCCATGGGAACTCACGTAGGTTATTTTTTCCCCAATTAACAACTGATTTTACAAACTGTTTTTTTCGTAGAATAAGAGCATTTTTTGACATAGTGAAGAGTGATGATTAAAATATCTCGTCTATGTATTTGGTGACGCCCTTATTGCCACTACCATATGTTTCAATAAACTCTGTTCTTACTCGCTCAATGCATGATTCAATCTCCTCGCATATGGAGTGTGTCTGGAGTATCTGTTCTGCTGCTTTGCGGAGGGTCTTGAATAGACGAGTGTGGTATTTTGGGTCGTCACTAATGAAGTCCCATAGTTCCCGGCCGATGAGTGTCCTCAGCTCCCAGTCGGGGAGTAACTGCTTCATTATCCCGAAAGTGACAGTATTGTTCGTCCTTTTACCGTAGGTTATACCGATATATGCTTTGTCACCGCCATCTATCTTTTCCTGTATCTTCTCTGACCAGTATACTATCTGGTCTTTGTCCATATCATTCGGGCCACTTTTAACTTGTATCCAGTGAACGTTGGATTTATCGTCTGTCTTGACTAAGTCCCACCCTGACTTCCTTGGCGCTCTTTCTGCCGTCTTAGAACTAGCTAGGAGGAGTCTCTCAACAAAGAAACCCATTGATGTCACTATTGAACGTGTAGCGACCATGTACACATTTAGTCTTACTACTTCTTCTGGTGTGTGTAAGTTGAGGGTCTTAATCAGGAATGGGTTGGGGTTAAGGTTATCTAGGTTAAGTGAACGTATCATGTCAAGCTGTCGCTTTGTAAAAGCTCTGCTGATCGCTGACAAGAAATTATCGGATACATCAGCATTTTTATCGATGCAGCCTTTCTTTTTTACTTCGAGTATCCTGCTAATTTCCTCTTCAGAAAGGTTTATTGCACGCCTACCACTGACCCCGGTAATATTTTTAAGGTCTTTTTTCTTTGCATTTAGGAAGTCTTTGATATCTGCGAAGTGAGAGGCCACTGACCTCGACTTTCCGGGTGTCAGACCAGCGTCATTCTCTAAAACGAATGCTAACATCTCATGTAGTTGTTCTGTCATCTTGGTTACTTATTGACTAGTTATTCTTTAATAGGGCCATTACGTTATTTGCGATAGCGTATGACAAGTGTACTGGTACTGCGTTTCCAATCAACTTGTATTGGTTGAGCATACCACCGTTTATTTTCCAGTCGTCTGGGAACCCTTGGATCCGCTTATACTCTTTAATATTAAGGGGTCTCATTGACTCGGGATGACAGAATAATGTCCCTTTTTGTATGGGGGAAGTTACAACTGTGGGTGAAGGTTCGTCCCATGAGAGCCGCCGGTAGTAGCCCATTTTACCACCATTAGAGGAGTATGCACCACCTAAGGCCTCCTTGATTTTATCCTCTGGTAGATGTTTCCAATAGCCCCCAGGGGGCACATACCGCATATACTTCTGGGTATTAGCGGATATCTTTGCGGACTCGTTTTCGTCTTTACCGTCCTGTAAGTCAACCGTTGCCGCCCAGAAACTATTCCATGGGGAGAAGACCTTACCATACAGGTTTGCTTGGGGGGTCTCACTATGTGTTGGTTCGGGTAGTTTTGCCTCACCTTCTCGTAGTCCAATAATAATAATTCTATTACGTACTTGCGGTGAACCAAAATCTGCAGCGTTTAGGATTTTGTAGGTGAAATTATAACCAGTAGACTTTAACATTTTAAGTACCAGAGCAAATACCGAGCCTTTTTCTTCTTCAGGAGATAGTTTTCGGTCGTCCCTCTCAGAAATCGGTATATGTTTAAGTCTAGCAGACAGTAGACCAGTTACTTCTTCCATGACAAAGGCCCTGGGCTGGATATCTTTTATGACCCTAATAAACTCTTTTAAAGGTGAAGACCGGGGGTCACTAAGTCCCTGTCGCTTGCCTGCGGTAGAAAATGGTTGGCAAGGGGGGCCACCAGTTATTAAATCAACCTCACCTTTCTTTAACCCTGATTTGTCTAAGACTTCTTTGGAAGTCACCTTGGCAAAGTCTTTCGGTTCAAAATACACGTCTGGTAAATTATCAATGATTGTCTTCTCTGAGTCCTTGCTGATATCGTTCGTAAAACGCAAGCCAAAACCTGCTGCCATAAACCCTAAGTCAAGTCCCATAGCGCCTGAAAAAAGAGAGATTAATGTCAGACCGTTTGCCTTCCATTTACTCATACTTGGGATTGGGGGTGGAATTAACGGGGAACCGCCCGCCTCCCTTTCGATAAACTGGTCTTTTTTAAACCAGTCGTCCAATGAGGACTTGAATAATACATCAAAACTTTTTTTAGAAATAGATTCTTTTAATTCGTCTATCGCAGTATCAAATGCTTCGATATGTGCATCGTATTTATCCGACTTAGAAGTTACTAATTCAGCCTCATGCACCCACGTCCTAACACCGATAAATGCCCTTAGGTCACCCTTATTATTATTTGCACTATTGAGTAGATTGTGATATTTTGACCTGAGTTCATCATACTTTTGGGTGTCAGTACTCATTTTGATATGTGATGCTAATCAGCCTTTAGCTGAATATATTTATATCTTCCCAGTGAGAGCAAGGGAAATGTAATATTGCTCAATATTAAATTAGAATAACCCTTATTTACTATCTCCCTTTTAAGAAATCAATAACATTACAAGCAAGAAAAAAATATTTGCCCTTCCGCAATTTTGGTTAACTAATAGGGCTAAACGGAGTCAGCCCCCGTTGGGGCTGATTCGGACGGAGCGAGCTTGTAAGCGAGCGGAGTCGTTTAGCCCTTGTTTCTTGAAGTTCTGGCGAAATCCCCGTTCTGGGTTAAATAAAAATTATTTTTAAAATTACTTTAAGAAAATGTGGCATAAGAAATAGGGCGCAGTCATTTGTTTTTGGGGTGAGCCAGAATTTGGGCTACCAGCCAAGAATCAACATTTATCACGCGTTTTATTTCGGTTAACCCGCGGATTTGGGAGTGTAAGGCGTACTTTTTGTATTCTACACTTACTCTATCAATCAGGGCTTGTGAAGATGGATTTTGCGTGTTACGTTAAGAATGCCTTGCTTTCTTGCGCACCAAAATTGTTCTGCGATTTTGAGTGGCGGAACGAGTTGTTAGCCTCAGCCGGGATCTGAACCCGGGACCTCGTGCTGTTTGTGACTTCCTCTCACGTTCTGGGTCATCGAGCCGCTTTATGGCGGTGAAGATGGCCCGTTTGTGGACGGAACGCCGTCCTACCAAGCACGCGCTCTACCAGACTGAGCTACTGAGGCATTTTTTTTGCCTGAATTTTTCCCCCCAGGGTCTTCGAGGCTGCTTTCGCAGCTGAAGGTGGCACATTATTCGTCGGATAATTCCGACGTTGGAATACTAATAGGTTGCCTTTTTTATTAAATCATAGATTTCCGCCAGTTTATAACTGGTGGCATGTGGTGTTGGACTTACGGGAAATCTTCTGTCAAGAACCACCTTATCATGCCACCGGCCTTTGACCGGTGGTTCTTGACATCGTTTTTTTTTAGGCGTACATGCGGCCGAGGAAGAATGCGAGGAGGGAGCTTAGCATTCCGAATACCATTATTCGCTGGGCGAGGGGTGCGCTCATTGTGAGTGCTGCGATGAAGGCGAGGTCTGTTATCCCGATTAGTATTCCGTATACTGGAAGGTGTAGTGTTGTGAATTTGTATATTATGGGGGTTAGGCTGAGTAGTATTCCAGTTATTGCGAATAATGCTGCCACATTCCTTGATTTTGCGGGTCCGATTACTATGGGGAGTGTCTTCGAGTATAGTTTGGTGTCTCCTTCAACGTCTTCAATGTCTTTTATTATTTCTCTTGCGAGTGTCATAAGGAATGCGCATCCCGTTATGACTGTTGCGATCCTGATTTTTTGGACGTCTATTGTTTCGCCGGGTGAGATTGTTGCTAGGGCGCCGAAGATAAATATTGAGGCGACTAGGTAGCTTACCCCCAGGTTTGAGATGAAAAGCATTCTTTTCGAGTATGCAGCGTATATTACGAGCATGATCGCATTTACGAGGGCGATGGCTAGACAGTATTTGTTTATTGTTTTGGCGAGGCCAAGGCCTATGAAAAGCAGTCCTATTGCGAGCATGAGTGCGTCGCTTTTCTGGATTTTCCCTGCGGGTATGGGTCGTTTTGGCTTGTTTATCTTGTCTACGTTTATGTCGAAATAATCGTTTAGCGTGTTTCCTCCCCCCGTGATGATGGCTGCCGTTAATGCCGCCGTGAAGACTTTAATGAACTCTGTTTCTTGGGGTGAGGAGACAAGAAGTGCTCCCACGATTACTCCGAAGAAGGCTATTGTACAGTTTCTAATTCGCATCAACTTCAAGATTACTCTGATGGTCGAAATTGTTTTGTTTTCTTTTTGATTTTCCAACTCGTTATCCATCCAAAATATATTCCTTTTTATTAGCTTTATTAGCGGAATCTGAACCCGTATTTTCCATCATCGCCGGAAGTTAAGGTTTTTTTGTATTGTTTGCCGTAAAAGTATCCTGCGAGAAGCCCTCCTAAATGGGCGTTGTGGGCGATGCTTCCTGGCATAAACATTGATGGGACTGCAATAATGGTGTATAGGATCGCCCAAACGTACAATGGCATTGGAAATAGGAAACTGTAGAGTATTGTGAGGTTCGGCCGTAAAACAACCAAAGTCCCCATGACTGCGAAAATCGCACCTGACGCGCCCACGGCGAAAGTATTGGGGTGGGGTATGCCGAAAAAAAGTGACGTGAAAACGTAACTAACGCTTGCAAACAAGCCTCCGACGAAATAAATCTTTAGAAAAACCTTCTCACCCAGCATCCGATCCAAATACAATCCAAAGAAGAAGAGGGAGATCATGTTGAATAAAAGGTGGTGGATGTCTGCGTGGACGAACATGCTGGTTACAAGAGTCCAAGGTTTGAGTAAGACCGTGCTTGGTTGGAGTGCGAAAGTCACGAAAATAAAGTCTCGCATCGCCCACTCGAGAATGTATGCCATAACACACGCGGTTATTATAACCTCGACAGGACTTTTATCTACTCCTAAAACCCTCATTTTAAACTAATTGTATTCAGCGTTAATTTTAACGTATTTCTCACTTAAATCACATCCCCACCCTGTCGCGCTGCCTTTACCTGAATTCAGATCCACCTTGATTTTTATTTCAGAAGACTTTAAGATTTCACCAACCTTTTTCCTGTCTCCGCCGCGTCCACCGAAATGAAGTGCAACAGCCTTTTTCCGTCCACTGGAAAATTCGAGCCTGATTTTTTCAAAGTCTATCTTTTCGACCGAGCCGATTTTCCCTATAATTCGGCCCCAGTTAGGGTTTTCACCGTAGACGGCAGTTTTCACAAGGGGTGAAGACAAGACTGCGTTCACGATTTTTTTCGCAGTCTCCTCGTCTCTCCCATGAACTACAGTGAACTCGATAAGCTTTGTCGCGCCTTCCCCGTCAGCCGCCATCTGTTTTGCAAGGCTTTCAGTCACGTAATCCAGCATTTTCACAAAATCACCGTACTTGCATTTTTCCTTCATATTAGACATTAAAAGTACCGTGTCGTTTGTGCTCTCGTCTCCATCAACGACAACACGATTAAAACTCTTTTCCACAGAATTTACTAGAGCATCATTCATCTTATCCGCTCCAATGTCTGCGTTCGTGGTGAGAAAGCATAGCATTGTGGCCATGTTGGGTGCTATCATCCCCGATCCCTTCATAATGCCCCCAACTTCAATGTCCTTGTATTTTGCAGAACACATTTTTGGTTTCGTGTCCGTGGTCATTATGGCTTTGACGGCTTTTAGGCTTTTTGTTTTAGAGCATCCGAGTTTTCCCGCTGTTTTTTCGATGAGTTTTTCAACTTCCTTGATTTTGACGGCCTTTCCAATCACTCCAGTTGAGGCTACTCCCACGTTTTTAGGGGGTATGCCGAATGTTTCGGCGGTTTTCTTGCACATGGATAAGGCATCATCCACGCCATTTTTAACGCAAGCGTTTGCTTGACCCGAGTTTGCCACTATGGCTTGCAGGCCGTTTTTAATGTTTTTCCCCGAGACTATTACTGGCGCTGCCTTAACGCTGTTTTTCGTGAATACTCCAGCGGTCTGGCATAACTTGTCCGAGAATATCACTGCCACTCCTACCCTACCCTCCTTTAGTCCAAAAGCCTTGAACCCCTTAATGCAGACTCCACGCCCGGTATCTGAGAGTTTCATTGGATTTATAAACTGTTTATCGTAGTTATTAAAACTTCAGAGTTTAAACATGATGCAGGAAAAGTGTGCTGTTTTCGGAATTAAATCAAATGAGGATGTTTTCCAATCGATTTTCTACGGCTTATATTCTCTTCAACACAGGGGTCAGGAGTCTGCAGGAATTGCCGTTTACTCTAATGAAATCCGCGTTCACAAGGAAATGGGCCTTGTAAGCGAGGTATTCAAAAACGTGTATTTATCGGGAAATACTGGGATAGGACACGTCAGGTACTCGACTACTGGCGAATCAAAACTCGAAAACGCCCAACCCTTTCTCATAAACTATTCTAAGGGAAGCTTTGCCATAGCACACAACGGAAACATCTTTAACGCAGAGGAACTTAAACTTTCAATGGAGTCGAAGGGCGGAGTCTTCACGACAACATCAGACACCGAAGTCATAGCACACCTAATAGCCCAAGAACACTTAAAGACCGGCGATTTCATAAAAGGCATAAAAAACGCGATGAAACAGCTCCTTGGCTCATACTCAATTACAATCCTTTTCGAAGACACGTTAATCGCGGTCCGCGATCCAAAGGGGGTGAGGCCGCTCGTCCTCGGTCAAAAAGAATCATCTTACGTGATCGCGTCCGAGTCATGTGCGCTCGACGTATTAGAATATGATCTGGTAAGGGATGTGAAGCCCTCAGAGATTCTTGTTATCGCCGATAAAATGGAATCCCATTTCGGACCTAAAGCAAATCCTTCCCACTGCATGTTCGAATACGTCTACTTCGCACGTCCCGACTCGATTCTAAACAAGGTTTCAGTCTATGATGTAAGGCAAAATCTTGGGAGAAATCTCGCCAAGGAAGGCAAGGTTGATGCAGATCTTGTTATCCCAGTTCCCGACTCCGGGATAACCACGGCAGTCGGATACGCGAGGGAGTCAGGAATCCCCTACGCTGAAGGCCTTATGAAAAACAGATACATTGGAAGAACATTCATACTGCCCAAACAAGACCAACGCGATTTAAGCGTTAGGGTGAAACTCAATCCAATTAAAAGTCAGGTGGATGGGAAAAGGATTGTTTTAGTAGATGATTCCATCGTAAGGGGCACTACCCTGAAAAGAATCATTCAGGCATTGAAAAAAGCCGGTGCAAAAGAAGTGCACGTGAGGATATCCTGCCCCCCCCATAAGGTATCCCTGCCTCTACGGAATAGACATGCAAACCAGCGAGCAGTTTATCGCATCAAATAAGACTGTCAAAGAAATATGCAAGACTTTGGGGGCTGACTCACTAGTATACTCAAGCATTGAGGGTTTAATAAGTGCTATCGGCCTTCCCGAGGAAAAACTTTGTAATGCGTGTCTAAACGGGGTTTATCCAATAAAAGAAACCCAGACCAAGCTTTAAGGCTAATGACGTACTTAATTGTGGGAGTTGACATTGGGACGACCAGTTCCGTTGCAGTACTTAATCTTTCCGGCAATCTACTAGACGTTACGAGCTCTCGTGACGTTGGAGTGGACAATCTAGTATCCTATATTGAAAAGCACGGCATCCCAGCGATAGTCGCATCTGACGTCTCCAAGCCCCCGAAATCAATCCAAAAAATAGCATCAAGCTTTGGAGCGCGAGTCCACGCGCCACGCACCCCCCTCTCAATTGATGATAAGAGGATTTTAACGAAGAAATTCAACATAAAGAACGCTCACGAACGGGACGCACTAGCTTCAGCTTTGTTTGCGTTTAAGAAGGTGAAAAATATTCTGAGAAAAGCCGACAAGCTTGGTCTAAACGATTCCAGGAAATATGAGATACTTCAAGGTGAGCCCATCGCCGAACGCCCCCAAAAAAAGGTTAAGCAACCTAAAATAACACTCGAGAAAATGCAGGTAACCCCACCTCCTTTAAGGAAAAAGATCAGAAACCTTGAAAGACAGAGGAAAAACTTGATTGCCGAGTTGTCTGAGAAAAACGAGGAGATTAAAAGACTTCGCGACAAAAGTTTGGCCGTTTCCGGGGGATTGGAGTCCGGGGTCTCCCAGGATTTGGAAGTTAAAAGACTTAAGAAGAACCTTAAGGCGAGGGGAGATAGGATAAGGATTCTTGAAGACGAGCTTTCAAGGATTTACCAGTTTCGCTTCCTCTGGAACAAGATAGTGGAAGGTAAAGCGCGTTCTGTAGGGATTTTTCCGAACTCAAGTTCAGGCTTGACTTTCATGCCAAACAAGATTTCCAGAGCGGATGAAAAAAACCTTAAGAATCTGTGCCTCGTTTTCACCGACAATAAGTCAAACATAAAAGAGCTTTCAAAAAAAGACATACCTTATGCTTGCGAAGACTTTTTAAGACGATTTTACGGGTGCCTGTATGTGGAGTCTGAAATACTTGAGCAATTGCTTAAACCCAGCGCCGAATCTGTCGAAAAAATAATCGAGGAATACAAGAATTTACGAAGCGGGAAAGTCAACTAAAGTTTCAACGGTTTATCCTGCGTGTAAACCAGGCCCTTGCGAAGCGAAATCTCAGCCTTCATAAGCTCTCTTCCAAGATACGATGCATGCGAAGCATCCAAAGTCAACTCTCTTTTAATTATCGTATCGCACAGGCTTTTCGCAGTCTTCCCCTTAAACTTGTTTTGTATTTTCCGGTCATAGGCGTAGTGTTCCACGAAAATATTTTGTGATCTCAAATCTGCGTGCACCACGAAAAAACCCGCGGGATCAAGATTCAACTTCCCACTCTCAGAAGCATTAATCTCCCTACCAGATGAATCATTGGACTTCATTACAACTTTCGCAAGGATACTGCGGGCTTTAGCCCGCAGAGGAATTGCGAACTAGATTCTTGTGTTCCTTGCTTCTTCCTCCTTTGTTTTCTAATATTTTACCAAAGCGGCGTGCGGGCTTCGCCCGCGCCTTTGGAAGCCGCTTTGGAGGTACCAATATGGATTTGGTTAGCGTGAGCCATGGATTCGGGCAGGTGAGTTTTCATGTCGTGTTTTGCCCGAAGTATCGTTACAAGATTTTGTCCGGCGAGGTTAAGAGTGTTTGTGAGCGGGTTTTCCGGGAGGTCGCCCGGAAATACGGGTTTGTGATTCACGAAGTGCAGGTGATGAGTGATCACGTGCACTTGTTCGTGGGCTTCCACCCGAATGTGTGTATTTCTCGTGTCGTGCAGTTGTTTAAGGGCGTTTCAGCCAGGATGCTGTTTCAGGCGTTCCCGCATCTTCGCCGGATTTTCCGGCGCGGCCACTTGTGGAGCCGCGGCAAATTCTACCGAAGCGTCGGAAACGTGACCGCCGACACAATTAAACACTACATCGCCCACTCGCAAGGCGATTGGAGTCGCGTCCTCCGCTGCGCGAAGGAAGTTCAACCTCCACAACAAACCAGTCTAAACCGCTGGCTTGCTTGAATGCAAAGATACCGCCGCCTTCAGGCGGCGGTCATTCATTTCAAAAGCAGGCGGGATGGATGAGTATCGGAAACGTCCAACCCAAACTCCTCGGAAGCCTCACCAAACAAAGACTCCACGAAAGCAACAGTCGAAAAAACATTCCTGGCACGCTCTATCGGACCGTATAAAATAAAATCAGCACCCAAAGTTCTCGCAAGCACGTTGGACGCTGCATCTACAAAAAGCTCCTCCCGACCCTTAATCCACCTCCACTCAATTACCGCATTATGGATTCCGCAGCCTGAAGGGAGACCATACTTGGCCTTAACACAGGGAATAGCCCTGACCGCAGACGAAGCACCTTCACCCAACGGAGTAATCCCAGTATCCACCAAAACCCTGGAAATCCCACAATCAGAGGCAGTCTCAACCAAACCCTTCTTGAGGTTGCCGACACTATCATCCAAAACCTTAAGCTTACCTTCAAGACTGTTCGAAAGCGGGTTGAAGGCCAGCAAAATCGCAGCTGAAACACTCGAGCCGGCCAAAACCGCAAGCTCCTCCACTCCAGTCCCGACATTAATCGAATTATAGGCAAGTCGATCACAAAGTCCAACCTCCTCAGCATGCTCAACACCCGCAATCCTCACTTTCGCATCAGTCGAATCAATAAAAAAAGGCCTGTCAGACACCTCAGACACAAAATCAATTCGATCGCAAATAAACTCTGGGGAATCACCGTACACATCCAACATGCATGGAATACCCGTCTCATCGGAAAACCCCTCCGAAGCCTTAATCAAATCCTGCGCCTTCTCCTTATCAAAAACCCCATTAGACCCTGTAAACAAACCTTCTTTCCTGTAAAAAATAGTGCCCACCAATACACAAGGATTATTCACTTGACCTCCAAAACGAATCCCACCAATACTAAAAGACTTCTGCCCTGGAAAAACAAACATCTTCCCCTATAAAATACCAGAAACCAAATCCAACAAAGCCTGCTTGGGATCCTCAGCCTTCACAACCCCTGAAGCCAGCAAAACACCCTCAACCCCCAAATCCAAGGCCTTAACCAAGTCATCACCAGTCGAAACACCAGCCCCACACAAAACACCAACCTTATCATTCACAGACTTGACGGCGTCAACCGACCCAGTAACAACCTCAGGCTGCGCCTCAGAAACCGAAACACCAGAACCAATAAGCTCGGGCGGCTCAACAGCAACGTAATCCGGGCTGAAAGCAGCACAAGCCTTCGAAACAGCCACATTATTCGAGCAGACAATCGACACCAAACCCAAAGCCTTAGACTTTACAACACACGCCTCAATATCAGCCGCGGAAAGACGATGCTCGGAATGATTGATCAAAGTCCCAGAAGCACCCGCCTCAACAACAGCCTCAGGCAAAACCCAGCCGGTATGACTCCCCGGCTCAATATTATCGAAATGCTGGGCGTAAACCGGAATATCAACCTCACCCACAATAACCGCCAAATCAGCATGCTGCGGACACACGATAATCGAAACACCCTTATCCTTCGAAACCTCCTCACAAACACGAGCAAGCTCCAACGCCTTCCTACCAGTCGCCTCAATATAAGTCTTGAAATTCAACACAATCATACAATCCATTTTATCTAAAAACCTCCGAAAACACAATATATTTAAAACCAAAGCTTAAAATAAGTACTCCAAGAACCTTTTTCTCAACTGAAAGAAAAACGTTCACGAAAAAGAAAGAAAAAACAAGTTCAAGCGTCCGTAGTCTAGCCTGGTATGACCTCAGCCTTCCAAGCTGATTGCTCGGGTTCGAATCCCGACGGACGCAAACCGACACTGTCCGTTTACGCCAGGAAGTGGCGTGCGCTCCCTAGCGATCGCTTAGCCACTTTGTTCGTGTTTCTGAATTCGGTGGCGTCTTCGACGCTACATTGCGATTATTGCTTTTTCAACTTGACATTTCTTGCATATTTTCTCAATTATGTGGTTTTGTAGAATTCCTCGTTGGTTGAGGGCGTATCTACGGGATTATCCCCCATAGATTAGTGGTTAGAATGCCCTCAGTTAATTTTGAGAACCAGTATTTAAGGCTGGTCAAGGAACTGGGGGTGGTTTTGAAGGGTATTGTGCCGTTGTATGGAAGCCGTTTCAACCGGAAAGACTACACCTTACACCAGCATGTAATCCTGCTGGTTTTGCGTTTCAGGGAACGTAAGACTTACCGTGATTTCGTGTCCTGGCTTGAGGTTTCAAACGAAGTAAAAAATGCTTTAGGAATTAAGGGAATCCGTTGGTCGATTACCTCGGCAACCTAAATTTCATGAGAGTGCGATTCTCTCAGCCCTCCATTACCCTCAGTTCGCAATCCGTTTAATCGAGGAAGCAAAGGACAGTAAACCAAATCTTTCAGAAATAGCATCCCGCTTCGCAAGGGAAGCACCGAAATGCGACGCTACACACGACATACCGATGCTAGACGACGGTACGATGATTCTTGTGAGGTTGAAAACTTCACCACTTAGATAATTTTTCTTTGTCGTCTTTAAACAGCCAGTTCGTGAGTACTATAGGCGTTATTATTGTGGTGAGCAGGCTCATGAATATTATTGCGATGTATATTTCTTGGCCGATTATGCCTGCGGTCAGCCCTATTAATCCGACTATCATGGCGACTTCGCCGCGGGGGCTCATGCCGAAGGAGATGATGAGAGAATCGTGGTGCTTGATCTTCTGGCCGATGCAGGCGACGTAGCATCCAACGACCTTGGTTATGACGGCGACGATGGTTAAAAGGATTGTAAATACGATTATCTCGGAAGTTATGATGTGCACGTCGACGAGTATCCCTAGGGAGACGAAGAATATGGACGCGAAAATGATGTGCAAGTAGTCAGCCCCCTCAATGAAGTCTTTAGCGTGGATCAGCCTCTCACGCTTTAACGCGGATCCTGCGATGAAAGCACCCACAATCGCTGACAAACCAATGTATTCTGCGACCATGCTATATAAGAATGCGAAAGTCATCGCCATAATAAACAGGAACTCGGGGTAACGCCTGCTTAAAGGGTGTGTATCCATCCTCAAAAGCATCTTCCAAAAAACAGTCCTCCCAAGCCAGATTCCAGCAACCAGGAAAATCAAGGCCTTGACGAGAGTCCACAAGACCACCGTAACGTGCAAGTCCCCGTGAACAAGCTGGTTAGAAATAGCGAGTGCTAGAAGCCCTAAAATATCGTCTATTACTGCCGCTCCAATAACCGCCTGCGCGGCAAAAGTATCGAGCTTGCCCAACTCTTTCAAGACGTTCGCAGTAATCGCAATGCTGGTCGCAGTCATAGCCGTCCCGATAAAGACCGCTTCATTAAACGGAAAATCAAAGAAGTCGGCAAGCCAGTACCCTCCAATCCACGGAACAATCACACCAGCCAAAGCAATAACCGCATATTTGGGCTTAAACAACCCTTCAGGTTCAAACTCCAAGCCCACAACAAACAACAAAATCACCGCACCCAAATGCGCGAGCGCTTCGACAAAATCAGTATACGTGATAAGACCCAAAAGCGAAGGACCAATCAAAAGACCAACCAAAATCTCCCCAATAACCACAGACTGATTAATCCGAGAAGCCAACAAATAACCCAGCAAGGAAACAAACAAAAGCAAACTCATCTGAAATTCAACACTAGCAACACTTGAAGCTTCCACAACACATACACCTCGCAAAGGATTTGATAATATGAAGACTCAAATAAAAAAGCTTAAATAAACAAAACCCCCATATAATAGCCGCGCAAAACAAACAAAAAAATTACAAAAACCAAAAAACAGCCCCGTAGGGTAGTGGCTGCACGGTCACGCCCCGTGCACAAGCGGGGCGTATTAACCTAACCGGTTAATACACCTTAATGGAAAAAAATAAACAACAAAAAACAGCCCCGTAGGGTAGTGGCCAATCCTGCCCGGCTTTGGAGGAGCCCCTCTCTTTTTCAAAAAAAGAAAGGTGCTTCACCCCCAAAGAAAAACACTTTAGGGGGTCGCGCATGTTAAGCGCGAAAGAAACCGAGCGACGGAGGTTCGAATCCTCCCGGGGCTAATTCGAAAGTTCGAGCCCTTTTTTTTTGGATGAATCAGCTAAGCCTTTCTTTTAAGAACACTACAGTTCCTTCCGTGGGTGTAAAGAAGGTTTTGTCTTCTTCTTGCGTCAGTGCAATGAATTCCTTGTCCAAGGCTCTATCCAGTCCATGTCCATAGCCAGTCAGTGGTTTCGCACCTCCCCTTGACTGTAAAAAATCGTCTGTTTGCTCCGGGGTCCAGCCCGTGTCGATGCCAACCCATTTTCCTTCTTGTGCTGCCTTATGGACTACCTGACCTAAAAAGGCTTCTAATTCAGCGTTATTTGCGGGTGAGCTATTGAACACCCTCATGCAGTCTCGTCCAGTATAATTTCCAGCCTTCCAAGATTCCAGGCCTTTACCTAAAACCTCGGCTACTGGAAATCTTTCGGTAAGGCCGGCTAAATCATCATTGAAATAATTCGGTCGTTTCTCCCCTGGTGGTTTACCAATACTCCTTTCGGCCATTGTACTTAATATCACGGACTATTTCATTAAAAATCATGTTAATTGTATAAAGATTACTTTTTATCGCCTTCGCCGAATCTAATATTTGTATAAAAGAGCGAGTCTTCAATCTCCTAACTTTTTACTTACGTTTTAGACGTTCCTAACTCAAAGTCAGTGCCCCCCTTTAAGCCCTTATTTTTCCCCAGTCATCTGAGTCTTTTCTATCTCAGTTAGTTTTCTAATGGTGAGCTTTGCCAGTTGTTCCAAGTTTACTGTGTCGTCCCGGTTGTATTCTCTTAACAGTTTGAGTGCTTTTTCTCCTGCGACTTTTCTCCCTGCGACTTCGACGGTCTTGTTTTTCTTATAAGCCTTCCAAAGACGAACCGCGTCAAAGCCTGTTACTCCGCTAGTGTCCCGGTCTAAGCCTACTTGTTTCTCAATGGATTTGAGTCCGCCGTTAAAACCCAGCTTGTATAACGGGTACATTAAGTCTAAGTGGATTTGATGAAATTTTATTCCCTGTTTTTTTGAAAGGAAGGGTAGGTCGAATCGGGCGCCGTTGAATGTGATGATGTACTTGAAGTTATCTAAGTCCTCTTTCAATTCATCTAGGTTTTTACCTTCCACGTAATCTCGTGTTCCGTTGGGACTGTGAACGCACACTGTCGTTACGATGTGCTCCCTTGGGGAAAGTCCTGTAGTCTCAATATCCAAGAAGCAGGCGTGATCCCGAAATTTTCCATAAGCCCGCCAAACCAGGCTTCCGAAAAGAGCCTCCCGAAAGTATGTGTGATCGAATACCTCAAGGCGGCTTTTGCTCTCCAAGATCCCCGCCTTCAAGACCTTCCTGCTTTTCAGTGAACACTCATATCTTCCGGTGAGAAAGTCTTCCCAGGTAAGGCAGCCCTGCTTCCAAAGCATTCTCTCCGTGACTGCGCCAACCCCCTGAACGTGTTGGAACGTGGATTCAAGCATTCAAGACAATTACATTTAAACGGTATTAATCAAACCCTCTTTTTCTATTTATTTTATGTCAAACTAATTTTTTTCTATGGCATTGATTCCTTGGATTGGATTTACAGTATTTGTCCTAGCTATCGCCGGAGTTGTAATTGCTTTTTCCACCCTTAAGGTTCAAAGGCAAGAGTTCAGAAAAACCGGCAAACACCCTAAAGGCCATTTTGTTGGAATGGGAATGGCGTTGGGCCTACCTTTAGGGTTCGCAGTAACGCTTCCCCTGGGGATTGCGCTTGGAAACATCGCTTTCGCAGTAACCTTAGGCCCAGGCTTTGGATTGGCAATAGGCATTGCAATAGGGGCGCACCTTGAGAAAAAACACGAGAAAGAGTTGCGCCCCCTCACGGAAAAGGAGAAGAAGATTCACAGGATATCAATGCTACTTCTGATTGGATTGCTCCTTCTGGGAGTCACAGTATTCGCACTACTCACTTTTCTGTGAAATTTTATTGGAAATTTTTCCGTCGATGATGTTGATGGTGCGAGTCGCCATCTTCGCAATCCTCTGGTCGTGGGTCACCATCACAAGAGTCTTGTTCTGCTCTCTGTTCAGTTTGAGCAGCAAATCCAAGATGTTTTGACCGGTCTTAGTGTCGAGGTTGCCGGTGGGCTCGTCTGCTAGAATTATCTGGGGATTATTTACCAGGCTTCTTGCCACAGCGACACGCTGCTGCTGCCCGCCGGATAATTGTGAGGGCCTGTTGCCCGCCTTGTCTTCAAGGTCTACAAGCCCCAACAACTCCCTTACCCTCTTTTTACGTTCACTTTTCGAGGCTCCCATAAAACGCATTGGAAGCTCAACGTTTTCAGCCGCACTCATGGTCGGGATCAAATTGAATTGCTGAAAAACGAAACCCAGTTTCTCTCTCCGAAGCCGCGCCTTCTCGAATTGGTTTAAAGGGGTTATTCCAACACCCTCAATGTATACTTCCCCGCTAGTGGGTGTGTCAAGGCAGCTGATAAGATTTAGGAGCGTGGATTTCCCACTTCCTGAAGGCCCGATAATGCTTACGATCTTCCCTGCCGAAATCGTCAAGTTAATACCGTTTACTGCCCTGCACTCGTTGGGTTTTCCGATGTTGTAAGTCTTGAACAGGTCCTCGCAGACTATTTCCCCGTTACTCATAGCGCAACACCTCGATGGGGTCAAGCTGTGAAGCCGCCCAAGCAGGGTAGAGCCCAGCACCCATTCCAAGAACAAGCGAGAAACCAAATCCGATTCCAATCAGTTCCGGAGTTAAAACCGTTACGAAAGTGGTGTAAGTGTTAACAAGCGTCATCGACCCGTAACCAAGTAGCAAGCCTATAAATCCCCCGAAAAAACTCAATACAGCAGACTCCTGAAGTACCTGGGTTAAAATATTTCCCGTAGTCGCGCCAATCGCCTTCATAACCCCTATCTCACGCCGACGCTCCATAACGCTCATGATCATGGTATTCATAACTCCGATACCGCCGACGATTATTGAGACTAACCCTATCCCATAGACTGCCATGGTTATCGTCCCGAGGGTGTCTTCGAGCCGGCGCACCATCTCAAGAGGGGACATCGCGAATATCTCGTCGTTTAGCGCGTTTATGTCACTAGTGATGTTCTCCACATTCTCGATGTTCTCTAGCCTAACCTTTAGTTGAGTTATCTCTTCGTCATCCTCAAGCTCCTGCATAGTCAAAAGCGATACGAACGCTGCTTCGTCGACGTCTGATTCGCCTGCGAACTCGAGTATTCCGACGACCTCGAAGTAGAAGCTTTCAGTCTCGTATTCCCCGTCGTCGTTTTCTACCCTGCGCTGATACTCTATTTCGTCCCCGACGTTAAGGTACTGGTTTTCAGCGGTCGTCGCCCCAAGCAGTACCACGTACTGGCCGTCGTCTGAAGTGTCAAGCTTGCGTCCCTCCTCGGCCGCGATATTTTCGCCGATGAGATAATCCTGGTCTTCTGGATTAAGGGCGGTGAACATGAGGTTTGATGAGCCGCCGCCCATCGCAAAGCTCATATGCCCCCCGAAACCGAAGTCCCTCCCCCCCCGGGTTATCCGGTACTCACCGATTGCTGCGACACTCTTCACACCCTCGATATCCCGGATGTCCGCTATCATGTCCTCGGTTATACCCTCGTCAGTACCCCTATATCTCACGTCGACGACCGCAGCCATATCCCCGAAAGACTGTTGTATCTGCCGGTTCAAACCCTCGCCTATAGCCCCAAGGGTGAGGATTAAGCCAATTCCCATGGCTATCCCAAGGGCGGTAAGCAGGCTGCGAACCTTCTGCCGGAACACGTTTTTAAGCGCGATGTCGAGCATGTTGGCTGTTGTTTACTTGCGTTTGATTTTATTCCGGAAGGCGTCGGGTACGATTTTCTGGCGCTTCCGCTTCCGGTAGACAACCCATAAGATTAGCAGGGCGGCAAGACCGTAGAGGACGTACTGTGACGTGCTTGTCCCGCTATTTGCACTCGAGAACCCTGTAGCACCCGTTCCTATTGATGTCCGACTCGCTGAGCCTACGGTGAGCCTTTCGGTCTGCGTCACACGCTCGTTGTTCGGTCCCGTGTACTCGAGAGTCAGGATAGCGTCACCCTGCGGGGCGCTGTCGAAGGTGAAAGTCGTCTGTGCAGTGGGTTTGATGTTGGACTTGTATTCAATAAGCTGTCCGCTCACCCCGGCTGTTGCCGAAGCGCCTGTGCCTGAAGTAGAGGATGCCTGTCCGCCGGCTCTGCCAGACCCCCCGCCAGCAAGCATTCTCATCGGGTTTGCAGCCTGCTGCGGGCGCGCTCCCGTGGGACTTCCGGCTTGCTGGGACTGAGTCATATTTCTTTGCGTGAAGTTTCCGCCGTCTGCGGGAGTCAGTATCGCTTTTACTCCCTCAGCGGTCCGGGTTCCGATGTTTGCGACATCAATCTGAAGGCCGCGCGAAGTGTCGATGTTTATGATTTCTAGAATGACTTTTCCCGTGACGTCAATACCGATGTCCTTTGTTATATTATAGGATGTACCGCCCACCTTGTAGGTAACCTTTAAGGGTATCGAATACGGCTTTATCTCCGCGTCCCATCCGACTGCCACGTCGAACGAGGCCTCGACGATTTCTCCGCCGCCGACCGGGCCGACGTATCGCTCGGTCGTGTCCACTGGTACGAATGGGCTTGAGAGGGAGAGGCTTACTGTCGCGTCCTCGGCTTTCGCCTTCCCAACGTTTTTGAGCGCGACGTTAACACGCACCGTCTCTCCGGGACCGGCTGAACCGTAGCTTACGTTCATCACCTTGAAGTCCACTCCAGCATCCTCAATGTTGAGTCCCAGAGTCATGGTGTCTGCGACAGCAGCACCTGATGCGTCGGTATAGGCGATCGTAAGTGTTGCCTGGCAGGCTCCAGAGGCTGTGGGTTTTACTTCGTATGTTATGCTGTACTGCTTGTCTGCCTCGAGGTTGCCCACGTATTTTCGGGATGATCCTATAAATGTTACGCAGCTAGATGATAGTGTCGCAGTCACGTCCTGAACGGCGTCTCGTGTGAATCCCGTGATTGTGAGCCTGTCCAATGTATCTTTGTAAAACGTCGTCTTGTCGAGGGAGACCTCAAAGTTGGGGCTCCCCTGGATGGTTATGGGTATCTCCCACTTCGTCTGCCGGTCGTTTTGACGGTCTCCGTCTGAGTCGTAGCCGTCGTAGTCGATTACGACCTGAATGGTCTTAAAACCTGCCTTCGCGTTTGCCGCTACCTTAAGCGGGACGGTGAGTGTTTTCGATGCGCCCGCGTTTACGGTTCCTATAGTAAAGCGTTTTTCCACTTCAAGGGTTTGGGGGCCTGTAATGTATAATCCCACGTTTTCGGCGCGATAGCCGCCGGTGTTTGCGACCACCAGGTTGAGGATGCCACCCTCCCCCGCATGGAGTGTGGAGGTTACCGCCGTGTCGTCGAAGTCGACGACCATGTTGGTGGGCGCAGTGCCTACGGCTGCAAGCACATCAAATGAGATACAATATACCAATAAAATACTTAAAAATATTTTTTTCATGTCATTTCACCTCTATTTTGTCTGGGTTGCGTTTCAGGCCTGCAAGAAAGTGTTCCATTCGCTTCCGTGCATTTTCCATCAATACTTCTCCCATTTACTTCGAATTTACATTCATCATCTAAAGACTTGCCCTTGCAAGCATTCAAACCCTTCCCTTGGAAATCCCTAAAATCACTTCCATTTCCTGGAGGCATTCTTCCAGTGAAATTATTTAATCTCATCATTTCTCCAGACTCTCGGGGAGCTACTTCTCCTCTACGCTGAAATTCTCGCATACCCTCCTGTGGTACCTGATTTGGGGGGGCCTTCACCTTCTTGAACATTATCTTTGTTAGGATCCTTACTCACACATCCTGAAATTAGAATACATATTCCTAACACAAGGATTTTTTTCATAATTTTTTTTACGCTTGAAAAATCAATTGTTGAAACAAAGCTAATATACTTGTGAAACAGCTGTAACAAAAACTGAAACACAAAAAAAGTTCGTTGGGTGTCTCCTTCCTAGCGCGCTAATTCAATACTCTTTTAGTCGTTTATGCCGCCACTTCCTAAGGAGACAACCCAATTTGTCCCTAGCCTCCGCAGGGTTTTCTCATGCCTCGTCCAAAGCCTCCGCGGAAACCCAACTTGGTTGGGCAGTCGTCTGGGTTCTCCTCACAGTAGGCTTTATGGGCTTCACGGATCTGATCGGGTGTTGCGTCAGAGTCTAGACCTAGTTTTCCTAGCATTTCGGTATACTTCTCCTGCATCTGGGCTTGCATGGCCTGTCTCTGGGTTTGCATAGCCTGTCGGAACTCGCCGATAGTCGAACTCTCGGTCAAGCCGAGGTCGGCAAGACGCTTCTCCCACATGGCTTTGTGGATTTCCTGGCGGGTTGCGTTTTCAGAGAGTCCTAACTCTCCCAGGTTTGCTCCGGGGCCCATGCCTCGGTGGCCTCCCATCATAAATCCTTTTCCCTTAAAGGCCTGAAGACCAAGCTTTCCTCCATCGTCTGTCGCATCCCCCGCAACCAACAGTCCTAAGACTGCAAGCGCGGTCAACCCGGCTAACAAATATATTGTTTTCACGTATTGATTCACCTCCAATTTTTATTGCGAGGAATGATTCCTCTAGTAAGCTTTGGGATGAAACAGGGGATAAGTTTCATTGAAACACCGTGTCGAAAAAATGAAACAAGAGGGGAAAAGGGAATTAAAAAGGTTTTTATAGGCTTGTTTCCTATACATTAGCCATCATTTTAATGAGGTATTAGACTATGGAATATGTGTATGCTGCAATGCTTCTCCACTCTGCTGGGGGAAAAATCGACGAGGCTTCCGTCAAGAAGGTTTTGACTGCTGCAGGTGTCAAAACCGATGAATCCAAGATCAAGGCTATGGTAGTATCCCTTGAGGACGTTGACATCGAAGAGGCAATAAAGACTGTCGCACCCGTTGCTGCCGCACCTGCGGGAGTACCTGAAGGTGCATCTCCCGAAGCAGAGGCAAAGAAGGAAGAGAAAAGCGAAGAAGAAGAGAAGAAGGGTGAGGAAGACGCTGCAAGCGGACTCGCATCTTTGTTCGGTTGATGATTCTCCAATAATTTTTTCCGGGAAGCCGTCTAGAAGCGGTTTTCTAATTTTCTTACTTTAGTTTAGAGAGTCGTTCGAGCGCTTCTTTCAGTCTCTCTGCATCCTGGGTTAATGCAATCCTCACGTATCCTTCCCGCGGAGCCTTTTTCTTTTTAAAAAAGAAAAAGCCTCGGGAAAAAGAAAATTATTCTAGTTTCTCAAGCCTGTCTAACGCTTCCTTAAGTCGTTGCTCTGATTGTGTTAATGCAATTCTTATGTATCCTTCTCCGTATTTTCCAAACCCTACTCCTGGTGTTACGACGACTCCCGTTTCATCCAAGACTTTCTTGGCGAAGTCTATTGAAGGGCTTCCGTCTGGGACTGGAATCCATAAATAGAATGTTGCCTTTGGTTTTGGGACTTTCCAACCCAATCTTGAGAGTCCGTCAACCATAAGATTTCTTCGCGCCTGTATTATCCTGTTGTTTTTCTCAATTATTGTTGCCGGCAAGTTTAAGGCGGTTATTGCCGCCTCCTGTATGCCTTGGAAGACTCCAGAGTCGACGTTCTGTTTTACTTTACCCAATCCGGCAATTACTTCTGGATTTCCAGCAGCAAATCCAATCCTCCATCCCGTCATGTTGAAAGTCTTGGATAATGAGTGGAATTCTATTCCAACATCCAATGCACCGTCGACTTCGAGGAAACTCGGTGCTTTATACCCGTCGAATGAGACTTCAGAGTAGGCTGCGTCATGACAGACGATAATATCGTGCTCTTTAGCGAACGAGACGACTTCACTGAAAAACTCTTTTTCAACTGTAGCTGCTGTCGGATTGTTCGGATAATTCAAGTGCATTATCCTAGCTTTCCTCGCAGTCTTTATATCTATGGCAGACAAGTCGGGCTTAAAATCGTTTTCAGATTCAAGTGGGATTGGAACCGGAATCCCGTCTGCGAGAATAGTACCCACCTCATAAACAGGGTACCCTGGGTTCGAGTACAAGACGACATCCGAAGGATTGACAAATGCGAGGGGCATGTGAGCTATCCCCTCTTTTGATCCGATTAAAGTTAGGACCTCGCTTTCTGGATTTAATTCAACGTTAAACCGGTTCTTCATCCAAACTGCACAAGCATCCCGGAATCCTATCATTCCCTCGTATGACGGGTAGCGGTGGTTAACTGTTTTTTGGCTTGCAAGACTTAATGATTCAACAATTTCTTTAGGGGTGGGGATGTCCGGGTCTCCAATACCCAAACTTATTACATCGACTCCGGACTTCCTTTTTGATGTGATTGTCTTATCAATCTCCGCGAAGAGGTACGGAGGAATCCTGTTAATTCTATCAGCATACTCCATCGCTTTTAATATAAAACATACAATTAATTTAAATGATGAAGAAGCTTTTACTCGCATCACTCTTTTTAATATTATTCACTACAGGTTGCCTTAACAGGGGGTCGGTTACTACCACTATCCCACCCGTATATATAAATCCCTGCAACATCATAGGAGAAAACATACTCGTTCAGGCATCTGGGAGTCAACTAACTGCCGACATACTAAAAACACCACTCGCAAAAGCATATGTAGACGATATTTTAAACTCGAAAACCGGTAGTTCAGACTACACCCTAAGCTGTTGGTGGGGGAAAAACATCGGGGAAAAAAGCGACCAATACTATTGTAGCGGATCCTACACTTCACCTGAAACATCAAGTGAGGGGGTGATAAACAGGTACATAAAAAAGAGCTTTAAACTAGGCTTTGACGTAGAGGAACAACCGGGAGGGTCCTGGAGTCTAGACGGAAAAACCTATAATGAACCGACAAAATATTATGTGACTGTGAATTCAGTTGAAGCAACCTGCGTACTAGTCTGATAATAATTAATAAAAAAGTGTTTTCACCCATACATGGGTGTTAAACACTCCATCTGCTTATACTTCTCCTTACCACGTTTTATCTGCTCTGAAATATCCTTAACCTGAGATTCAATCTCTTTCCCAACGGCAACAAGCTCGTCAGTGGTTACTTTAACTGAAAGAAGAGTATTGAGAATCTTAATCATGGATGCTGCAGCCATTGGATCCGGCACAAAATGAGTTTCTGTAACCAGACTAACACAAGGAATACCCTCCCCACTACAATGCATTAAAAGTTCGGCTGAGATGCCAGAAACCATGCCGTTTTCGATTTTATTCACATTGGCATTTTTCATTCTCTTAGACATCTCATCAGTTATGGCAATACCGAGGATTTCATGTTCCCCAGATACTTCAGCTCCAGATATTCCCGCCAACACGAAAACCTCTTTGGGTTTTAAACGGTTGAACCAGTCAATAAGTGCCTTGGAAAACTCGTTCACATATTCCAAGGGGATCATTACTTCAGAGTATATGACGCACAAGTCGTCTTTAGCATACACTCGGATGGGTTTTAATGGTACTGAGTTGTGGATTACGACAATACCCTGGATTTTGTCAGACTCAATATGCCCTACAACCTTCATGTCTAATCCATCAATAATTCTTTGCGCTGCTATCGTACTGACGAAACCGTTGCTTGGGAAGGCTTCGATTACTCTCATACCTTCGGGTATGCTTTCGTACAAAACTACTTTAGTTGTCATTATTTACACCTCGTGTATTTTTCGAATTTAAAACATTGGGGTTATTTGGGGGATCTGGGGGATAATCGTTGTTAATCCCGCAGTCTGGATTGTGGTTGTTGTAGTTGTGGTTGAAGTTGAAGTCGATGATGTTGTACTCGAGCTTGTTGTGGATGTTGATGTCGAGGTTGTGAATAAGCTACTGGTTGTGGCGTAATCCATGATTTTCGGGGGATCCACATCAATCCTTGATACTATGCGAGTGTCTTTTTCATACTGTCTTACGATTTCTCTGATTGCGTCTTCAAGATCTCTTTTCTCCGATGCCCTGTCTAGAATTTCATAGTATCCAGAACCAACACGATAATACTTGCATCCTAAGATGAAGGTCGGTATTTCCATTTCAGGGCTATACATCCTAAATAGTTTTCTATCCGAGGCGGGTATACTCTCCTCCACCTCCGTTGTATAATTGTTATCTCCAGTGTCAACATCCCATCTTATGGGGTGTATCCTACCTTTCTCCTCCCACTCTTTTACCACTTCATCAAAGATCTCTCGAACCCAAACACACTCCTTGCAAGTCGAGTTAGAGTACATCCTGACTATAACCCACTGTCCCTTCGCGCAAACCCTTGCGTTAGGATCAATTTGGAATCTATTCGGCTCGAAGACTATTTTTTCGCCTGGTTTGCTAGTTGAAGTGATTACTCCCGCATGCTGCTTTATTGTTGTTGATGTAAATGGTCCTTGTGTTGTGGTTTGAAGAAGTGTTGTATCATTTTGAAGGGTTGTTTCATTTACTGTGGGAGTTGTCTTCCCGCCTAAAAGAAACCAGAGAAGTACTGTTATCACCAAACTTATTAAGACTATCTGGATGTTTTTTCGCTTCATCTAACCTTTATTAGTGTTTTTATTTTATTTAAGCTAGCTTTCCTTGCGCCTTGGCTCTATTGGGCTTCCATATTTTGGCCTGAAGTTTTCAGCCTCACAACTTAGTTTGATAGCTTCTGACTCGCATTCAGCCCAAACGTCGTCGTCTATAATCCTGTTGCATACTAGGGCGCTTAACTTGTGTTCCTTTACGTAGTCTAAATAGCAGTTGTCCCTAAAAGAAACATTTATAATCTCCTCGCATGTTGTTGCGTTAGATAGTTTTAGTGCAAGGTTTAGCAGGCACCAATCGTGTGTTTTAACATCCTTGATATTTTTACAGAAAATGGGTGATTGTCTGACTTGGGCTGTGCACTTAAACATTGTATCTCCATCTCCAATCATATTACAGATTGATTCGTTTGAGGTTTTAAGTGCTAATGCGTTGAGGCATGAGTTTTTTTGTTCTATCATTCTGATTCTATTGCAGATTTTCGAGTCTTTTTTTTCGATCGATAAAATGTTGAAGCAGTTAACTTGGCTTAATTCGTTTATTATGTCATTGCAAATGTCTTCATTAAGTTTCTCCCGTGCTTGGTTTAGAAGACATTCTCCCCGGAGGAATTCATCAGTTATGTTCGCGCATTCCGGTACATTAATTATTACTTTTTCTTCCTCAGTTTCTGGGATTTCACTGGTTTTCCCGTTCATGCATGCTGAGGTTGATACAATAAAAAAAATCAATGCCGTTTTTAGAAGTATTTTATAGTTCACTTTTTTTTACTGCGGATTGATTTTCACTGTCTCGTTGAAACTCGCTTGCATGTTTTGAATTCTTGTGATTGCCTGCCTTGCCTTACCCTCACAATTTGTTTTTCCCTCGGTTTCTGTTATTTCACCGCAAAAAGACAAGTCCAACATCTTCTCTGCGAGAATTGTGAAGCAATCGTTTTTCAATTTTTCAGTCTCAATAACACTGCATGAATCATTTAGAGGTTTTATGCCAGCAATCATTAAGTAGCAGTAGTCTCTAGTTGAAACTTCTTCGATTTTTCCGCAGTCACTCGCATCTCTCTCTGTTATTGCAAGACACCTGTATTTTGAATTTCCCACTGAAATACTCCTGCAAAAAAGTGAATTAGCGGAACCAACTGCAACAGAGTAAAAGCATGCGTCCTTATTCGAATTATCCTCTATCCTATCGCACAGATTCCCGTCTTTACTCTTGACAGCAATCTCCTTGATGCACTCAACTTGAACTCTCTCAGACCCAATCTTTTCACATATTTCAGCGTCAAGCGCGTCTTCAGCGACTTTCCTAAGACAAGTTTCAATCCAAATCCTCTCTGAAAGAAGGTCGCATAGATCCGGCTCATTCCTAATTACGGCCTCATCTGAAATGCATTGCGTTTTTCCAAAACCATCTGCCTCTATACTGCAGAGTATTGTCGTGGTTGTTGTAGTCTCATTGACTTGCCCGCCGATACACCCTAATGTTAGGACTAATACTGTTAACAGTAGGATAGAAGTTGACTTCACCGTCTATTTGGTGTTTTATATTCTTGCTTTCTTTGGCTTCGGGTTGAGTACCCAACAGCTTCCATCACCGGTATCGTACCAGATGCACTTTCCTCCAACACACTCTTTTATCGGAGTATAGACAGTGCACATCTTCCCCGGCAAGCCCCGCTCTTTGTCAATCTTCAGCCTTTGAAGCTTGTCTAAATCGTCGAATATTTTGTGTCTGGCCTTCTTCATCCGACCACCCCGTGAAAACATATTGTTTTATATCCTTATATAATAAGGGTTGAT
>AQSC01000044.1 GCA_000402775.1 Euryarchaeota archaeon SCGC AAA252-I15 | reverse complement strand
ATAATTTTCGGGATTTTCATAATAAAATTCTATATGAATATCAATAGTTATCTCGTGTTCCCCCTCCCCTATAATGTTTTTTTTTATTCGGCGGGGTTGAGAAAGCTCTTACCGCAGCACGCGGCGAAGGAACCCACATTCCAATCGAAATCGAGGTGACGAACCTTAAAGATGCCTTGAAGGCAGCCTCAAGCGGGGGCGGACGTCATCATGCTCGATAACATGACGCCTCCTCAGGTTAAGAAAGTCCTCTCGGCACTTGATGGGAAGGGGCTGCGAGAGAGAGTCTGCATAGAGGTTTCAGGCGGCGTCAACCTGGAAAACATCCGTGATTTCGGAATGCTCGACGTCAACCTGATTTCAGTGGGGGGTTTGACTTACGCAGCCTCCTCAATAGACGCAAGCCTTCAGATAACGAGAATCTTGAAATGAAAAAAGAATACGTCATAGTATACACGACTACTGGAAACAATGATGAAGCACGCAAAATCGCGGAAACGCTCGTAAATGAAAACCTGGCAGCCTGCGTGCAAATGAGCCCCGTCACATCAGTCTACCGGTGGGGGGGGAAACGTGTTGAAAGACAAGGAAATACTACTCGCAGCCAAAACAGTCAAGTCCAGATACAAGAAAGTCGAGGGAAAGATTAAGGAGCTTCACACTTACGAGTGCCCGGAAATAATCGCAGTACCAGTCACAGAAGGGAGTAAAGACTATTTGAAGTGGATTTCAGAAAACGCTAAACATTAAGTCTAGTCTTTGTATATGCTTTTTCTATGTCCGATTTTTATGACTAGTATAAGCAGCCTAATTTTTTCTATGTCGAGTATCACAATGTAGTCGCCGGCGCGAAGTTTATAGCCGGGGTCGTTTACGAGTTTTCGAACAAAGCGTTCCGGACGCACACGTATTCTCTCCAAGACAGAGATTATCCGGGCCTGAGTTTTACTGTCAAGTCTTTTAAGCTGTCTTAAGGCGGGCTCGGAGAAAACAATATTGTATGTCATACGCCCTTAATTTGTTTTTTTACTTCATCCAGGGCGTAATATTTACCCGCCTTAATTTCAGCCCGCGCTTTCTCGATATCCCTGCGGGTTTCACTTGAAATCTCTTTTGAGTCTTCAAGAAGGTCTCAGATGACTTCCGCGTAACTCTCGCGGTCAAATAACTTCCCGTTCTTCAACTCCTCAAGCAGGTCAACATCAACCTGAATACTAGTAGCCATAGAACACTATAGAATGCTATAGAATAATGCGGGATTAATGTCTTCCACCTTAATGCACATTATTTATATACTTTAATGTATATTCAATATATTATTGAATGGTGATTGTATGAACATAAACTTGGGAACGCCCTACGAGGCGGCAATAAAAAAAATAATTGAGAAAGGATACGCTGGAAACCAAAGCGAAGTCATAAGACAGGCCATTACAGCCTACGAAAGAATGCTCGAAGAAGAAGAACTCATGCTAGTGCACAAGGCAGTGGAAATCGAGATGGAAGAGATAAAATCAGGGAAAGTAAAAAACTACACCCTAGATGAGATAAAAAAGAGGTACAATATTTGATCCTCCATGAAAGCATTTATTTCCGAGAAAGCCAAGAAAGACCTGGATGACATGAGCCAAGACCTTCGTGCGGTTTTCATAAAACACATCGAAAAAATATTAGATCTACCTCCCCGAAGGCACATGAAACATGGCATACCCTACCACGTTGAGGACGTTACAAGGCAGGCTAGGATGATATACAAAATCAAAGAAGACCACCTACAAATAATCCACTGCTTCAAAAACCACAAAGAATACGAAAAATGGTACAAAAACTACAAGTGAATTAAAGCTTGTTCGGATTGGTTATCTTCCCTTTCAGCCTTTTAACAAAAGGCTGGCGAAAATGAGTGGTGTGCTTCGCACACCACGGTAATTCAATTAGGGATAAACCCGGACTTTAACTGTTATAAGTCGTTTGGGTCCGTTATTTTCCCTTTTACAGCGCTCGCCGCGACTACTGCGGGGTTGGCTAGATACACTTTACTGCCTTTGTGACCCATTCTTCCAATAAAGTTTCTGTTGGTCGTCGACACACAAACTTCCTCGTTGGCGAGCACTCCCATGTATCCGCCGAGGCAGGCTCCGCACGTAGGGCCTGAAACGTAGGCGCCGGCGTCAATGAATATTTTTGTGAGTCCTTCGTCCATCATCTGCTGTTGAATGCGTGTGGATGCGGGCACGACTATCATGCGAACGTCAGGATGGACTTTCTTGCCTTTAATGATTTGCGCTGCCACGCGCATGTCCTCTATCCTCCCGTTCGTGCAGGATCCCAGGTACGCCTGGTGTATTGTGACGTCGACTTCGCTGGCAGGCTTTGCATTCTCTGGGAGAAAGGGTTCAGCCACAGTCGGCACAATATCCTTCGCGTCGTATCGATAAGTTTCTGCATACTCTGCATCCTCGTCGGCGAATACTTTCTTGTACGAGCCCCGGACTCTACCTTTCAAGTATTCGTCCACTTTCTTGTCGGGGGGGAATATCCCCGCTTTACCACCCGCCTCAATCGCCATGTTTGAGATGCTTATGCGGTCGGCGAGGGGAAGACTTTCAAGTGCAGACCCATACCACTCCATCACCTTGTATAGTGAGCCGTCTACTCCAATATCCCCGATCACGTGGAGGATCACGTCCTTGCCCATGACGTGTTTTCCGAGCTCACCTTCCACTGTGAATTTTTGGGTTTCAGGCACCCTAAACCAAAGCCTTCCGGAAGCCATGACAGCGGCAGCCTCGGTCGAGCCCACTCCAGTTGAAAAAGCCCCCAACGCCCCGTAACTGCAAGTGTGGGAGTCTGCACCCACAATAAGCCTTCCGGGAGCTGCGAACCCCTCCTCAATCATTATCTGGTGGCATACTCCGCCGCGCCCGACCTCATAGTAGTTGTCGATGTTGTATTTTTTCTGGAACTCCTTCATGGCCTTAGCCTGCTCGGCGCTCGCAACGTCTTTGCCGGGCACGTAGTGGTCGGGAATGAGCACTACCTTCTCCTTCAACGGCTTTGTCCCGAATCTCTCAAAGACTTCGAATGCTGGGAGGCCCGTCACGTCATTAACCATGACGTAGTCGACCCCCGCTTCCACAATCTCTCCAGGCGAAACCTTCTTCTTCCCGGCATGGGATGCCAAAATCTTCTCGGAAATCGTTTGACCCATTTTTCAATCCAGTTGACGCTGCTCCCTGGTTATGTGAAACTCGCCGTCACTGTCAAGCATTACCTCATTAAAGCTTAAAAGTTTCGAGGCAAGTAACGTAGACTAAACTACGCTACCCTAAGAGGATACACAATCCCACTTTCGAAGCAATATTGCACCTTTACCGCAATAACACCTCAAGCTTTTATTTGGCGGAACATATACTTATCCATCATCGTAAGGTGGTTTAGGGTGTTTGACGGAATAAAGACATTAGACGACTTCGACTTTGCTGGGAAAACAGTTTTACTGCGACTCGACTTAAACTCTCCAATAGATCCTAAGAATGGGAGCTTTCTAGACGACAGACGATTCAAATCACACAAAAACACAATACTAGAACTCGCAGAGAAAAAGGCGAAAATTATTTGCCTGGCACACCAAGGACGTCCTGGAGACCCAGACTTCACAACACTCGAAAAACACGCTAAAAAACTTTCTGAAATCGTCGGGTTGAACGTCAAGTACGTTGACAGCCTGCTCAGCGCTGAAGTAGGAGACACGGCAAAAAAAATGGGTGAAGGCGAAGTAGTGTTGCTTGAAAACACTAGATTTTACTCTGAGGAAGTCTTGCAAAGACCACCAGACGCCCAAGCCACAACACTCATAGTGCAGAAACTATCAAAGATTGCCGACTATTACGTAAACGACGGTTTCGCAGTCGCCCACAGGTCCCAGCCGACTGTCGTAGGATTTCCCATGGTCTTGCCGTCCGCCATGGGAAGGCTAATGGAAAAAGAGTACACAACAATCACAGACCTTCTGAAGAACCCTAAATCACCCATAACCTTCATTTTGGGCGGGACGAAAGCAGACGACGGGATAAAGGTGATGGAGAGGGCATTAGAACTTAACAATTGCCATATACTTACCGGGGGGCTTGTCGCCAATATTTTCCTCGCAGCAAAAGGCTACAGACTCGGTGAGCCTAACATAGAGTTTATTAGAGGGAAAAAACTTTCAGAACAAATCGATGTTGCGAAAGAGCTTTTAGACGAATATTCAGACAAGATTATTGTTCCAAAAGACGTTGCTGTCGAAAGGAATGGTGGTAGGCATGAGATTCCTGTCGGGGATCTTCCAACCAATGATCGGATAAGCGATATTGGCTCTGAAACAATTGAAAGTTACGTTAAGATTATTGGCGAATCCAACACTATTTTCGCGAACGGGGCGTTGGGAATTTTCGAGAAGAAGGATTTCGCCAAGGGGACTGAGTCTATTATAAAGTCTATTGCGAATTCAAGCGGATTCTCGGTGATAGGCGGCGGACACACAGTGGCAGCAGCCCATTCCCTTAAAGTAGGGGATAAGATTAACCACATCTCTTCTGGTGGGGGAGCGTGCGTGAACCTTTTAGCCGGATACAGGCTTCCGGCTATTGAGGCTTTGAAATCATCGGAGGTTGAGTGAAAGTGTTTAAGATTGGTGAAGCATTAGTGGGAAAAGGCAATGAGATTGCCCACATTGATTTGATTGTGGGTGACAAGGAGTCTAATGTCGGGAAGGCTTTCGCCGAAGGCTTGACAAATCTTTCGAAGGGGCACACGCCGGTCGTTGCAGTAATAAGGCCGAACCTGCCGGCGAAACCTTACACTCTAGTGGTTCCGAAGGTTACTGTTGCAGACCTTGATGACGCAAACAAAATTTTCGGTCCCGCACAGGCTGCGGTCGCTAAAGCCGTGGCAGACGCCGTGGAAGAAGGAGTCATCCCTGAAGACAAGATTGAGGAGTGGGTGATAATCGCCTCGGTGTTCATCCACCCTAAGGCAAGCGACTTTCGGAAAATATATCAATACAATTACAGCGCCACGAAACTCGCAGTGCGCCGGGCGCTAACAGATTACCCGGGATTGAACAAGATCATGTACGACAAGGATAGGGCTACACACCCGATAATGGGCTTTAAAGTGCCAAGACTCTGGAGGCCGCCGTACCTACAAATTGCATTGGATCAGACTAGCATTTCAGCAGCCAGAAAGATCGTCGAGCAAATCCCCCACTCCGACAACATAATTTTGGAGGTTGGGACCCCGCTCCTTAAGGGGGAGGGTGTTAAGGCGATTTCGGCGTTAAGGGAAGTGACTCCCAACATCTTCATGATAGCGGATTTAAAGACCATGGACGTCGGCCAAGTTGAAGTAGACTTAGCCTTCGACGAGACCGCTGACGCAGTAGCCGTCGCAGGCCAAGCCCCCGTCGAAGTCATAGACAAGTTCATATACGAGGCAAAAAGGCTTAGCGTCTACTCAATATTAGACACCATAAACGTGAAAGACCCCGTTAAACTGTTAAAATCGCTGAAGGAACTCCCAGACATTGTGGAATTACACAGGGGAATAGACGAGGAAGGCAATAAGGAACACAGTTGGGACGCCATAGAAAAGATTAAGACCGCATTCAAAGGAAAGAAAGTATTAGTCTCAGTAGCGGGAGGGATCGAACCGCAAAACGCGCTCGACGCGCTCAAAGCAGGCGCAGACATAATCGTGGTCGGACGATACGTAACCCAAAGCAGAGACATAGAACGCGCAGTCAAATCATTCCTAAACCTCATGCAAGGCGACATTGACCTCAAGCGAGTCCACACCGAATAAAAAAAAACATTATAGGGGAGGGGGAACACGAGATAACTATTGATATTCATATAGAATTTTATTATGAAAATCCCGAAAATTATTCAAGAAATAATTAATAAGCAAGAATTACATGTTTTGTCAACTTCAACAAAAGAAGGCACTCCGAACATTATTTACTTAAAATTCCTTAAAGTGTATAATAATGAGCAAATTCTGATTGCAAATAATAAATTTTCTAAAACTAGGAAAAATTTACTTGAAAACCCTAAAATCTCTTTTGTCGTGTTAGATAAGGAAAATAAGAAATCATATCAAATTAAAGGAACTGTCGAATTTCATAAAGACGACCAAATATTTAAAGATACTGTTAAATGGGTTGAAGATGAAAGATCAAGCACAACAACACACCCAAAATCAGGTATAATACTTAATGTAAAAGAAATTTATTGTGGAGCAGAAAAAATTTCTGAAGAATAAAAAAAAATAGTCACAGAGCAACGGAAAGATAAACACCCCCAAAACGAGAATATGTTCGCCAAAAACGCGTGATAATTGTTGTTATATTCAATTGTGTTTCGGCTCTTGTTATTCGTAGATTTTGTCGTGGTGGTCGTAGTCTATGAAGGATAGGAAGTCATTTGATTTGTCGTAGCTGAATACTAGGATGAAACTTCCTGCTACGTGAACTCGCTTTTTGTCCTTCATGTCATAGCGTAGGTTTTTATAGTGTTCAACATTCGGGGAATTAACAACTTCGGATATTTTCTTGATTACTGCTTCGTAGGATACTTTGTCCTTTTTGGAGAGTTTTTTAAGTATTTTTTGAAGATGGGGTTTTATTTCTGCTTCACGCATGTTCTATACTCTCCCGCAACTCTTCAATACTCCGGAAGGGAATACCTTTCTCTCTTTCTATTCGTTTTATTTTTTCAACGTATTCAGGACGCAATTCGGGTTCTAGAAATTGTTCTTCAAACCTGTCGATGACATAATTTACAGCTTCAGACTTGTTGCTAAAGCCATATTTACCTTTAACAATCTTTAAGATTCTGTCCCTATGTTCATCCAAGTTAACAAGCATATTAACCATTTTCACACCAATGTAACATTATATAATAAAATATAACAAAGTAATATAAATACTTATTATTCGAGCCGAAACTCAACTCTTCACCCCCTGACGGGGGCTCATCCCCGGTTTACGCCTCAGAGAATATAACAAGCGGCTAAACGACTCACATTCGTTCGTCCAAATTTTTCTTCCGGCTTCGCCTCCAGAAAAACTTCGTTTTCCCACTTTTTTTTTAAAAATCATTTGGGAGTTGGTTTTATTCAAATGTATGGTTCTATTTTGTGTATGCATTTCTTGCAGATTCGAATGGTCTTGAATTTGTTTAGGCGCACGGTTAATAATTCTTTTTCATTTGCTTTCTTCTCACAGAGGCTGCATGACTCGGATTGCTCACTCATTCCAACACCCCCTTCAAGTATTCTAGGCTTTTTTTCAATTCCTTCAGGTAATCGTAGTCAGGCCTGTTGTTGACTTCCACTACTACGTCGGCGTCAATACCCTTGAGGTGTCGCAGGTAATGTTTATGGTCGATTCTATCACAAACTTCCACCCCCCCAGACAATCCGGAGTAGTTCAAGGGAAGGTGGGCGCCCGGCAAAACCTGACCTCGAACATGAGTCCTGTCAGTCAGATAGTCGAAGCCGCAGACGTGAATCTGGCGGATGAAAGGCTTAAGCTCGCGGAAAAAATCGTCGACAAACTTCTTGATAATGGAGTCAATCCGGTTAGGTGGATGCGAAACAAAATCACTGAACTGGCCGTCAATCAAGGAGACGAGCTCGTCATAATCCTCCTCGTCTTGAAGGTCTCTGAACTCGGAGTCGAACTTATGGTAGAAAGAAGTAAATATCGCCGCACGATAAAGATGCTCTATGTCCACGCACACGCCTATTGGCACCTCAATCTGACGCAACGTATTCTTGAAATCCTTAACGTCGATAAGCACGGGCTCGTTAATCCACATCTGAGTGCTCCACAACGGATTGTTTTCAAGAAGGATTAAGACTTCGGGGTGGTGAATTCGATTAATCCTTCGGGCGACAATCTCCTGGCCCTGCTCAAGATCGGAGACAGTGCGGTCAACGAAGCCGCCGTGAGAGACGACCCTGCTTGCACCAACCCGCAGCGCATACTGGACTGTGCGCTCCAAAGCCTTCTCGGAGAAGTGTCCTTCAATACTGTTGTCGGCTAGATCGAATGGTAGGTAAAATCCCTTGGCTTTAACGAGCTTCGGCTGGTGAATCACGAAAATATTTTTAGTTTTTGGGGGAATACCCAGGTCGTCGTCGAGCTTGACGTATAGTTCAAAGCCTTCGAATCCAACTTCTTCTATGCCTGGCTCTCCCTCATGATCGGTTTTTCCCAAAATCATTTTTGTCATGTTATTTGCGGGACGTCTCCGTACGACAAGATTGCGAAGATTAGGATTGTGGAAAGCAAGACGACAGGGAGGAATGGGTATGCGCCGGCGTCTCCGAACTGACGCAAAATCGGGGTTAAAATCTCTTTGAAGACTAGGACTATGAACAGGTAGAGGAGGACGTATTTCGCGGTGAGAAGGGATGTGACGGCGCACACTGCTGCGATGTCCATTGTGGAGATTACGAAAACGTGTTTTAGAAACTTTGCAGAAGCAAGGACGAACACTGAGATGATGAGCCACTTCAACACGACATTAAATGGATTTAACTGGTCTATGTGGTAGATGTCGTATAGGAGGAAGAGTAGTGTGAAGGCGACCCAGACTTCGGCGAAGTCTCTTTGAGCGGCCATCCTCCGGATGTCTGAGAGGGAGGAGACTGTGAGGGAGCCGACAAGGAATATCAGGCCGTACAGTTGGAGTTGAACTAGCATCCTGTTTTATTATTGTATGTGCAAAATATTTGTTTACGAGATTTAAAATGCAATATATTAAACAGATTTTTGAGGGTAATGTTGAAGACTGGGTTCACGAGCGGTTCGTACGCTATGGGAAGGGAGAGTTTAAAGGGCCGGTGCTTACGGTTAAGAAGTTGGGTAAGGGCGTAAAAGTTACGGGTAGTTGGGAGTATGCAACAGGTCTTGCCGTGATTCTTGCGGGTGCTAGCCAGACGGTTCAGGTGAAAGGGTTGGTTTTTGCTAAACGGGATTTATCCCAGATTCTACCAGATTTTCTAAGTGTTTTGAAGGAGAAGAAAAAGAAGTCGTTATACAATGCTGAGGTTTCGGGAGAGTTTGATGCTGACGCGTTTAAGGGCCTCTATTCTATGATCCCAGATGCGGTTTTGCTTTTGGATGTGGTTGCTGGGAAAAACAAGCTGAAGTCCAAGAAGAAACTTCCTAAACCGGGTTCGAAGCAAATTGAATCTTTTTGCAGTGCAAGTTTTGATAAGACTATTTTAGAGGCTGTAAATTCAGAGTTATTGTTCGACGTGTCTACCGATTACAGTGAATTGGTTGTAACACACAATATTTTTGTGGACGATATTGTGCCTCCTGTGGGCGTGACGGATCCTGCGAGAATCCGCATGGAAGCAAAGAGGAAGGGTAAGTTAGAGCGGATCGTGTTGGTTGACGGTAAGGAGAGTAAGAGTTCGATAGAATTGTTGATTTAGGGTTCCTCAAGTTTGAGTGGTGTTTGTAGCCCCCGCACTAACTCCCGCAAGTTCACAGGGATATAGGCTTTAACGCCAGCACTCTCCTGCAGGTGACCCTCGTGAGGGGGCAGGTTAATTATACAGCACTCTGGATTTAAAAACCCTTGCCAAGATTATTTTTAACTCTGTGTTCGAATAGATTTTGGAAAAAATTTTATAGGTGATTTTAATGACTGGTGAAATGATAAAATCCATTAGGGCGAGGGAAGTGTTGGATTCCAGGGGGAATCCCACAGTAGAAGTAGACTTGACTACTGAAAAAGGTTTGTTTAGGGCTATGGTGCCGAGCGGGGCGTCGACTGGAGTTCATGAGGCGCTTGAACTTCGAGACGGGGACAAATCAAGGTTTGCTGGTAAGGGAACGCTTAAGGCTGTTGCAAATGTTAATGATGTTATCGCCCCCAAGGTTGTTGGATTGGACTGTACACTACAGCGGGATGTTGATAGGGTCATGCTTGATCTTGACGGTACTTCCAAGAAGGAGAATCTTGGAGCTAATGCCATTTTGTCTGTGAGTATGGCGGTGTGTAAGGCGGGAGCCGCCGCCAAGGAATTGCCTTTGTACAAGTATATTGCATTGCTTTCTGGTCGCAAGGGAGTGACTCTTCCAACACCCCAGCTTAATGTCATAAACGGTGGCAGGCATGCGGGCGCGGAAAATGATGTTCAAGAGAACATGTACATGCCGGTTGGCGCGAAAAGTTTTTCCGAAGGCATCCGGATGGGTGCGGAATGTTATCACACCTTGAAGAAGCTTTTGAAGGATAAGTATGGTGTTCACGCAATACATTTAGGTGATGAAGGCGGGTTTGTACCCCCCATCTCAGAGCCTCGCGAGCGTCTCGACGTTATCGTCGAGGCTATTTCCGTTGCTGGATATGAGGGGGACGTGGCTATTGCACTTGATCCTGCGTCCAGCGAATTCTATTATGAGGACCGCGGCGTCTACATGATCGGGGAAAAAGAGTATTCTCCGGCCGAGTTGGTGGACTTTTGGGCAGAGCTTGTTGAAACCTACCCGATAGTTTCCATTGAAGACGGGATGGCCGAAGACGACTGGGAAGGGTGGAGTCTTATGGTTGAAAAACTTGGCGGTAAAATCCAGATTACTGGCGACGACCTTCTCGTAACAAATGTTGAGCGGATTAAAACCGCAATCGAGTTGAAGGCTGTAAACGCTCTTCTTCTTAAAGTGAATCAGATAGGTTCTATTTCTGAATCGATTGATGCGGCGAAGATGAGTTTTGAGCAGGGTTGGGGTGTGACAGTATCCCATAGGAGCGGGGAGACTGAAGACTGTTTTATCGCGGATTTGGCGGTCGGGTTAGACACGGGGCAGATTAAGACTGGTGCGCCTGCGAGAAGCGAGCGTTGTGCGAAATACAACCAGCTGCTTAGGATTTCCGAGGAATTAGGAGGGGAAGCGGTTTATGCTGGGGGGAGATTTAGAAGCCCCCTCTAATATTTTTTTTTTATTTTACTTTTTCTTACTCTTCTTTTTTGCTTTCTTGCGTTTTTGCCGCTGAATGTCTTGCATATCTAGAATGTATTGTTGTGGTTCGGCGGTTGAGATGAACTCGTCAATTGATCCGGTAAACTCGTCTCCCCGCTTTTTCAGGATTTCCCGGGTCATAACCCAGTATACTAGGGCGAGTGAGTTCTTACCCTTGTTGTTTGAGGGTACGACGTAGTCAATATTTTTCGTGCGCGTGTTTGTGTCACAGATAGCGAGGATTGGGATTCCCGTGTCGGATGCTTCTTTTATGGCTTGCTTGTCAGCGCTTGGGTCAGTTACGATTAGAAGCTTTGGTTCCACATAAGATTTTATCCTGGGATTTGTAAGTGATCCTGATATGAAGCGGTCGGATATTATAGTGCAACCAGTGTATTTGGCAAACTTTTTTATTGGGGTCCGCCCGTACACACGGTTTGAAACTACGAGCACTTCTTCGGGTTTGAATGATGCGATGAACTTTGCTGCTATTCGAAGCCTCTCATCGATTTTCTGGATGTCGAATACGCAAAGCTTGTCTTGCCGGATTTTGTAGATGAATGGCCTCATGTCGGCTGTCTTGTATTTCAATCCAACATGGACTCCATTGGATAAGTATTCATCCAATGACACTAACAGTTTTTCGTTTTCATCCACTTGATTTTTATCGTCTTCTTCCATCATTTCCTTACGACTGTTATTGGTAGTGCGTCCTTTTCAAACTCGACTTTCGCAATTTCTATTGGACGGTCTACTTCCATTGGTACTTTGATTAAAACCGGCGCACCCATCTTTATTTGAAGGGCTCTAGCGCCGATCAGCCTTGCCTTCTCGTAACGGGTGTATGATTCCAACTTTAATACCTCCTGTAATGCATTATTTCGTCGATTATCTCTGTGTGAGATATGAACATCCTGCGGCAACAATACCTGTCATATCCAAGTGAATCCATTACTTTATCCGGGTTTTCACCCTTAAGCGTCCTTTCACTGTATTCCTCCCAGTCCTGTGCAATGGGTTTACCGCAACTAAAACACCTTATTGGAATAATCATTTAACATCACCTGTATGATTTTTGTCTTTTATGCCTTGGTCCTTTACTGGACTGCCCTGGCTTGTGGGGTTCGGTTAGCCTGTGGTCTCCGGCGATAAGCGTTCTATCATATACCAGGTATGCGGCGTGGAGTTCATCGTTTTTACTCCACTGGCAAAGCCCCCTGGCAATAGAGGATGCTATGGCATCTGCTTGCCCGAAAACCCCTCCGCCTTGAGATTTAATCTTGATTGAAATTGAATCAAAGTCTACGAAGTCTTTAGCAATTGAAAGCGAACCTTCAATCCTAAGTTTCGCATACCTTGGAGTGTAAATGTTTAGTGGGATGTTGTTTATTGAAATCAATCCTTTTCCTTTTTTAATGGTTATCCTTGCAACAGATTTTTTCCTCTTTCCCGAAACGTGAACTAGTTTTTCCGCCATATTAATACCTTCCGCCAATGCTTGTGCACAACTCTCCGACAGTAACGTACTTGTCAAGATTTTTACTTAAATGAGGGGGTTTCACAACCTCCTCCTTGGAAACCTGAATCTTCAAATCCTTCTCAATCACTTCTTTAGGAAACCCGATATAAACCATGATGTTATTAAATGCTTCAATACCGCGAGGTTTTTGGTGAGGCAGCATGCCCTTAATTGCCGAGCGAACATACTTGTCAGGCCTTCTTTGATGGTAGGGTCCTTTAGTGAAGTTTCCCTTGTTTTTAATGTTGAGTTTCGCCATATTACGCCTGATGATGTCGTCTTTTTTGCCGGAGACTAATGCTTTCTCGGCGTTGACTACCACTATGTTTTCGCCTTTCAATGCGGTTTTAGCCACGAAACTTGCCATCCGGCCCAACACTAAATCCTGCGCGTCTACAATCATTTTTTTTTTAATTTATAATCCTCACTCCAGAACCCTTGGAATTCGCCTTTAAAAGTTCGGGTATTGCTTGTGCTTTCCCTCCCGCGCTAATTATTTCTTTTCTCGCGGAGTTTGTGAATTTGAAGGCGTATACGTCTACTTTATGTGAGATTTTTCCAGAGCCCATCACGTTCCCCGGAACTACTATTACGTCCCCGTCTGACGTGTTTTTATTGATTCTGTAGAGGTTTACTTGAGCCCTGTTTTTCCGGCTTTTTGCCAGGGCTTGAGCTACTCGCTTCCATATTCTGGCGTCTTCTTTTCTCGCCGCCTTTTCAAGTTCCTCGATTAACCCTAGTCTTATGGGGTTTTTGAACTCGTTTGTTCGAACCATTTTTGATTTTTATGGCGTATATACTTTGAATCTGCCGCAAGGCAGATTCCTTTTCTTTTGATCAACCCTTTCTTTTTAAAAAGAAAAGGTTGCGGGGGACGAGGTTTGAACTCGCGTAGGCCTACGCCACACGGCCCTCAACCGTGCCCCTTTGACCAACTCGGGCACCCCCGCGAGCGAATGCGAGTGGCGGGTGGGCGACGTAGTTTGGGGAGTCGCATCCACCCCCATGTGTTATTTGGGTTTCGTGCCCTTTCACTTTAATTGTTTTTTAAGTGTGATTAATTTTTCTTCGAATGTGTTGAATGCTTCCGAAACCAGGTCGTTAACACTTAGTTGACCGTATGATTCCACCATAAAGTCGTATCCCGTCTTTTTCTCTTCATATGATGCAAGGCCTGCCTGCCATTTGATGTGGTCTGAGGCAAAGCCTAGTATTGCTTTGGCTTGGAATTTTACAGCCTGGTTTTCAGTAAGCTTGACTAGGGGTGTTTTCGGATGTACGGGAATTACCTCAGGATCCTTTGATTTTAGGTCAGATGCATACACCGTCTTTGGCCCTGAGACGTTTAAGGTGAGTATTGTAGTGCACTTTGCACAACCCTTGCCCTTGCACGTGCAGTCTGCCAGGAAATTGTAAGTCTTCAAGTCAGTTTTCAATGGAATTAACCCTAGCCGGTGAGCTAATACTTCATCGTTTATGACTGAAGAGTTGTCTTGATACTCCACTTCCTCGATTGCCATGACTGGGATTTCACTTATTATCGTCCGCCTCAGTGCGTTTGCAATTTGAGGTGTTATTCCACTCACGGTAAAGTGGATTTTATTGCCGTCCTTTTTCACGTTTGAAACTTTCAACATTTAAACCCTCCTCCCTCGTTTTCCCCCTTTCGGCCTGCAACCTCCATGAGGAATGGGTGTGACATCAGTTATTCTCCCAATCTTGACTCCAGTCCGGGAAATCGCCCTTATTGCCGCCTGAGCGCCTTTGCCGGGATACTTTGATCCACTGTGCCCTCCAGGACCTCTAACTTGAATGTGTAATCCCATCACCCCCTTATCCTTGAGCTCGTCTGCCACTCTTATTGCAGCTTGCATTGCAGCGTAAGGAGATGACTCCTCCCTTTGGGATTTCACAACCTGACCCCCAGAGCACAAGCTTATTGTTTCTGCTCCTGTGGGGTCTGTTACGTGGAGGATTGTATTGTTTTTTGAGGCGTAGATGTGGAGTATTCCCCATAAATCCTTCTTTTTCTTTGGGGTTTTCGGCTCTTCTTTTTTGGGCGTTTCTTCATCTGTGGATGATTCTTCTTCGGTTTTTTTAGGTTCTTCTTTCTTGGATTTTGCTTCTTCTTGTGTTTTTTCTTCTGATTTTTCCTTTTTAGGTTTTGGTTTCTCTTCCTCGGACTTGGAAGTCTTTGCTTCCTCTTTTTTTGTAGCGACTTTCTTCACTTCTTTTTCCTCTTCCTCCTTCTTTTTTTCAGCCACTTTTTGCACCCGTTATCTGTTTTAAAGTCTCTATTGTCTCTTCCTCGACTTTGGATACTTGATATTTTGGAACGTTTATTTTGCTTCCACCAACTTTTATGTGGCCGTGGACTATAAGCTGCCGGGATTGTTTTGGAGTGTACGCTAATCCCTTGCGGTGTACTAGGGTTTGCAGTCTTCTTTCGAGAATGTCTTCCACGGTTAATGCGAGAACGTCTTCGAGTGAATTCGACTTCATGATTCCGAGATTGTTGAGTTTATCGAGAAGTTGTTTAGTCTCCTTTTTCACTTCCTCGTCTTCCTCGTTCAATCCTAGTAGCGATCGTGCTTGTTGTCTGAATGATTTTAACTCGGTCTTAGCCCTCCAAACTTCAGCCTTATTTTTAAGACCGTATTTTTTGCTTAAATCGTTTTCCTCGATTATTCTTTCGGACTTCCAGGGGTGTTTCGGCCTGCTGTAGTTCCTTCTTTGTTTTCTTGGATCTCCCATTTTAACCCTTCTTTGCCGGCTGTATTTTCTTTCGGACTACTCCGAGTGTTGAACCTTTCCTAAATGATGATCTTGTTCGCTGGCCTCGGACGGGAAGGTTTAGTGCGTGCCTAATTCCTTTGTACGACCTGATTCTTTTCTGTCGGGTTAGGTCTTCCCTGTGGCTCATGTCCAGGTCTGGGCCGATCAGATGGTTGCTTTCCCCCGTTGAGTATTCCCTCTGACGGTTTTGCATCCACTCGGGAGTTAATTTTTTTGATTGATTTATTGATTCCTCGAGTTTTTCGATTTCTTTCTCGCTTAAAAGGCCGAGTTTCTGACCTTTTTTGTATCCGAGTTTTGTGGTTATGATTCGCGAGATTCTAACTCCTATTCCTTTTATGTTTGTGATTGCTTGGGTGATTTCCTTGTTTCCGTCAAGGATTACTCCCGCAACCCTAACCCTGTGTCGGATGTCGGATTCCTCACTTTTCACTTCTTTCTTTACTTCAGGAGCTTCTTTTGCCGCTTCTTTTGGTGTTTCCTCGGCCTTTTTTACCACTTCTTCTTTGACTTCCGAAGCTTCTTTTGCCGCTCCGTTCTTTGATTCGGGAGTTTTTGCTACCGCTTCTGCTTTAACTTCTGAACCTTCTTTTACTGTGGTTTTCTCAGGTTTTTCTTCTTTTTTTTCTGGCATTTTTATTTTTTTTTCTCTCGCGCGAACCTTTTTGTGATTTAACGATTTTTCGCCGAGGTTGGGATTTGAACCCAAATGGTCGCAAGCGACCACGAGCTGTCTAGTTTTACCGTGAATCTCAAGGCCCGCGCGTTAATCCTGGTTCCGCCACCTCGGCGTGCGTCTCTAGGATGTATCGTCGAGGGCGTTTCGCCCGACTAACCCTTAAACCAGGGCAGTGGAATATTATAGTGGAGTATTCCTATATAAATGGTGATGATTCACCCTCTTTACTCGGATTCACTGGATTGTAATGCGTTTGTGGTTTTCGACGATAAGACTTGCGTGATTGATCCGGGGATTAATGCACTGAGGATTATTTCTTTTTTGAGGGATGAGGGTTTTAAATTGGATTATGTTGTTAACACTCACTGCCACTTCGACCATACGGGTGCTGATAAGGCGGTGCTTGATGAGACTGGGGCTAAGCTCGCAGCCCATGAAATCGATGCCTTACCTCTTGAGTATGCTGATTCATCCCTTATTTTGTCTGACTTGTTTGGAAAACCTTTTGAGAGAGTTTATGTGGATGTTAAGCTTGAGGATGGTTTTATTATTGATTTGGGGGGGACGAAACTTCAAGTCTTGCACACTCCAGGACACACGCAAGGGAGTATTTGCCTGTTTGACGAGGAGACTGGGGATCTTTTTTCAGGCGACACAGTCTTCGCTGAAGGTGTTGGGAGGACGGACTTTCCGGGGGGTAGTTTAGACGCACTCTCCGAGTCTATTGAGAAACTTTCACAACTTGCGTCTGAAGGAGATATCAAGTCGGTGTATCCCGGACACGGACCCGCCTCGGATGCAGGCGCGATTGCACGTGCGAAAAAGCTTTTTGCATAGAATCAACATACATACCAATGGAACTTAAGGCCGTGTTGTTTGACTTGGATGGCGTACTCGTTGATTCAGAGTCTATTAGCCGGGAGGCGTCGGATACCGTGCTTGCAAGGCATGGGATTTTTCTTGAGGATGAGGAGCGAACGCTTGTTTTCGGGCGCCGTACGATAGACAATTATAGAAGGCACGTCGAAAGGAGGGGGCTTGACCTGGACCCCCAAAAGCTTGTTGAGGAGAAGGTTGAATATTATAATAAGCTCATTAAAGGCCGTTTGAAGCCTCTTCCCGGAGTTTTGGATCTGCTCGGTGCCTTAGATGATGCTGGGTTAATGAAGGCTGTTGTTTCCTCAAGCCCGTTGGATCGCGTGAACGCGAGTTTGGAGGAGGTGGGGCTTCTACTTGAGTTTGAGGTGATTCTTTCCGGTGATTGCTGTGTTAAGGGCAAGCCTGATCCAGAGCCTTTTCTATTGGCCGCTGAGAGGTTGGGTGTGAAGCCTTCGGAGTGCGTTGTTATCGAGGACGCGGAGGCGGGGGTTCTCGCTTCGAAAGCAGCGGGGATTTCAGTTGTCGCCATAAAAAGCCCTAACACGCACAGCCAAGACTTAAGCTCGGCAGACAGGATAGTTAAAAGTTTGACGGAAGTCGACTTAGAATTGTTGAGGAGTTTGTAATGGAATATTTTGAAATCTTTCAGCCTACAAAGATTTTTTTCGGGGAAGGAGCATTCAAAAAACTGTCTGAATTAAAGGCGAAAAGAGTGCTTCTCGTCACTGGAAGCTCTTCGATGCGGAAGGTGGGATTTCTGGACGAAGCTGTTCATCTTTTGAATCCTGCGAAAGTCGTGTTGTTTGAGGGTGTTGAAAACGACCCATCGTTTGAGACGGTTGACCGGATTGTAGAGTCTGTGGGAGACAGCGATTTCATTGTGGGACTCGGTGGTGGAAGCGTCTTGGATGCTGCGAAGGCCGCCTCCGTCGTAGCCACTAACGAAGGAGATGCAATGGATTTCATTGAAGGCAGGAAGATCGTCTTTGAAGGCATTCCATTCGTGGCAGTGTCAACGACTTCCGGAACCGGCAGCGAAGTCACCCGGGCGTCAGTATTAACTGACAGAGAGCGTGGTGTGAAAAAGACTCTCAGAAGCCCGCTAATGTTCCCGTATCATGCCTTAGTCGATCCCGCGCTTACGTTTTCGTGTCCGCCCAAGCTTACCGCAGCGGTAGGGATTGATGCTTTGACTCACGCGATCGAAGCCTACACTTCAAGGCTTGCCAATCCGATTTCGGACGGGTTCGCGGAAAAAGCAGTGAAATTGATTCTTGAAAACCTTGAGGGAGCATGCAAAGACGGCTCAGATGAAAACTCGCGGTCGAAAATGTCGCTTGGAAGCCTGCTTGCAGGGCTTGCTTTAAGTGGTGCATCCTCTGGAGTCGCACACAGAATCGCACACGGAGTCGGCGGCAGATACCACGCAGCCCACGGAGAGATACTGGCACAGCTTCTGCCGAAAGTACTGGAATTCAACCTTCCTTCATGCGAAGACAGGATGAGAAAGCTTTCAAAATTAAATAACTTCAAATCCCCCGAAGAGTTTATCGAAAAAATAACCTCAGTTAGGGATGCGTTAAGTCTTCCAAAAAAATTGTTTGAATTCGGAGTGAAAAAAGACGACATCCCATGGATCGTGAACCAGTCTTTAAGCTCGCCCTCAATTAAGTATAATGCCCGAGAAGTGACTAAACAAGACCTGACCGCACTTTTAGAAAACATGCTTTAATACACTTATGACCCTTATCTTATGAGTTAGAAAATGCGTATTGCCGTCTTGGATAAGACCAGGTGCAAGCCGAAGAACTGTGGGAGCCCTTTTTCTTTCCCGAAAGAAAAAGTGCTTCACCCCAAAAAGAAAGGGAGTTAGAAAATGCGTATTGCCGTCTTGGATAAGACCAGGTGCAAGCCGAAGAACTGTGGTTTCCTGTGTATCAGGATGTGTCCGATCAATCGGACTGGGTCAGAGTGTATTGTGGAGAGTGAGGAAGATCATAAGCCGATTTTAAGCGAGATTCTTTGCACTGGCTGCGGCATCTGCATTCACAAGTGCCCGTATGACGCAATAACCATCGTTAATCTCCCGCAGGAGGTGGGTGACCCAGTCCACCAGTATGGGGTAAACGGGTTCAGGCTCTACAACATGCCCGTTCCCAAGGAGGGTGTCGTAGGCCTTGTGGGATCGAACGGAATCGGAAAGTCAACTGCGCTTAAGATTCTGTCCGGCGAGATAAAGCCGAACCTTGGAGGAGGGGACGCGGAATGGGAGAATATTGTCGAACGATTCCGCGGGAACGAAATCCAAAACTACCTGGAAAAACTCGCGAAAGGTGAACTAAAGGCTGTTTACAAGCTACAGCACGTCGACAAGATTCCAAGGCACGTGAAGGGGAAGGTAGAAGCCCTTCTCAGAAAATCAGATGAGAGAGGCGCATTCGACAAAGTTGTGGAAAACCTGTATCTTGGAAATTCATTAGATAAGAAGACTCCAGACCTATCGGGCGGGGAACTTCAGCGCGTGGCAGTTGCAGCCGCACTTCTTCACGATGCAGACGTCTACCTGTTTGACGAGCCATCCAGCTACCTGGATGTTCGCGAACGGCTTAATGTTGCCAGGGAGATACGCTCTTTAGCTGGGAAACACGTGTTCGTGGTTGAACACGACTTAATAGTTTTGGATTATCTCTCAGACTACGTTCACGTCGTCTACGGAACGACGGGGGCATACGGGGTAATATCGAATATTAAAGGTGTTCGTGTCGGTATAAACGAGTATCTATCCGGATTCTTAAGAAGTGAGAACATGAGGTTCCGCGACGAGATAAAATTCGACGTGAAAGCCCCGAAAGACACGACCGAGCTTGATCCATTAATCGAATACCCGGCCCTTGAAAAACACTATGAAGGCTTTAACTTGACAGTGGATGAGGGGGCGCTTTATGCACCAGAGACGGTGGGGATTTTAGGCCCTAATGCGACGGGGAAAACCACGTTCGCAAGGATTCTCGCAGGCGAGGAGTCACCAGATAACGGCGAGTTCAATCTTGAGCTCCCATTCTCTTATAAGCCTCAATACATTAAGGTTTCGACCAAGCTTGTCAGGAACATGGAACTTAAAGGAGAGCTTGTTGAAAAGTTGAGGATTCATTATTTGATGGACCGGCCTTTGAACGAGCTTTCGGGTGGCGAGCTTCAGAAAGTTAAGATTTGCGAGTGTTTGTCTCGGGATGCGAGCCTCTATCTTTTGGATGAGCCTTCAGCCTACCTTGATGTGGAAGAAAGACTTGCTTTTGCGAAATACATTAAAAGGTTCGCAGCCGACAAAGACGTGTCGATTCTCGTAGTCGACCACGACATACTACTTATTGATTACCTTTCAGACGAGATACTAGTCTTTAAAGGGGAAGGCGGTAAAAACGGCCACGCCGAAAAACCCACAGACTTACGCTCCGCAATGAACTCTTTCTTAACGAGGATGGACGTCACCTTCCGACGGGACCCAGACACAAAACGTCCGCGGGCTAACAAGTCCGGTAGCCAGAAAGACCGTGAGCAAAAAGAAAGCGGAGAATACTACTACTTAGGGTAGTTATTTTCCTTATTCAGAACCACTAGCGAGCCGAAGGCGAGTGTACGTGGCTCATTTGTCGTCGGCAAATTCCGACGACCGGGAACAGAAAGATGGGGGGAGAATATATTATTTAAGATGAGTTTAATTGCTTGGGTTGATTTTTACTGAAGTATCATGAAGGTTCCTTAAATCTAAAATACTTTGTGAATCCCATATTACTTAATTTTTGATACTTCATTTTCCTTTTTTCTATTATGGATGATAAGTAGGTTAACATGGGATTAAGGAGTAAAATAAGGCCTGAGGAAGCCCTGCTTTTAATATTCTTTTCGGGGATTTTTTTCTTCAGATTGATTGCGGGCGGGGGATTACCCCCTATCGGCCCGCTTACAGGTTGGATGTTCACATTGTTTGGGAAGTTTCTACCACTTGCCGTTTACATTCTGTGTATCATACCCTTCATAATAGAGTGGATTAAAAGCCTGATCAACAATCTGAAAAAAAAGAAGAGTATTGATTACACAACTTTATACAGAAAATTCTTCAAGGGATTTTGGGACGTAATAAAATTCTTTAAAGGATTCCTACCGTTCATAGTGATTGTTGCATTATACGATTCCTTCACAAACAGGTACTCTGAAACAGGATTCAACCTTACACGAGTAATAGTAAAAACAGACCTCACTCCCATTCTTATCAAGGCAGACGAACTGTTATTCGGAACCCAAGTTTCATACCTCCTCCAAGACTACATCAAACCCTGGATCACAGACTTAATGTATTTTGGATACTCACTACACTTCTTCTTCCCATTCATCCTCGCACTATACTTTTACACCAGGGGAAGGGAAAAACACTTCCAGGAATTAATGCTCGCAGTTGTCACCGTAAGTTGCATAGGATATGTCGGATACTTAACTTTCCCATCAACATCGCCAGTTTACGTACTTGAATACGAGCGAGGTCTTGAAGGTGGGAAGGTAAGTGACTTCGTCTTGGCCGAAATCGATAAAGTCCGTTCAGAGCAGAGTGACTGCTGCCTTTTCCCGAGCCTTCACGTCGGGATTTCTTGTGTAACACTAATTCTAGCATTCAAACGAGAGAGAAAGATCTTCATTGTGTTACTACCACTTATTGTCTTATCCTGGATGTCAACTATCTATCTTAGAAGACACTTCATAATCGACATCATTGCAGGATGGATTATTGCGGCAATGGCAATCTATCTTACCCCGATTATTAATAGAATTTGGTATGGTGTTGGAAGTAAAATCGAAAGAAAAAAATCTTTGTGATTCTAGATCCAATATCCTGAAAATACTTCAAAATAAATTTTTAACTCGAATACTGACGGCACTTAAAAGATATTTCAGTCCTATCGCATAGATGCTGGTCTTTGAAGATCCGTGTAGTCTGCGAGAGTAGTGGAAGGGAATCTCCTTTATTTTAAGATGTTTATCTTTCAGGTAGAAAAGAAGTCTGAAACAGTAATCTCCGCGTCCATAAAAAACTTTTTCATAGTCTACTTGATCAAGCACGCCCCGTTTAAGAGCGAGAAACCCACCAGTTGAATCTGAGACGGGTATGTTTAAGATAATTTTGAGGGTGAAATTTAGTATTCTGCTCAAGTAAAACTTGTATTTTTCCGAATCCATGCTACCTCCAGGAATATATCGTGAGGCGACTACAACATCATTTTCGAAGAGATTTTCAATAAGTTGGGGGATAACTTCTGGAGGATGGCTTAAGTCCCCATCCATGAAAATAAGCAGTTCACCTTTACTGTTTTCGATACCGACTTTTATTGCAGAACCTATATTTTTTTCATTTTTTCGGATGATGACTTTAATCCTATTGCTTTCCCCGGAAAGCCTTAGTGCGAGCTCCCCAGTTCCGTCAGGGCTGTCATCATCAACAATAATTAACTCGCAGTCTAGGTTATTTTGAGTTGATAATTCATCGATTCTTCCATACAGAATTTGAACATTATCTTTCTCATTGTATGTCGGAATAATCACGGATATCCCTCGCATACTTTCTATATTTGAGTGTGTGGGTTAATATTATTGCGAGAAACCTTTATCAAGTCATTTCAACATAGTGATGAGAGAGTCATGGAAAATAATTAATTTAGTGAACTTGTTTTTGAAAAACACGGATTCCCCCCTCAAACTCTACGAAATCATATTCCCGCTCAAGATAATCAATGAAACCTGGGGGGTAAGTATCTGGGTATGTTACTACAATTAGAGATGATTCACCTAGATTACTAATCAAGTCTTTTGATGTGAACACATCTCTATAACCCCACATGTATCCTAGCAACTGTTTTCTTTGTGCGAGATAGGTGTATTCACCATAATCTGATAGGATAAAATCATCTCGTGATGAATGCTCTTTTATGTAAGTAACAACAGGACTCACTTTTTCGAAACGATGCTGAGGGTTAATATTGTAAATGAGTGAGAGCATGTGAAATTCAAGCATTAGAAAAAAAGAGATTAAGATTATGAGAAGAGTAAGTGCGTAAAAAGAATTTATTTTATTTGAAAAAATTTTTTTAGGGTTAGGTAGGGAACTTATTTTTTCTGAGAAATAATTTCCCGCAATCATACAGGAAGCGGGTAAAGTAAGCATGAAATTGTGTTCAAAAATTCTTGGGAAAATAAGATAGAATAAACTCGAATACCACCATAAATGAACAAAAGATTTTTTAAAAAATGATTTGAAGGCGAATAACACATGCGGTTGTAAGAACACAAGAAAGAGTATTACCATATAAATTCTCATAAAAAAAATTACATTCCTGAAATAAGTACGAGTTTATTAATGTTTGTTGGATTAGATTACCCACATCTGAAACGCTCACTAAAAGGAATAATATAAAAAAAAGTGGCGTATAGACTAAGATATTTCTAGACTTTGGATTTTGGTGTGTAAAATAAAGTAAAGGCGGAAGTAGAAAAAGCAGTGTATAGTATTTAATAAATAATGAGAATGCGAGACAATACCCAGCAAAAAAATATTTTGGTTTTTCCCTATATAGCAGTTTTAATGCAGTTAGAATAAAAAGCAGATTATAGGATTCAGACAGAGATGCCATATTCGTGAAAATGGCTATGGGTGTCATAATATAGATTAATGCAGCAATTACTCCCGCTTTTTTATTATAGATGAATGTTGCAAGCCTGAAGATTAAGTATGAATTGCATGCGTCTACTAGTATTGTGAAGACTCGTGTTAGAATCCAGGCATCTTCTAGTAGAAAATGTTGTAGTGTGAAAAGTAATGCAGCACCCGTAGGGTAAGAGAAAATAAAGTCGGTGTAGGGTAGTAATCCATTTGATATCATCTTACCCCGAGATAGGTAATGGAACTCGTCAACATTAATCCAGGTTGGCGTTGAAATTGAGAATACGAGAAACCTTAAACACAAAGCAAATACAAAGACCAATAGACCACTTCTGAATACTTCAGCTGATTTATTTTTAGTCATTATTAGTTATGTACATGGTTGACTCAAATAAACTATCTTCAACATTATTAATCATCCTAGTGACCTTCTTTGCGCTTATTTTAAGGACTTCAGATAGTTTAAACTCAAGTTTCTTTTTTGATGAAGCAGTTTATTCAGACTACGCTCAACATCCGATTTGGACTGAGTTTTACAGCGTCCGCTTAGACCCACCTCTCATGCCATTACTAGCCTATTTAATTAAATCTTTCATAGGTTCTTCTGAGATTATTTTTCGAATTCCATCAGTAATAGTTGGTTGCGCTACCGTTTACATGACATATCTTCTAGGTAGAAAATTAGGCGGTATGAAAGTTGGGTTAATGTCATCCACTCTTTTAGCCTTTAATGTTTTACATCAACAATACTCTCAAGCAGCAATAACTCACGTATATTTTGCTTTCTTTACCACACTTGCATTATATGGGATTCGAAAAGAAAACACTTGGCTTTCCTTTTTGGGAGTCATCGGAGCAGCATACATAAATGACCTTTCAATTTTTTTATTTGCCGCTTATGCAATATTTATGTGGTTTTCCTTAGGAGGGAGGGTAAAACCATTTATAAAAATACTTACACCCTATGCTGTTGCCTACCTTATTCGGATACCTGATGTTATAAACGCTCTACTTTACGAATTAGCTATCAAATCTGGTTCTGTGTTTAACCCAATGTTTCACATTGAAAATATGATAAACCACCTTTCACTTGCATTGATTCTGGGCTTTCTTTATTTCACCTTAAATGCAATCTGGTCTCGGAGAAGTTACATGGAACTCTATCTTATTTGGGGTTTCATAATTATCTCCCCAATATTACTTTCATTTGAACGATACTTGCTTTTTATTCTTCCAACATTAACGATTATCGGTTTGCTGGGTTTATCTGATATATATAAATTATTGCAGAAAAGATTCAAGTCTCCAGTTTGTGGGGTTTTCGGATTTATCTTTTTTCTACTTCTTTTTTCCCCCAACCACGAAACTTACGGAGTATATCCTATTTCAGATGCGCTTCTCTCGGAGGAGGATATGGTTCATAAGCAGCAGTGGGGGGAGGCTGCGTTGTTGATTGATGGTGGTGTTGTTTTGGTGTCTCAGAACAGGCCGTCGATGGAGTATTATCTGGATGAGTTAGGTAAGGATTCGCAGGTTATTCAGTTTGATTCGGCAGGTGAGCTTCAGGTTAAGTTGGAAATTCCTGAAGTTAATTGGGTTGTTGTCAGAAATTTTGGAAACGGTTATGAAGATTACGAGGACATGAGGCAGGTGATGGATTCGTCTAAGGTTTTTAAGAGGGCCTATGAACTCGAACATGTTATCTTGTATGAGCGTTTAGATAAATGAGGTTGGCGCAAATATTATTGTATGGTGTCAGGGGGTTTATTGAATACTTCTCTCTCGCATTTGGTTTGAAATCGCTTTACGTAATAGCTATTTTAGTCTACTTTCCCTCTTTTGCATCCATGAGAATATTTAAATAGTAAGTTAGATAGTTAACATGGCTTCTGGTAAAAAAATGGATCCTAAAAAACTTATGGCTTTGGAGTATGCTGGGATTGGTATGACCATGACTATTATCGTCGGGGTTGTATTCTACCTTGGGATGAAGGTTGGTTTCAGCTATGGTATAGCCGCGTGCCCGTAAAAAAGGGGGCTGGATTAAGGGGTGAGACGGTTCCTATCCCTTGGGAATAAAACGCATTCCCTAATATTTTTTAACTCACACATAGCCTCAGTAATACGTTCAGCTCCCATTCCAAATCCTCCGTGAGGGGGCATTCCATACTCGAAAGACTTCAAATAAAACTCGAAGTTTGCGGGATTTAATTTCTTCCGCTTTAAAGCCTCAACAAGCTGTTTTGGATCGTGGATTCGCTGGGCTCCGCTCGAAAGCTCGATGTCCCCTACCATAAGATCGAATGAACCGCATCGTTTGGGATCGTCGTCTAAGGGCCTGCTGTAGAATGCCCGGATTTCTGTGGGCCACCGGGTAATGAAGTAGGGGTCTTTGAATTGCTCTCCCAACGCTTTCAGGGCTTCGCTGCCGAAGTCTTCACCCCATTTTACGGGTAAATCCTTTTTCTTAAGGGTTTCTACCGCTTCATCGTAAGTGATCGACTTGAAGGGAATTTTCGGGACTTTAAAATCCAACCCTAAAACTCCGATCTCGTCCTTGCATTCCTTATAGACTTTGTCGTACATGAGGTGTGTTACGCCTTCAAGGTGTTTCATGACATCTGTTTCATCCTCAATGAACGCCATTTCAGCATCGAGCATGAAAACTTCATTTAAGTGTTTCGTGGTGTTGTGCAGTTCCGCCCGGAATATTGGCATTGTGATGAATACTTTGTCGAGCCCCGCCGCCATCATCATCTGCTTGTAGAGTTGCGGGCTCTGACACAGGTAAGCCTCCCTTTCAAAGTAGGTTATTGCGAAAAGATCCGTTCCTCCCTCACTTGCCGCGGCGATGATTGAAGGGGGATTGATTTCTGTGAAATCGTTTTTCAAAAAATATTCCCTGAAGGCTTCCTGAACTTTAGCCCTAATCTTGAATACCGCTGAAACCTTGGGTTTTCTAACGTCCATGAAACGGCTGTTTAAACGAGTGTCTAAATCAGCGGGAACTTTCTCTGTTGGATCCAGCGGAAGAGGCGACTTTGAAGGCGCGATAACAGTCAGCTTTTTCGGGATCAATTCCACCCCGCCCGGCGCCCGATCATTTAAGGTTACCTCGCCTGAAACCGAAACAACCGACTCACGAGACAATGAATCCAAGAGGGATAACACGTCTTCTGTAGTAGTCTCCTTTTTTGCGGTGACCTGAATTTTCCCAGACAAATCCCTTAGAATCAGAAACTTGAGTTTCCCTAGATCCCTAATCTCATGAACCCATCCCGCGCAAGTCACGTCCTTGCCTTGAAGACTCTTATCAACAGTCCCTGCGTAATGTGTTCTCATTTTTTTTAATCAAAAACAATTTCCACCTTATCCTTAGAAATTGATGAAATCAGTTGTTCAATATCGGATAAACTAAGCCTCAACTTGGGCTTATCTTTCCTTGAAACCCTAATTCTTTGGAAAGTCAAACCGTCAGGCATAAAAACAGTATTAATGCCTAAAACACGTGCAGGAGAAATAAGATCAAAAATCATCTCATTTAACTCCCCAGCACCCACAACCCTAACTTGCTTGCCGATCCTTCGTGAAATAACATTTATTGTAGCACCACTTCGACCAATAATCTTGCCTAAACTCTCCTTTGGAGCGAGGATTATCACATGCCCCTCGGTTTCAATGGCCTTTGTAAAGCTAACATCCTCACCGCTCAATTCGAAGACTATCTTAGAAAGCTCAACGTCAAGCGGGCTGATACTCCCAGAAGAGAGCTTATTCTCGCAGCCATTACAGAGCACTCCCGTTTTCGCGCAAACATCACATATCGGTAGAGTCATCTTACCCTCCACTATAGGGACTTAAAAGTAAAAAAAGGGTCTTATTTTAATCCCAAGTAGTTGGGAGAATTGAATCCCACTACTTGCTCATAGTGATTTCTATTGCCGACACCTTGATTGTGCCCTCATCACCCTGAATTTCCTCGGTTGAAATCCGAATATCGGTGGGATTCGCATCGGTGACAAACTGGTTTCTAACCCTTTCCGCAACATCAACTGCACGGCTTATAGCCTTTCCCCTAGCCTTTAGCACAATCTCGTTCACTCCGTTGTTAAACTGCGTCATCACTGCGAAAATATAGCTCATCGTATCCTTCTTGCCGACAAAAATCACGTTGTCGGTTAAATCAAACTCCTTGGTCTTTTTCTGTTTAACAACTTCTTCCTCAACTTCTTCGGCAGCAACTTCCTCGATATTTTCGGAAGCCACTTCCCCGACTTCTTCGGCAGCAACTTCCTCGATATTTTCGGAAGCCACTTCCCC
>AQSC01000043.1 GCA_000402775.1 Euryarchaeota archaeon SCGC AAA252-I15 | reverse complement strand
TACCCAAAACCCTATTCACCCACCACGAACCAAAACACCTTCTAATAGCCCAAAAAAACACAACTTAAATAAGAAAACAGACAATAATAGTAGACACCAAAACACCCAAAACAAAAGGGCTCGTAGCTCAGTTTGGTAGTCGGAGTTAGCCGACGACTAAAAGGCCATCTTCGTCCGCTCCGCGGACTCGATGACCTAGAGCGCGAGAAGAAAAGGAAAAAACACATGGGCTCGTAGCTCAGTTTGGTAGAGCACCCGGCTTTTAACCGGGTGGTCGCGGGTTCGAACCCCGTCGAGCTCAACCGAACCTTTATTAAAGGTTCATCAAAGGGGCCATCTTCGCCCTCATGGGGCTTGATGACCCGGGACAGGAAAAAAGAGTCTGTTTTTGAAGCACTGAATCCGCGACCTAAGGGAGGTCGCATACATTCTAGAGGATTGGATAAGAGTTTTTCTGAAACCGAGTTAAAGAAGTTCTTTAGCGTGGTTGATAAGCGGAAGGATTTGGTCGCGTTTCTGACGCAACTTGGGCTGGGATTACGAGTAGGTGAATTAGTCCGCTTAAGATTGGATGATATCAACTTCCAGAGAGAGGAAGTTCGAGTCAGGAACATCAAGACGAAGGAGATTGATTTTCTCCTACTACCTAACTTTGCCGGTGTGGAGCTTCAAGCCTGGACTGAAGACTATCAAGAGGATATACTCGCTCATGATGGTTACGTCTTTTTTTCCAGCAACCGTGCAACCAAGAGAAAGCATATTTCTGAGGGCTATTTGAGGAAGGCTTTTCGGAGGTACATTAAGATTGCTGGTTTAGATGATTATTACGTTGTTATCCCTGTTGTAGGAAAACAGGCTGGGGAGGAGAGACGTCTTTTCAGATTGACAACCCACTCATTACGACATTCAATGATTACGAGAGTCTACAAGCAGACGAAGGATATGGTGTTAGCTCAGCGTATTGGACGACACAGCACCTTCAACACTACTGAAACATACATCAACTTACATAAGAGCGAGGCGAGGAGTGCAGTAAACGGTGTGTTCGGGAGTTCGAGTGAAATTGAAAGCTGTGATGACCAAGAATTCATGGAATTCATGAAATTCTACCGGATGTGGAAGAAGATGAAGGACTAATTAAATTTTTATTAATAGTCTGAGCTATTATTAGTGTGAAAGATAGTATGAAGGATAAAGCTAAGAAGTTATTATCATCAGGATTAAATATTTTTCTTTTTTGGATTGCCTTAGCTAGTTTAATTGGATTAATGTTTGAAGCAGCTAAAATTCCTTATAATTACTATGATAAATGGATTAATAACTTGGATATCTCACTTTCATATTTTGCATTAAATGTCTTTGGGATTTTATTAGTATTCTATCTATTTCATTTGTTCTTAATTGTGATTTTATCTAGTGGAAAATTTAAGGAAATATTTCATCAGATTGCTCCAAAAAAAGAGCTAGAAAATATCAATAATTTTTTTTTCCGACTCACAGTTTTTCTAATCTTATATGTGTTTATATTCTCACTTCTATGGTTTCACGATACGTATCAATCAGTTTACCCTTTAGAGGATGAATATCCAGATGATAAAACTTTAACTGAATTTGTTGTTGAAACTCGTTGTATAAGTCAAACTGGGAAACTAGATTATGTAATTGATGATGATTTAAATTGTACCTTATCATTTTCTGAAGTCAAAAAGAGCAATCATTTAACGAAAATCATTGTGATATATATGAAATCAGATAATAACATAAGCACAAAGGATAGAACAAATGTCACATGCAATCTATTCAATGATACACCCTGCATATTCTATTCAACGATTCCCGAAAATACTTCTTATTTAAAAGTTTATCTTCATGGAGAAGGATTTAATGAAAATAAAACCCTGACAAATTTCTATATTGAACCTATTACTTGGCGAGACTATAGGGAAAGACAAAATGAACGATTTGCAGTCTTTGGAATAATATTCTCTATTGTGTTTGTCTCATTACTAAACATTGTTAAAGTGCTAAGAGACATAATCGAGAATAAAGAAAAAAAAACATCGTAAGACCACAAATAATACTAAAAAAATAGGGAAAAATCTGTCTATCGACTAACTCTTTTATCTAGGAAAAAGGAGTCTCTTTTTTCCTAAACATTTAGCAGTAGACTGATGAGATTCCAACCAGTAATTAACCTAGTTTCTACCGTTAAACTATCTGTTACTCTGGGGCCTGGATTTTTTCTATCTGTTTTTTTGAGATTTGGATGGATTTCCTTTCAATATCTGGTATGTAATCTGGTACACTAACCAGAAAAAGGCTGTTGTGAACCCTTATGTATGAGCTAATACGTTTTCGTTCATCTGAATAATTTCTAAAAACTCGATACCCTTCCTCCCCAATTCTGAATTTATCATCGAAGATACAACCTGTGTGTGAACAAAAATTTTTATTGTTATTATAACTTGAACGATAAACTTGCTTTGCATCATATACTGAATCGTGTATCTCTAATTTCAACCAAATAGTTTGTATTGGGGACTTTCCATACCATGCGTTGTAAACATTCGGGTGTGATTGTGTATTTGTTAATTTCCAGTCTTCACCCATTATCTCCTGAACTTCAAGGACTGTTATCATTCTTTCCTCGGGCAATCCCGAAATAATTTTCGATTTAGTTGTGGTGGGAATTCTTATAGATGAAGTTACTAATTGGGTGGTTGTTGAAGATGTAGTTGCTACTTGCGTCCTCAAAGAGGTTGTGTGTGGAATTCCTCCCTGATAATTTGATGTGGTTGAATAGAAAGAGTAGAATGCCCAGGCTATCACTATCAATGTAATGCTGATTAATCCGATCATAAGTATCCATTCAGGGATTTTTTCGAGATGTGTGTGGTGGGCTAACTTCCGGAAAGAATCCCTGATTTTCTCAACGTATATGTATGCTGGAAGCCTCTTTTCTTTTTCATCAAGTTTCTTGTATTCATCTAAGAGTTGCTGCACCTCTTCGATGATTTCAGCCTTCCTTTCTTGTAATTGCGCTTTCTTCTCGTGTGTATCCTTGATTTTCTCCTCAATTACAGAATCAATCAAACGCCTCTGTTCATCAACAGCCTCACTCTTAATAGCCTCAACAGGCTTTTCACGTTCACTAGAAAGCTTCTCGTAAAGCTTATTCAACCGTGCTATAATCTCCTCATACAATTCAAGAGAAACCTTTTTAACGTCCTTCAAAAACTCTTCAAGATCGCCTTTGAATACGTGAAAGGATTCACGGAGTCCCTCAAGATTGGTTTCCTCCACCTCAAGTTTTCGAAGTTCACGGTTTATCCGTTGTTCTCTCTTCTGCAAGGGCTTGTATTCCTTGTGCCAGCGCACCTTTCCCTTAGAAGCAGATAACTTCTTCAAAAACCCCTCATCAATCGCCATCCTATAGATATCTATTTGAATTCATACATTTAATGGCAGACTTCTGAGATTTTAGCCTGTGATCATGCTTGTTTGAGTGGACTTAAGGCGTAGGGTTGACGAAAAAGAAAGAACCGTATTCTGCAACAACTTCAAGGGGGCTGGAACGGAATGGAAGCCGCCTATTTCTCGTCGGGAACGCTCAGAATTGCGATGCAATTCTGGCGCACAGAAACACACATGTGTTTCTCGTGACTCCGACCTTCAAACCCCGTCGAGCTCAACCCAACCTTTATTAAAGGTTCGTCAAATGGGCCGTCTTCGGCGTACTCCGCCTCGATGACCCGTCACGGGAAAAAAGGGGTCTCTTTTTTCTTTTATTCTTCTATTGTCTGTACTATTTTTTTCTTGTTTTCCAGGTATTTTTCGTATTCTTTGGTGTTTTTGAATGCTCTAAGGAGGATTAACCTGTTTTTTTGGTCGACGACGTATACGATGTGTTTGCCTTTGTATAGTGCTCTGAATATGTGGCTTCCGTTTGTCGTGAATTCGAATTTATGTAGGTGTGTGAAGTGCTCGTGCTGGCAGTCGAGGATTAGGTTGACGTTGAATTCAGGGAGGTCTCTTTTAAAGTGTTTGGTGGCTACGGCTTCCTTAATAAGTGGTCTAAGCTGGTTGAAGTGGTCTGGACAGTTCACGCACCTTACTGGATGGTTTGGGCACTCCATTTTTTATTTCGCGTGGACGTAGACTGTTGAGTATCCTCCGAGAGTTAAGGGTCTTACAACCCCCATTTCAAGCCCGCCAAAGAAAACAGGTTTATTATAAACCCATTCTTTGGGGAGGATATTGCCTTCAGGGTTCCGGACTTCGACTTTAATACCCTCCACACTCCGCTCAAGTAGGGTGATAGTGTAGTTTTTGTATTCCCTGGTGCACAATCCCATCCCATTGTATCCGCATGAGACTCCTCCAAGAGAAATGATATTGTATTTATCTGAAATGTTTTCAGTATACTGGTCTTTCCGAACTGCGATGATAAAGTTGTCTGGGTCGTCGTCTAGTAGTCCGAATTCGAGATTATCTATGAAGTATGAGTTTCCCAAGTTGACTGCCCGGACGTCTAAAAGACTCTCCATGGTTGTTACGTTTAAAATGTACCTCAATTTCTTGCATTCATAGTGGAAGTAGCTTGCGTGTAAAGGCCACTCTCCCCTACCACATTCTCCCCCTGGAACCAATACAGTACCGTTTACTCCAAAAGAGTAGGAGGATGGCTCGTGTTTTTTCACGGAACCCCAGGGAGTTAAATTAAGCACCCTGCAGTAACAGTTGCTACCGCAATCGACGATATCCTCTCCAGGATCGAGAATATTGTTCGCGCACGGGTCGATCAGGGTTGTCGTGGCGGGTCTTACGATGCGTTTTCTCGTCGAAGTCGTGGTTTCCTTTGGAAAAGAAAGGGGCATCGTAGTGGTTGAAGTGGAAGTGAAAAGTGTGGTGGATGGTTTCGTAGTGGTTCTGCCTTCAATACATTCAATTGGCTTCAAAACCAACCTCCCGTCAGAGCATTTGTATTGGTTTATTTTATCGTCATCTTTTAGTTCAAGGCAGCCTGAAACTGTGATGACAACAAGTATTGTGAGCAATATTTTTTCAAACTGCATGGTATTATATATTACCCTTTCAAATAACATATTACTGTGGCTGAGGAGGCGGTAAAAAAGAAGATTTTCAGGGATAGTAGGCTTAATTTCGACGATGAGGAAGAGTCAACTCTCGGAAAAACCGATAAAAGAAATTTCTTCACACTAGTTCAAGACTACAATCAAGGTTACGGAACACACTCGCATAATATTGGAATAGCATCAGAAACCGGACATAAAAAGAAAAAAGCCATGTGGAAAGACTACAATTACGACGGTGGCTCCCTCATGGACGATTCTAAGAAAAAAGAGCATTTAAATGGTCTTGTATTGAAAAGCAAGGCTCAGGAAGAAATGGAAGAGCATTCTAAGGAGGTTGGTGGGGGTAGTAAAACTGGTTTAGGGTGTGGTTCAGGTTTGTCGAGTAGTAAAAAGTCTAGTGCAAAGTATGTTCCTAAAGGTAAGTGAGGTGGATTATGGATTCTGGAGTTAAACCGCGTGTTAAGAAATCTTTGGTTGAGAGGGAGAAAATGATTGAAGGGTCTTCTTACTGGAAGATGGGGAGTGATGCAGGTAATCTTTTATTGGATGAGTCTGAGAGGAGGAAGCACACCAAGGATTATTCAGCAGATGTGAGGGGTAAAAAGTCCGTTAAAAAGAAGAGTAATCTCCGAGACTCTTCCTTAAGCTCTGATGGGTCTGGAGTGCGTTACATCCCTCGGGGCAGGTAATTTATTCTAAGATGGATTTCGCTTCAAAGCGTTTGAAGCTCGTTGAAAAACTCATAAAAAACGGTTACCTTAAAACTGATTCTGTAATCTCTGCAATGCGAAAAGTGCCGAGGGAATTATTCCTTCCGCTAGAAGTAAGAGATTCCGCCTACGTGGACACGCCCCTTCCTATCGGACACAATCAAACCATTTCTGCACCTCACATGGTCGCAATTATGACTGAATCACTCAAAGTTGAATCTTCAAACAAGATACTTGAGATAGGGTCTGGGTCAGGGTATCAGGCGGCTGTTTTAGCTGAAATTGCGCAAGACGGATTCGTATGTACTATAGAGCGGATTAAACCACTGGTTGAATGGGCGGAAATGAAACTTCATGAATGCGGGTTTGAAAACACTTCCGTTTTCGAGTCTGATGGGACTCTAGGCCTTCCCGGAAATGCTCCTTATGACCGGGTGATTGTGACTGCGGCGGCTCCGCACGTTCCTAAAGCTTTGGTTGAACAGCTCGCTGAGGGTGGTTTACTGCTTATTCCAGTAGGTGGTCAAGGGTATCAGGAACTTAAGCGTGTTACCTTAAAGTCTGGTGAGTTGTCTGAGGAAAACTTGGGGGGTTGTGTTTTCGTACCTCTTATTGGGAAGGACGGGTGGTAGTGTAATCGAGCTTTAACTTTGATCCAAGTATTATGCCATTTTCGAGGGCTTCGCCTGAATTGACTTCTAGGACGTATAAAGCTGGCTTGCTTGGAGTGTAGAGCGGGCACGGCTCTTTCCTGCAGGGCGGGACTTCTCGTTCAATGTGGACGGTGGTTCCATTTTCATCAAGCCAGATCATGTCGATGGGGAATCTCATGTTTTTCATCCAGAACGTGTATGGGTATTGATTATCGAATACGAATAGCATCCCCGAGTTGGTTGGAAGACTCTCCCTGTTCATTAATCCCTTCTCCAATTCCAAGGCTTCTGATACTACTTCAAGGTTGATGCAATGTGAGCTAAAACAGATTCCAAAAAAACAATTTCTTTCGATGCAGGCGCATTGAGTGCAATTTTTGTCTTCACCACCCGTATAATATGTGACCACCCCCAACGTGAGGACTAAAGCAAGGATGATATACAGTTTCTTTCGCGTCATTGATTAACCTAGTATGATTGATAGATATAAATTGTCTATTGGCGAGTAATCGTCTGTTAGTATTATCGCATTATCAACGGTATAGGGTGGGTCAACTTGGCTTTCAATCATTGTTCTTATTTGGGTTTGATTCAAAATCTGGGTGTCCCTCACATTATCTAAAAGGATTTTTCTCCCCGGTATATGGGATTCGGAAGCTAATATTATCACGTTTTGCAATGAAGTTAAATTCTCATTTAAGGCGTAGATTATTATGCTGTTAAATTCTTGGTTTAAGGTCTTTACAATAGATTTTAAGATTCGGGCATTTGGCCCTTCAACTGCAGATATCACATTAAGTAACACTATGCCATCCGGGTTCAATCCAGCTTTTATCTCCTTGAAAAAATCCGTTGTCACAAGGTGGTGTGGAATAGTATAGCGACTGTTGTAGGCGTCTAAAATAACGTAATCGTATTTAACCTTTTTTGTGGGAGTAAGCATCCTAACATCCCCAATAATCACATCAAGATTATCATCCTCCTCTAAACTAAAATACTTTACCGCAATTTCATGGACTCTAGGGTCAATCTCCGCTACAGTCACTTTTACTGAAGGATGGTTTTCTCGAAGAAATCGAGCTCCAACACCAGTACCTTCACCCGCCATCAAGACATATTCTATGTCAGGATTAACAAGAAAAGGAAGTTCAAAATAGTTTATGTAATCATATTTCGAATAGCCTGAGTCAAGGACAATCGCGCCGGTAGATCTCCTATCTAAAAAAAGGTATCGAATTTCATCGTCCTGCTCGACTCTGATCTCATTGTAGGGGGTATTCTCATAATGTAAAACTTCCCGAGTACTAAATTTTGGCGGATTATACAAAACCAGCATGATTACAACTACAAGAGTTAAGGGTATGTAGTCCCTCTTATTCTCATAATTTAGCAGCACGCTTGCGCCTAGTAAGCTCAATGATATAACAGACAAAATAAAGTTAAAACTCAGGTAAGGTATAAGGATGAACCCGCAAGCGAAAGTCCCTAAAATACTGCCAAGAGTTGAGAGGGCATACAATTCCCCCGTAATAGAACCTAATTCCCCGAGTTTTTTTGCCGAAAGTTTAATCGCGTAAGGCGAGACCACTCCCAAGTAAAAGCCAACGGGTGCTAGAAGGATTAAGGGCGCGATGAACGCCCCGAATTTCACACCTAAAAGGTATGTGAAAGGTAATATGATGTCTTTTATAAAGATTGTGTAAAAAACAAATATTGCAGCCTTGTAAAGTATCTTGGAAAGCTTTTTTTCTGAAGGATCATTATCTGCTAGTCGTCCACCCCAATAGTAACCTACACTCAAACTTGTGAGAACGACTCCGATAATTGCCGACCAAACGTATGTGGATGTTCCGAAATATGGGGCTATGAGTCTGGATCCAAGAACCTCCAAAATCATGATTGATGTGCCTGAAACAAACACAATTATTTTTAATTTTTCTGAAAGTTTCATATCAAGATTTCGACTACATCTCCCACACTTAAATTATTTTTCCTCGAGTGACCTGCATTCACTTCGATACCGTATAATGCGGGTTTGGGTGTATAATAGACTTGGCAAGCGCCCCCTCCGCAAGGGGTTAGGTTTTCATGCATGTGAATTACAACTTTTTCCTCATCCAACCATATGAAATCGGTTGGAAATTTCATATTCCTCATCCATTCTCCGTGTATTCCGGGTGAATCAAAGATTAATAGGGCGCCTGCATCATCCCTTAAAAAATCCCTGTACATAAGTCCTTTTCGTCTTGCCCTCTCAGATTCCATTACTTCAACGTCAATACAATAACCTTCCCGCCAGCAGACTATCCCAGCCCTCAGATCATCGGATTCTCTGAAGGATATCGAAATAAAAAGAACAACAAAAATGATTAATCCTACTGCGAACAACTTAATGTTCATTTCCAGGTTACTGGGCTAAAAGATCCTTTGCGATCAACTTCGCGACGCTGACCTTACTAAGCGGAGTCTCCAAGGAGTTGGTGCAAACAAGCCTATCTACTACGTCACTGAACTGGTCGAAACCATTTAGGAATAGCCCGTGAACACAACCAACATTAATACTTGAAGGCCGCCAGCTCCTAATGACTTTACAGGCGTTGAGTATGGTACCTCCAGTAGAGATAATATCATCCAAAATAATCACGTCCCTGCCTTTCGCATCAATAGTCTTGTCCTTGATTACAACCTCTTCACCGGAAAGCCTCTTCTTCTGAAGATGGTTGAACTCACAATCTAAAAGTTGAGCAGCCCTTTTCGCATAAGCGAGCGAGCCTGCGTCAGGGGCGATGACTAAAGGATTCTTCACTTTTGATCCGAAATACTCAACGATAATTGGGATTGCATCCAGGTTTCTAAGATTCACGTCGTGAAACACGTGAAGTCCACTTTCATCCAGAAAATGACAGTTTACTGTAGTAATGTCGTCTGAGAGTTCGTCCAACATCCTAAGTATCATTCTCGCACTCAACGCCTCACCCTCCTTGAAAATCTTGTCCTGCCGCATGTAGGCTAAATACGGAGTTACAGTGTGTATCAAGCGAGCCCCAGCTCCTCGAAGAGCGTCAAGTGTGAGCAGAAGCGAGACGAAGTCGTCGCTGGATCGAATAGAGGCTATGACGGCGACCTCCTGATTCTTAACCCTCGACTGAACCCTCATATAGCATTCATCGTCTGGAAACCACTTAACCTCAATCTTACCCTGCTCAGCCCCCAAAACCTTAGCAACCTCCCAAGCAAGACCTGCAGACTTCTCCAAACCGAAAACAATCATTGTTATATTATTCAGACAAAACTATTTAAAGTATCTGAAGAGAGAATCCAGTTTTGACATTGTTAACAACAAAAGAAAGAAAAGGTTGCGGGGGACGAGGTTCGAACTCGCGTAGGCCTGCGCCACAGGGTCCTAAGCCCTGCCCATTTGACCAGCTCTGGCACCCCCGCATAAGGGTAAATGCTATCGATTCCCCTTTTCCGGGGAACTTCATATGTCGGGTTTTGAGGCCCGTTTCGCCCAAAAAACGCATCACAGTAGCCCCGTAAGGCGTCTTCTGGCTTGTCACCTGTTCTTTGATATGATACACTGTGTATCATATGGGGTAGAATGATACACTGTGTATTATTCCCCCGAAACACGAGTAACCTAAAGTATTAAGACCCCTTAAAATAAAAGCCTGAGGGCCTTTTAAGGAAAATCGACATCTGCCGCCCCGGTGCCCTATCACAGGGAATCCATCACCCCATCACGGGCGTATGCCCCACCAGAACAAACACACGACGCACCAGAACAAAGTGTTAAGGTTAACTGCCTATTCTGTGCGTCCCACATTGATTCTTTTAATGCCCAATTCAATTAGTATTGGATACTATGCCACTCTTTTCTAATCGGGATGGGGAGCTCAAAGGATTGAACGAAACACCATTCAGATTGGAGAAAGACATTCAAGTTCTCACGGAAAGGAATCTCAATACTATCTTCGGACTTGAATATGTCCGCTCCGAGTTCGAACTTGATGGGTTAAGGATTGACACGCTCGCTTTTGACAGGGAAAGCAAGTCCTTTGTGATAATCGAATACAAGCGAGAAAAAAACTTCAGCGTAATCGACCAAGGCTACGCCTACCTCTCCCTCATGCTAAACAACAAGGCAGAGTTCATCCTCGAGTTCAACGAAAACAAAAAAGAGAATATCAAACGGGAGGACATTGACTGGTCGCAGTCAAAGGTTGTCTTCATATCCCCATCCTTTACAGCATACCAATTAAAGGCCGTGCAGTTCAGGGACCTGGCCTTTGAGCTATGGAAGATTACACAATACGAGAACGGACTAGTCCTATATAACCAATTAAAACCACCGGAGAGTACGGAATCGATTAACGTCGTCAGCGGGTCAAACGAAGTAGTAAAGAAAGTAAGCCGAGAAATCAAAGTCTACGACGAAGATTATCACCTCAAGAAAGGAAGCGATACAACAAACGAACTCTACGCCAAGCTGAAAGACCGAATACTTGAGCTTGGTGATTCCATCACCATCAAACCACGGAAACAATATATCGGATATAAAGGACGGACAAATTTCTGTGACATCGTCATCCAACAAAAGAAACTCGTACTCTCCCTCAACGTCCGAAAAGGAGAACTCGACGACCCAAAGAACATCACCCGCGATGTATCAAACCGCGGCCATTGGGGAAACGGAGACTATGAAATCCACTTCTCCGATGAAACCCAAATAAACTACATCCTCGACCTGATTCAGCAGTCCTACGAAAAAAATCAATAAAACAAAGCTCCCATCACGCAAATAGCATAAGAGGATATGCTTTAACTGATGTCTGCTGTGGTTGTCCTGGATGACTGTCTGGGCTTCCTGAAAGCTCGTGAAAGCTCAGAGTGCTTTGTGGTGCTGTTTTGGTTGATTCAGGGCGTTATTGTTTGCCTGAATCAGTTTCTGCCTGCTGGTTGTCCTTTTGTTTCGTGAAGTATGAATCTATTCTCTCCTTGACTTTCGTCCGCGTCAGAGTCTCTCCAAATGATCCATAATGGGGTTGTTCGAGGCTGTTGACGACCACGAAAAACCATTCATCGTATTTCTGCAGTACGGTGAGCTTGGGTGCTAAGCCTTTCTCCGATTTCTTCGTGGCTTCGACTTCAACGGCGATGGTCCTGCCGTCTCCGGCGGTGAATACGACATCCGGTTCCTTGGTTAAATTGCTGGCGACTTCATCCGTGTATTCCATGACGTAATCATATATGAGATTCCAGAGGATGAAGTGTGGGTCTGTTTCTCCAGTGTCGTTTTTCACCATGTATCTTGAGCCGGTGCCAAGCGAGAATCCTGGATCTCGGATTTCATGAAATCCTTCCCGTTTGAGTATGTCGATTTGGCCTTTGGTGAGGTCGCGTTTGAGCTGTACTTTCTTGGTGACATTGAACCGTTTCTTTTCCTGTTTCTTCGGCTCTGGCTTGTGTGTCTTGGCTTGGTCTTTCATGAGGTCTTCGGGTTTGGTGGTGACGATGTCGTATTCTAGTTTCGAGGCTATGACTTTGAGGGGGATGTGGTTGTTGTAGGCAAGCAGAATGCCTTCGCCGGGTCGGGCGTTCATCAGTGTCATCGTTTCGGAGTAGTTTAGCTTGAACGTCTTGGACACGGAGTCTATGACGGAAGGCTCCTGCCTGAGAAGCAGTTTCCATGCGGTGTTGGCTAGCACCGAGTTGCCGGCCCGGGAGTTCAGGAGGTCATTTACCTCCTGGGTTATGATGATGAAGCTCATATTGTATTTTCGGCTTGTCTTGACTATCTCGAAAATCCGTTCGGCGGCCTGTGGGTGCTGGAGGATGAACCATGCCTCGTCGATGACGAATACCTTCCGGCTCATGTCGTTTTTCATCTTGTGCATGACGTATTCGAGGATTGTGTACATCATCGCGGATTTCGCGATCTTCGGAACTTGGCTTATGTCGAAGGTGACCATCCGGTTGTCGAAGTCTATATCAGTCTGGCGGTTCAGGAACTTGAGCGATCCCTCGGTGAACATCCTGAGGCGGTTCCCTAACGCCATCGCGGAGGCACGGGTTAGGTGGTTGTCGTCCTTTTCCTTGTCCTTGATAACGGAGTAGAGGTCGCTGAATGTGGGCGGCTCGTTCGCCCATGTGCTCTTTTCCTCGGTTATGCCCGCTTCGATGTAGATTCGCCGGAATGCGTCGTCGAGGAGGGCCTGCTGCGGCGAGGTGATGTCCTCGACTATAGTATGCATCAGGGAATGAAGCGACGATATCTTGTCTGCATAGTCCATGCCCATCAAGTCGAAGGGGTTGATGACGGTGTCCGAGTCCTTCGATATCTTGATGGACTGGCCGCCGTAGGATTCCGTGAGCTTCGCGTATTCTCCCTGCGGGTCGAGTGTTATGACGTTCACGCCCTGAAGTAGCTGGCGTATCTCGAATACCTTCACGAAGAAGCTTTTGCCAGCTCCCGACGTCGCCAGTATCAGGCCGTTGGGGTTGTTGAGGTTGAATGGGTCGATGACGACTGGAATCTGGTTGTTGGCGTTTACGCCGAACAAAACGCCATCTTCTTCGACATTCAGGCCGGATGTCGTGAACGGGAAGCATGCGGCCAACGCCGATGAGGTGATGTTTCTGGTTATCCTGAGCCTGTCCCGTGCAAGCGGGAGAATACTTTTGAGGCCGTCAAGCATCCGCATCGATGATACTTTCGGGACTATCAGAACGCTGTTCAACGTGGCCTTCACCCGCTTGGTGAGAAGCTCCAGTTCGTCCAGGCCCTCGGCTTTCGGGCTGATGTAGATGGAGACGTTGAACATCTTTTCCTCGCCCTTCTGGATGACCCTCAGGACGTTCTTCGTGTCCTCGTTCTGGATTTGCAGAGTGGTGGGTATGAACTCGCCCTTCTTCTGGAGGCTGCTTATGTCGCTTGCCTGTTTTTTCAGCTCCTTGTTGAGCTGGTTGAGGACGTTGTTGAGTTCAAGCGGTTGGACGTGTATTGCCATGTCGAAGTCGCCGTTCATGGACACCAGCTTGTCTAGCCAGCCGTCGCTCACGCTTCGGGGATAGCCGCCTGCGGAAATAAGCCGGTTCCACATATCGTTGACCTTTATCTCGCTTATGCGGTTCTGCACGAGGTCCGGGAGAATGATGTGGTTAAGGCGTTTTCCCTCCTCAACGCGTGCTTCCTCGATGAGTTCCTCGTCGGTCTTCTCCCTAGGCTTCTTTTTCCAGAACATTCTCACCTCCGTTGTCATGGGTCGTAAAGAGACTTGTGGATTCCGGGTCGAGATTCACCGATGAATCGAAGAAGGAAGCCAGGAACGTGAAGATCCCCCAGCTGTCGAGCCTGCGGGATTCAAGCAGCGATTTCGCTATCCATTCCTGCACGACTACCATCCGCTCGTCAAGCTCCCTGAAGGCGAGAGTGCTTTTCTTCAACAATCCAGGCTTGAATATGTCCTTGAATCCGACGGGGTGCTCGTCTCTCAGCGGGACCACGATGTAGAATACCCTGTCTGTGACCTTGTTTTCCTCGACGTATGTTTCCAGAAAGCCTTTGAAGCTGTAGTATTCGGCGATGCTGCCGTCGGGGTTGTCGGACACCTTCTTTTCCAGGTTCGACAGGTAGTCGTGCATGTCTAGCGTCACCGTCCGCATGATTACCTGTATCCTGAAGTCCAGCGAGTTCAGGAAGTTCATGAAGTTGTATATGATGGCGTTCTTCTGCTCCTTCGAGAGAATCGAGAAGTTGATGGCCTCGACCCTGATGACTCCGACAAAGGTCTTGTCCGACAGCACTATCGCCGAGTCCCGTATGTATTTTATCCCCAGGAACTTCGCCGCGTCCTTGGAGAGGAAAGTGACGTTTTTCGGGGTTCTCATGAATGCGATGAACTCGATTATCCGCTTGTCGAACTCGAAGAAACCGAGCAATACCGCAATGCCTATGAGGGTCAGACCTATCAGTGCCCCTATCTCCTTGGGCAGGCCGCTATGGGAGAATATGACGACCGCGGCAACCCCGAATACCGCCACGTAGACGAACTGGCGTATCGTCATGCCGTAGGCGAATATCTCCTTGTACTTCAGCTCCTGCGGGATGTCGTATGCCATCACTGGTTCCTCCTTGTCTTGAAGGTGTCAACGGGCAGGGGTACGACGTTAGTCACAACCTCGGTGGCCTTGTGCAGTATGATACCCGCTAATGCCGCGAACCCGTAAGCGACGAGGGGTACGAAAAGCATGAGCTGAAGCATTGCGAACCCGAACACAGCGTTGAATAGGGTTCCATTGAAGCTGTCGCCCATGGCCCCGAATGCGTCCATCGATATCCTCAGGCAGACGACCTCGAAGAACTGGATGAATATGTTGGTGAAAATCAAGGTGTTCAGGAGCTTCCCGAACCGCTTCGTCGGCGGGAAATAATAGAGAAATATCCCGATCGGAAAAAAGACTACGCCGACGAGAATCAGTATTATCCGTATCATCAGGATCATGATGACCAAAAGCACCATGGGAGTTTGGAGCATCATCAGCATGGTGAAGCTTGCGGATGCAGCGAGGAATCCCCCCAGGTTCGGCTCCTGAAACATGAGGGCCGACAACGCAACGTTGAATTCGAGGAGGAATTCGTAGAGACCAAAGGACATGTTCACGAGAATCAGGGAGAGTATAGAGCCGCCGACCCACTTTTTCAATGTGGCTCTCTCATTGCCGCCCGCCATGGTGCCTATCATGAGCTTGAGGCCAGCATAGGTTATGACAACAAGATACATCGAGGAGATGACGGTCCTGACGGTGTCCCATGCGTCGTATGCGGTGTCCAGCGGGGGATTCCATATCAGGATGTCCAGGACCAGTTCCATGAACTCGGTCATGAGCTCGTAGAAGGCGTTGTAGATGGGCGTGTATATGGCGTCGACTATGGCCTGCCCCAGGTCTCCCACTAGATCGGCGGAAGCAAGGGACGAAAGACATATCAGGGAGAGGAATAATGCCAGTTTCTTCATCTCAGCACCCCCGCGAACTTGAGCATCCTGTAGACGCCGTACGCCGATATTATCAGCACGAGAAGGGCGGGCATCACCTGAATCAGGAGTGCCTTCAGCCGTGAGCTTGAGGTGGCAATCAGAATAGTTTTTGAGGACTGCAGGTATTCGCCGTCACCGCCAAACACGATGTCTATTCTATTTTCCGGGTACTCGGCAGTCAGGTGAAATACTGCCTTTCCCCTAGAATCAGTCGTTTCCGTGAATTCGTCGCCCGCATAATGGAGAACCAGTTCGTGCCCTGCTACGGGCTGGCCTGCGTGGGTGAGCAATGCCTCGACGACTATCTCATCTTCGTGGACGAATATCCTTTCGTTCGTCGTCGCGTTTATTCTTGTCTGCTTCCAGTCGGTGCCGCAGAGACCATCTATCTCGATTTCTTCGCCAAACAGGTCCGTCAGGGTTATCTCGCAGTCCCTTGAGTCAAGGACTTCGAGGGTGTCCTCGTAGTTGAGGGTGAATTCTATGATTGTCTCGATGTCTCCCGTATCATTATTCCTTGTTTCCCGCACGGTCGCGAAGAGGTCCGATTCTACGACGTGGGGCAGCCGGTAAGTAGTTATCCTCAAAAGGTTGTATTCCGGGAGATAGAATTCCACGTCATACGCGTTTCTTGAGAAAACTAGGCTGTTGCCACCGAGCCTGAGGTCAAGTTTGGAGAAGGGTGTGTTTGCCGTGACCGACAGCCTTCCCCTGCTTATCTCCAGTTCGTTCTCCGCGAGTTTGTGGAAGGATAGCTCTGCCGTTGGCTCCAGGGTTGGGACAGCGTATGTTAGCGTATCCTCTATCGTGTCGTCGTAATAATATCTCCCGAGATAATCTTCCTCGCAGTACCATGTCCCATTTATCTCGTAGTCCCTGAGACGGTATTTCTTGCACTCGACTTCAAGGTAGAGTTCGGCGGTGATTTCGAGAGTGTCGTCGGAGTCCGGGATCTCATAGTCCTCTACGGGGTCGTTTCCCTCATAGTCGCCGTTAGCGTATATCCTCAATCGTTCATCCCAATCCACGAGGCGGTATCGCCTGCCGGTGCAGTCGTCCCACTCGTATGTCGAATGGGGGCAGTCAGGATCATAGTCGTATTTCACCAGCACGTTCCCGTCCCTAGAGGCAGCGGCCACGCCTGTTTCGGTATCATAGACAGTCTTATCCAATGCGAATATCTTTATCCATGCATCATCGAATGGCATGTCCTCTATTTCTTCCACACCCTCAGGAGGATTGTTCATCGAATTGCTTCTTTGAACGTTGTAGTCCCATACGACCTCATACGGCGGCGTTCCAATGGTCAGGTTGAGTTCCGGCAGGTCGCCGTAGTCGAATGCCTGTATTGAGTGTGCGAGCAGAATCAATAAAATAAGGGACTTCGTTTTCATCTTAGAAAGAAGGAAGTTTGGAATCGGTGGTTAGCCGATCCCGTTCACTATCCAGTCCACTATGCTTGGAGCAAGCACAACCAGGATTAATCCCATTATTGCAGCTCCCGCCACCTCCTTGGCCCGGCCGTGACTTTCGCTTCCCCCGAAGAGGCCGAATATCATCACCAGGCCCGCCCAGGAGAGAGCCAGGACACAGACTGCCGCGGCGATAAACCGTATCAGGTTTATGATGTTCCACAGGAAGTCGTTTATCGCTACCCCCTGGTCCGGGTCGGTTATGTCGCCCAGGTCTGCCGCTACCACTTGTATCAGGAGTGCTGCCACAAGCAAAGCCATCCACGTTTTCCCCCTCATTTTTCACCTCCGATTGGTATATTGTCAGAATGGATGAGATGGTATTCCCCCTCACCGTCGGACACGTATATGCCGATGGATACGACCAGTGACTCAGATGAGTCCGTTACCTCGTCAAGGTCGTAGGTCTTTCTTCCGTCCACCTCTCCCACGTTGACTTTGACAAGGGATTTCCCGGTTTTTCTCTTGGATAGAATTTTCTCCAGTTGTGTTTCGATGGCCTTTTCAACCAGCCGCCCGTAATGATTTATGAACCATACGTAGGGTTCACCACCCAATCTTATGAAGATTGCCCGGCGTTTGCCGTACGGGCTGTCAACCGTTATTTTCCTTGAGTCGTCAACCTCAACAACGTATTCTCCGTTCTCCGGCTTCCATACCTTGCGAGTGAATAGTTTGTTGTCCATTGCCTATCTATTCTCTCGCCATTTGACTTGTGGATCACGTTGGAGTCCGCAGGAAAAATGTAATTTTTCTCACGCTCTCTGAGAATACTTGTTTATTAGCTGAGGGCCCAGTATGTCCTATGAAAGACCCGACACACAATCAGGTGGAAGACTCCGCCAGAAAGACGATAGAGCGATACCTTGCAAAGAACAGGAAGGCATCCATAAACCAAATCTCAGAGGGAACCAGCCTCGCATGGGCGACCGTCCAGAAGCACCTCAGCTATCTTGAATCAATTGGTCGCGCCCACGGCGAACGACTTGGAAACTCGATAATATACTTCTTCAACGGCGACGGCAAGTGGCAGAAGAAGGTCCGCCTCAACAGGGACCACATCCTGTTCCTGGACACCTTCGTATCCCAGTTCGGGGAGCCGTTCATTCGGATCAAAGAGGCCCGGAAGAAGGACGGCAGCTGGGAGAACTTCGGCGACGTAATGATAACCAAGGACAAGCTGGGGGAGGTGCGGGAGTTTCTGGAATCGGTCGAAGGAAACATCAATACTTATCGGTAGGACTCTATCGCATTCGACAAGTTGAATCCCGTCGAAGGGTTTTGTCCTGGATTCTCTGGGGGGTGACGGTGATGGACTACAAGATATGCAGCATTATGCTTAAGGCACGGGTAAAGAAGAAGATAAATCTGGAGGATTTCTATCAGAGAATAGTTGGGCACTATTCCGCGGAATACAATCCCGACATCACGAATCGGGTTATCGTGCACCTGGATCAGGCGTCAGTACTATTCTTTACTTCAGGCACCATACAGGTGTACCTGAAGACTCCTGAAAAGAAGGAAGAGACGATAAGGGAGGTTGACCGCATGATAAACCTTATCCATCCGACACTTAAGCCGCCGCGTTCTTTCGAAACACTAAGACGAACTCCTTGAGTCTCTTTTTCCCATGGAAGAAACCGCGGCAGCCTCCCTTGACATCGTAGAACAGCTTCTCGTCGAGTGTGAATCCCGAGTCAGTCATGTACCTGATTGTCCCCTCCGCCTCGCGTTCTCCGACGACCATGACGCAGGTAGTGTCGGGTTTCAATACACGGTGCATTTCGCGGTACGTCGGCTTCATTCCTTCGAAGAACTTGTCTTCCCGTTCCCCGTTGATGAACGGCTTCTTGTCTATTTTCCAGCCCATGAAGACGTAGAACAGGTCAAACGGTGCCGAATAGTTGATGTTTGCTATATAAGGGGGTGACGTGATGATGCCGTCGAATAGTCCATCATCGAATATCATGTTTTTACTGTCCCCCTTTATCGCCATGTTATCCGAAACCAATAGCTCCTGCTTTTTCTTGAGCTCCACTGCCTTGCCAAATCTACCCCTGAAGTCCTTGTATGCGTTTACCTGTGACGCCTCGATTATTGCGTAGGTCTTCCTCGCCCGAGACAACGTGTCATTCTGGGCGTAGCTGCACGCCCGCAAGGTGACCGCGTACACGACGAGAGCCAGATTCTTGACCTTCTCGTTCCTGCACGAGTTGATGGTGTCCCGCAGATGGAACAGGTCTTCGGCGACTTTAGAGTGAAACCAGTACTTCACAGTCTTCAGGTTTATCGAGACATCCATGTGTCCATGGCTGTCTTCAGGGTTCATGGATTTAATGGAATCCAGGAGTTTTCCAGCCGCTTCATAATCCTCCCTCTTGAGCGGCTGGCATTTCGAGTTTGATATCATCACCGCCATGGGATTGTAGTCCAAACCTATGGCCTTCGTATTGTTTTCGGCGGCGACCAGGAGGGTTGTCCCAGAGCCGCAGAACGGGTCGAGTATCAGCTTCTTGCCGCCGCAGTTCTTCCGCATGGCCGCGGGCGGTAGATACTTCTGTATTACGTACCGTGGTATTTCGTCAGGGAATGTGGCGAGATAAGGCGAAAAAGAATGAATAGCCGCCCGCCTATGATCCAAAACAATCTTTTGTTCACGAACTTGCATGAACAAAAATAAAGACGGGAAACCACTTGTCGATAATGGTAAATAATTATCTAAATTTCTTTTATCTCTTTTTTAGAATCAGCATAAAAATATTTTATAAAGTATTTTTTGAGATATCAAAAAATCTCTCAAAGAATCTAGAGAATTTCTCAATGATATTTTCACGTTTTTTTGTACGTTCTCCTGTTTGGGAAAAACGAGATAATGGGGGTATAACTTTGGTTAGTGCTGTGCCTGTTGTGGGTATATTGCCATCCCTAAATGCATTTCTTATAAACTTGTATGCTGCATCATGATTGAGATCTTCATCAGTTATTATTCGTTCTAATTCCTCGATTTTCTTCTTTTCTATAAATTTCTCCCAATCCTCATCTACTACTGATTGCATATTAAGAGATGCAATAAACTGCTCGATAAGATCTTTTTTATTTCGTAGTTCTACGCTAGAGTCTATAGCTTTATTGATATCTATTAAGATTTCCTTATCTTTGATATTATCTTCATGATATTTTGTGATTAATTTTAGGATATAATCAATGTTGATTTGTATTTGTTTGATTAGCTCCATTTCAAAGATAATATCGTCATTGATATTCTCTTTTTCAGTATCCTTGCTTTTTCTAAATTCGTTATAAAGATCAATATACAAACTATGGTAATCTTGAACATCTCGTTCTGTTAATATTTCATTTCCTTCAAATTCATCGAAAGTAGTTAGAATATTGCGGATTCGTAGGATACCCCCGTAAAGTTTGATGAAATCTTTTTGATTTTGTTCTCCGATAATCCTGTCTTCTATGGGGAATTTCTCTTGTAATTCTTCGACCAAGCTTTTATAGCCCCTTATTGTTTTCCCCTCATTTTCATAACCATTATAGTACTCACTATAGGTTTTCAGTAAAACAATCCCTCTTGCTTCTTTATCCCCAAAAAGCGAAATGGATTTATTTGTTGCCTTTTCAAGATTTCGAAAACAGACGATATTGCCAAATGTTTTAATGCTATTCAAAATACGGTTAGTACGGGAATATGCCTGGAGTAAACCGTGCATCCTTAGATTTTTATCGACCCATAAAGTATTTAATGTTGTAGCATCAAAACCAGTTAAAAACATGTTCACTACTATCAGAATGTCTATTTCCCTGTCCTTAACTTTTTGACTAACATCCTTATAATAATTTTGGAATTTATCTGATGATGTATTATAGGAGGTTCCAAACATTTTGTTGTAATCTTCTATTGCACTTTCTAAGAAATCTCTTGAACTTTTGTCAAGTCCACTGGTGTCTTCTGAATTTTCATCAATTACTCCATCAATTTCCTCTTCATTTACGCCAAAGCTATATATTGTTCCAATTTTGAGTTTTTTATCACTAGGCAAGTCTCGAATTTGCTTTTTGAATTCAGAATAATATTTTTTAGCAACATCAATTGATGAAACAGCAAAAATAGAATTAAATCCAGCTAATCGCCGATCTTTTAATTTATAGAAACTATTTCTTTTTGTTTTTTGATCAAAATGCTCAAGGATATACCTTACAATATTGCTTAATCTTTCAGGTGCAGAAAGAGCCGCTTCTCTATCAATACTATTTACTTTTTTATCTTCAATATCCTCTGCTTCTTTAAGTGTAGAGATATAATCAACCTTGAACGGTAAAACATTCTTATCGGCAATGGCATCTACAATAGTGTAAGTATGTAACTTGTCGCCAAAAGCCTGTTCTGTTGTTTTTAGGTCTATTTTCCCCCCAGAAGAAGAATTTACGGCAAAAATGGGAGTACCTGTAAATCCAAAAAGATGATAATTATTAAAGGCCTTGGTAATCGCATCATGCATTTCGCCAAATTGTGAACGATGACATTCATCAAAAATCAATACGATATGTCCGTCAAAAATTTTATGTCCTTTATTTTTTCCTATAAATCTATCTAGTTTTTGGATAGTTGTTATAATAATTCTGGAATTAGGATCTTCGAGCTGTCTCTTTAAAATTTTAGTGCTTGTATTGCTATTTGCAGCACCTTTTTCGAATTTATCATATTCCTTCATTGTTTGATAATCCAAGTCTTTCCTATCAACAACGAATAAAACTTTGTCAATGTAGGGCAATTTGGACGATAGTTGCGCAGTTTTAAAACTTGTCAATGTCTTTCCTGAGCCGGTAGTATGCCAAATATAACCTCCAGCTTTTACAGTTCCAAGTTGTTTGTAATTTGAACTTATCTCAATTTTGTTTAGAATCTTTTCAGTTGCAACAATTTGATAGGGTCTCATAACCAACAGTTGTTTTTCCGTTGTGAAGACGCAATATTTTGTTAAAATGTTTAGTATAGTATGTTTTGCAAAGAATGTCTTTGTAAAATCCATTAAGTCAGTTATTGGACGATTCGCGTGATCTGCCCACCAACTAGTAAATTCAAAACTATTGCTTGAACGCTTCCCCTTCTTTTTTACACCACTGTGCAGTTCTTTGATATGTTCGGATCGTGTAGTATTACTATAATATTTTGTATGAGTCCCATTTGAAATAACGAATAACTGGACATATTCAAATAATCCGCTTGCTGCCCAAAAACTTTCTCGGTGATAACGACTTATCTGATTAAATGCTTCCTGTATTGCTACTCCTCGGCGTTTGAGTTCAATATGTATCAAAGGCAGACCATTAACAAGAATAGTAACATCATAGCGATTAGGACGTTGTCCGTCTTCAGTTGTGTATTGGTTAATAACTTGAAGATTATTGTTGTGGACATTGTCTTTTTTCAAGAGATAAATGTTTTTTACACTACCGTCATCTCGTTTAAGGTTCTTTATATAATCTTCTTGAATAGTAGTTGTTTTTTCAGCAATATTTTGATTAGGGTTGGCAATTTCACTTATAAAAAAATATTCCCATTCACCCTCACTAAATTCATAATCATTTAACTTTTCCAATTGTTTTCTTAAATTTGACTTTAAATCCTCTTCTTCTGTGATTTTTAGATATTCGTAAGCTTGAGTTTCTAATTGTTTTATGAATTCTCGTTCTAATTCTGCTTCGCTTTGATAGTTTTCTGCCCTTTTTTTAGATGGGATATACTCGGAAACAACAGTACTTTTAGGGTTCTGTGCCACTAAATTATAGTTTTTATTATTTACCATGTTCACCCCACCACCGGCGTTTCATTAAAGGTTAATAGTTTCTCTCGATAATATTCATATTGCTGTTTTCGAGATTTTATTTCTGCAGGCAAACCGATTGAGATATCATTAATAAGATAATCAAATTTATCCAGTATTTTGACTATTCGTTCTTGTTCAGAGATTGTGGGAATAGGGATTTTTGCCTTTTCTAATCCCTTTGAATTAATGGAGGAAATCTTCCCTGATGAGATATATCGTTTTATTTGGGAATGAAAGTGGTTTGTTCTTAAAAAATATGAAATATATTTAGGATTAATATTATGTGAAAAAATATAGCAAGCATCATGCACTACTACGTCTGAGTTACCCATCCAGGCAACTCCTTTCCCAATATCTTCAATTGTTTCACCTGCTTGAACAATAACTACATCATTCGGATGTGCAACTCTTAATTTTTTTGCCAATTCTGGATCTAAAAATGATTTTGAATTTTTCGCCCAGATATTGTAGTGCGTATACATCTCCCCATAATGTATACAGGGGACGCCTTCTGTTCTAATATCATTTTTAACAAATCTTTTACCCCTTACAAAACTGCCAATTTCCCCAAAAGTTTTATATTCTGCATCCTTAATTTCAAAAAGTTCTTCACGATAATATTTATATTGATTTTTCCTTGCTTCTAGCTCCGCTTCTAGCTCCGCTTCTAGCTCCGCTTCTAGCTCCATAAATGAATCAAGTATATTAACAATTTCTTCCTGAATTGGAAGTGGCGGGATCGGGATTTTAATTTTATTTAATATTTGCATTGTTAAACTTGGACGACCAGATCCAGTATCTAACGAAGCTAAATTAACAGTTTTCATAAAGTAATAAAAGAATTTTGGAATAATTTTTATGGTGTCTATTTCTGTATAATAAATTGTATCAATGTTCCAAAATGGCTCTTCAAGATAAAACAAATTTGTAATAGTTCCTTTTCGCGGAATTAATACTGTGGGTTTATTATAAGAAAATTTATCAACATAACCCATAACTCCTCCAGATCCATAGACTGGAACATCTCCTCTTTCAAGTTTTTTATAATCTTTACCGTGTTTAATTCTTACAACTTCTCCTAATTCGTTAAACTCAACACCATTGGGACAAAGCTTGTTAATCAGTTTTTCAACTTGATTCATCTTACTTCACCACTTCAATGTTAGAAACAATTTTATCTATTGCAATCCTAAGCTTGTTTTGTCTTTTTACTATATCAGAGATTTCTTTATTCAGTTTAGTAATATCAATTTCTTCTCTGGTATCTTCTTGTTCTACATAACTTGAAACTGCGATATTGTAGTCATTTTCCGCAATTTTTTCATTATCCACTAACTTTGCAAAATGTTCTGAATCTTTTCGTTCAACAAATGCCTTTAATATCTTCTTGCGATTTTCTTCACTTAATTTATTTTTATTTCCACCACGAACAAATTCAACGGAAGCATCAATAAACAAGATCTTATTATCACTTTTACTTTTCTTCAGCACAATAATACAAGTTGCAATAGTTGTCCCAAAAAATAAGTCTGGAGGTAATTGTATGACTGTATCAACATAGTTATTATCCATAAGATACTTTCGAATTTTTTTCTCCGCACCACCCCGATATAAGACGCCAGGGAATTCAACTATCGCAGCTGTTCCGGTTGTAGAAAGCCATGAAAGCATATGCATAGTAAAAGCTAAATCTGCCTTGCTTTTGGGTGCTAAAACCCCTGCTGGTGAAAAACGAGGATCATTAATCAATAATGGATTAGCATCTCCCTCCCAGTTTATTGAATAAGGTGGATTTGAAACTATTGCATCAAAAGGTTCGTCATCCCAATGTTTTGGGTCAGTAAGTGTATTTCCATGTGCAATATCAAAATGGTTATAGTTGATATCATGTAAAAACATGTTGATGCGGCAAAGGTTGTAAGTTGTTAAATTTATTTCTTGCCCAAAAAATCCTAGACGAACATTTTCTTTACCTAGAACTTTAGCAAATTTCAAAAGTAAAGATCCCGAACCACAAGCAGGGTCATATACTTTATTTACTTCTTTTTTACCGACAATTGTAATCTTGGCTAATAGTTCGCTAACTTCTTGAGGTGTATAAAACTCTCCTCCGGATTTACCAGCACTACTTGCGTACATAGTCATTAAAAATTCATAAGCATCGCCAAATGCATCAATAGTATTATCTGAATATTTTCCTAGACGAAGTTCGCTTATAGACTCTAAAAGTTTAACGAGTTGTTTATTTCTTTGCTCTACTGTATTTCCTAACTTGTTTGAATTTACATCTAAATCATCAAACAATCCCTTCAAGTCACCTTCACTTTCAGTGCCCTTAGCAGAACTTTCAATATTTTTAAAAACAGCAGATAAAGTCTCATTTAGATTCTGATCATTACGGGCTTTTTTGGCAACATTTGTAAATAATTCGCTCGGTAAGATATAAAATCCCTTTTCTTTAACAGTATCAACTCGGCCAAATTCTGCTTCCTTATCAGATAGTATAGAGTAATCAAAGTCCGTTTTTCCAGAACGATGCTCATCTTCATTAATATAATTAGTTAAATTTTCGCTGATAAAACGATAGAAAAGAATACCCAGAACATATTGTTTAAAATCCCAACCATCAACACTACCCCTTAAATTATTTGCAATCTGCCATATAGTCCTATGTAATTCAGATCGCTCTTTTTCCCTAGTTTTCATTTACTTTTCCTTTATCTGATTGTTGTTCATCTTGTATCTCACGCAACTACTTCTAATATCTGTTTTATTGAATTTAATTCAAAATCTGATTTACATTCTTTGACAGGGCTTCCGTATTTCGCCCAGCACGTTTTCATCCCAATTTTTTTGGCTCCTTCTATGTCTCTTTCTGGCCAATCTCCTATCATAAGGCATTCTTGTGGTTTGACTTCGAGCTCTTCGCAGGCCAGCAGGAACGGTTCTTTTGCGGGTTTCCGTTTGCCGGTGTCCTCGTAGGTTACGACGGCGTTGAAGAGGTGGTCGAGTCCTGCTGCGTTCAGTCGCATCCATGCCTTAAGGCGCAGTCCGTCTGTGATTAAACCTAGTTTCACGCCTTTCTCTTTGAGCTTCTGTAATGTTTCTACCACGCCGGGATACGGCTTCAAGTGTAGATACTTCTCCTTTAGGTATGCGTTGACTCCTGCCGCGAGAATCCTCGGCTCAGCTATACCTGTTGTCTTCACTAGATATTTGGTGAAGGCATCATCCGATTCTATCCCATATTCGAGATAAAAATCAAAGAGGTCTTTTGATAGCTTGCTTGGATCAGCGTCAAGTCCGGCATCTACCATCGCCTTCGCTGCGGCTTTGCTGGCCAACTTCTTCATTCTCATGAAATCAATGAGAGTATTATCCAAGTCGAATAGTACTGCTTTAATCATATCTCATATTTTTCTCCTAGTTTTATGTCCCAGATGACGTTTTTGTGGAATTTGAGGAATTCATCTGGTTTGAGTGTGTGGATTGGATAGATTATTTTAGGATTTATTTGTTCCACGAGTTCCTTGATTTCGTTTCTTGATGCGTGTCCGGATGCATGGAAGTGGTCTAGGTCTTGTTCTGATGTTTCAAGCAGATTGAACTTGTCCAGCCATTGTTTTAGTTTATTTTGGTCTGATAGCATTTCGTCGTTGAATGGCTCGCAGTGAGCGCATATGTATTTGCTGCCTTCGGGCGGTTCTATGTCAAATAGTTCGTTCATGTCGAAGAAGCTTAGCATTATAATATAGTTTCCAGGGTTTTTCCGTATTTCGTATGCTTTAACTCCGTTACG
>AQSC01000042.1 GCA_000402775.1 Euryarchaeota archaeon SCGC AAA252-I15 | reverse complement strand
TTTGGATGAAGTGTTAGAGGATTCCGGTTTGAGCCGGGAGCAGCTCGTTGACCTTGCAATACTCATCGGGACCGACTTCAACGAAGGCGTGCATGGAATCGGGCCTAAGAAGGGTTTAGTTGTGGTGAAGGAGGGTAGGATGAACGAGTTCGAGATTCCCGACTTGGATAGGATTCGTAATATCTTCCTGAAACCTAATGTCTCCGAAGACTACGAGATTAATTGGAATGGGGTGGATACTGGAGGATTAGTCGAGTTTCTGTCAGGAAAACACGGCTTCTCAGAAGACAGGATTGGGAAAACCGCCAAAGACTTGTCTACAGCCTACAGAGAGTTCCAGCAGCAAAGCATCTCAAAGTGGTTTTAAAACAAATTTCCCCCTAAGTATAATCGGTTAAATGGTTCAAAAGACTGTAAAACTTGACTTCAAAAGAGCGGCAGAAGCAATCCTTCCGCGCGATGAAGAAGGTAAGCTGATTACTGATGCAGGGTCTTGGGGTCCGAAATATAGTGGCATGGTAAAAGACCTTTTAAATGATGCTTTAGAAAAAGATAAAAAAAGCCATGGAAGTCGAAAGGGTACTCCAAAGCTTGATAGATTCACTAAAACAGTCGTCGTCTTGCGGGCAGCGCAAAAAACTCAAATTCAAGTTCCAGATGGAAAAGGAGGGATTACTAAACCTGTTGGAGACAAAGCCCCCCCGAACAACAGCCTGGGCCCAGTATTACTACACCTTCATCTAAACCCAATTGCAAGGGATGACGCGAAACACAAGGAATTGATGAGCCAATCTAGGGGACTGGGGGTGAGACCGTACTATGTGGACATGAACCTGCTTGAACTCAACCACCACATTGCCGATGGGGGAATGCTCAAGGATTACTGTTTCCTATTGCTACATCACTCAACAATGACGGAATCTAACGTCCCGCTTCCCTTCTACGCAGCCGACGCAGTTCTTCGAAATGGGTGGGGTGCTGGAGAGGTATCCAGGCTCCAAGAGAGTCTTGGAAAATATGGCAAAGCTTACGAAAAAATGCTTGGATTCAGATTTGGAGAAAAACGCCCGGGACTAACATATAATTATGACGAGACGCCGATACTTATTGCTTTTTACGAGGGTGAAGATCATCCGTCCCTGGCATTCAATGCGGGAAGCAACTGTTTCACCGCGGGACAGATAGAGAAATCACTGGATTACGAACTCCCGGCAACCTGCGCTATGATGCTAGCCATAACAAGCTCCCCCTTCGACAAGGCCGTCCCTGTGAGCGCATTCCAAAACGGAGGCACTCGAATTGAACCGTCTTCCTCCTCCGCAGGAATCACTCTCCCGGAGGCGGACTTCGAAGCCTTGCGCTCGATGACGGGATTAGGGGAGGAGGATTTAGGGAACTTCCTGCAAACCTTAGTCTCCTCAAAGCTTGGTTTAGAGTTTGCAGGAGAGTATCTTGAGGGTCGAGAGTCTGAAAGCCCCACTGAAAGGCGCGAGGCATTCATGCACGCCTTCACCTCCAGGATCTCCGCGAGGGAAGAGTCCAGAGACTTTATGAACCAGCTCTCCCCTGATGATCTTAGAAGGCATTTCGACGGTAACTACGGAAAGGAATCCACTGAAAAACTGAGATGGGATGTGACAATCCAGGCGGTTTATGCCGCCATTTTAAGCGAGCATGAAGGCCAATGCGGGAATGGGCCACTGCAAGAGCAGTGCAGGGATAGACGGGAGACAGTGACTAATCGGGCCGCCAAGTTCATGCAGGCGCTTAGTGAGCCGTATGATTTTGGCGGGGCTGTGGATGAGTTCCGGAAAATTCACAGGGGAATTCAGCTTCTAGAAAAAACAGGTTAAAGAAACATCGGAGTATTCCTTTTGTATTTTAGAAATTCTTCACCGAACTTTTCTTCTAGATGTGCTTCCTCCCTTCGCGCAAGCTTGAAGTAAGTTACAACAATTATGGGAAACATGATTAGTGTGAGTATGGTCGGCCAGTGGATGATCCAACCCAAAGCCACGAGTAGAATTCCGAGATACTGGGGGTGGCGGGAAAACTTGTATATCCCGGAACTTGAAAGCGCCCCGCAAGACTTGTAGACGTGCGCCCACCCCACAATAATTAGTATAAGGCCAATTACGGTCAGAGTGCCTCCGAAGATCATCATTGAAGGAAGGATGAAGTCCACTCCCATGAAATTAAAGCTTAATGCATATCTTGGAGTGTAGTCTACTGAGACTGGTCCCAAGTATCGAGCGAAAAAGAATGCCGTCAAGGGGAAGCCGTACATCTCCGCGAAAAGGGCGATGATGAAAGCCGCGTAAATGTTTCTACTCCGCCAGTTCACTCTTTGCTTGTATTTGAGCAAAACCAAAAATAATAGGAAAAAGAGTATGTTTACTGCCGCGATATCCCACCTGCCCGCGACAATCCCGGAAAGCGCAGTGCCTCCGATAAGCCAGATTGCGTGGCCCACAATTGAGGGGAGAAAAAGGAGTGTGATGGCTCCAATTAGTGTGAAGAGTATTATCCTATAGGTTTTCACGTTGAATGGTATTTACAGTTAAAATAGAAAAGTTTTTATATACATCCAAACCATTAAATTTTCCCAAGAACCCTTTTCTTTTTTAGAAAGAAAGAAAGGTGCGACGAAAACGTAAGAGTTTTCGAGCACGCGAAGTCCCTTAAAAGACTTCGCCGTGTTTCATCCCCAAAGAAAAAATGACGGACGAAACAAACGCGGAGAGAGAAAAGATAAAGTTCAAGGCCGACAGGATAAACTTGAAGGCTAACGTAATCTTGGGTGGTATGGTTGCTATAATAATTGTAATAGCCTCGGGTTTAATGGATAGGGGAATAAGAATATGGAGCATATATGAGTTTTTGTCTGAACCTTGTTTCTTCTGTCGGGGTGATATATTAAACCTAAATTTGGGGTTAGTCGTGGGTATTCTGTTATTTGGATTTTTATTCTGTTGGCAATACGGGGGTATAAGAAATATACCCTTACTAGGGCCATTATTAGTTTGGATAAGTCGTTCGAATAGAGAGGAGGATGGTTTTAGTATAAGAGAGCAGGTCGATAAATTGGAAAGAAGAATTGAACGTGCATACCCTGAAGACGAGGATGATGCGAGTTCGAGATAATTTAGGGTTCAGTTAGGACCTATCGAGGCGTTAGCCGAAGATGGGTCATTAGTCGTCGGCTAACTCCGACTTTTATATACATCCAAACCATTAAATAATCTCATTTTAATTGCATTGAGGTGGTGAAACATGCTTCCCGGAAGACGAAGGAGAAGGAATTTTTTCGATGATTTTTTTACAGACATGGATGAAGAGTTTAGGCAGATGGAGGAGAACATGGCGCGAATATTTGAGGAGGCTATGAAACCCCCCGAAAAAGGAAGTATTGTTGGAAAACCATACGTATACGGATTCTCGATGAAAGTTGGGCCCGACGGAAAACCAAAAATTCAGGAGTTTGGAAACGTACCGCAAGGCAGAGGGATGATTCAATCCGGCGAATTAAACGAAGGAAGAGAGCCGCTGACAGACGTCATCGACGAGAAAAAAGAGGTGACAGTAATTGCAGAACTTCCTGGAATCGAGAAGAAAGACATTAAACTAGACTCGGGTGAGCAGAGCATCACAATATCCGTGGACACTCCCGATAGAAAATACTACAAGAACTTAAAGCTTCCAAGCAAGGTGAAACCTGAAACCAGCAAGGCCACATATAAAAACGGGGTTTTAGAGGTCAAAATCAGAAAGAAGGAAGAGAAGAGGAAGGCTGAAAAAGGCGTGAACGTGAAAATCGATTGATTTTTATAGACATTCAAACCCATGTATTTTCCCAATTTTTGTTAAATGGTATTTGTGAGGTGAGGGAAAAAAATAAATTAAACTTTGTTTTAATTAAGACCTATCGAGGCCAAAGCCGAAGATGGGTCATTAGTCGTCGGCTAACTCCGACTTTTATATACATTCAAACCTATACTAAACTCCAAGATTTTTTTGAGGTGATGAAGAAAAAATGGACCAGAATGCACAAGTACTGATACTGCCCGAAGGGGCATTTAGGACAACCGGGCGAGACGCCCAAAGGAACAACATAATGGCTGCTAAAGCCGTAGCAGAAACAGTGAGGACAACACTAGGGCCGCGAGGAATGGACAAGATGCTCGTAGACGACATGGGAGACATCGTCATCACAAACGACGGCGCAACCATCGTCGACGAGATGAACGTCGAACACCCGGCCGCCAAGATGGTAGTGGAAGTCGCAAAAACCCAGGACGCCGAAGTAGGCGACGGAACAACCACCGCAGTCGTCCTCACAGGAGAGCTCATGGCAAACGCAGAACACCTTCTGGACCAAGGAATCCACCCTACGATAATCGCAAGAGGATACCAGATGGCTGCAGACAAAGCGCAGGCAATCCTTGCGAAAATCGGGAAAACCGTAGCGCTTTCCGACGTGAAGATACTGGAAGAAATCGCAGTAACCGCAATGACCGGGAAAGGTGCTGAATCCAACAAGGAAATGCTCTCGAAAATGTCGGTTAAGGCGGTGAGAATGGTTGCTGAGGAAGCCGAGGGTAAAGTGACAGTCGACCTGGACAACATCCAGATAGAGAAAAAGGAGGGCGGAAGCATCGGAGGAACCGAATTGATTGAAGGCCTTGTGATAGATAAGGAGCGCGTTCACTCGGCAATGCCTAAAACTGTTGCGAACGCGAAGATTGCCCTCCTCGACGCAGCCATTGAAGTAAAGGATACTGAGACCGACGCCGAAATCCAGATCACTGATCCATCCCAGCTTCAAGCCTTCCTTGATCGTGAAGAGCAGATGCTAAAGGAGATGGTAGAAATCATCGCGAAAAGCGGTGCGACCGTATTGTTCTGCCAGAAAGGCATTGATGATATGGCACAACACTTCCTCTCAAAGGAAGGTGTGCTCGCAGTCCGAAGAGTTAAGAAGTCTGACATGGAGAAACTTGCGAAAGCCACTGGCGCTAAAGTAGTGACGAACTTGAAAGACTTGTCGAAAGACGATTTAGGCTCTGCCAAATCCGTCGAAGAAGAGAAAGTCTCTGGAGACGAGATGATTTTTGTGCGAGGATGTAAGAATCCTAAGGCAGTAAGCATTCTCGTTCGCGGCGGAACAGAACACGTGGTGGACGAGGTTGAAAGATCCTTACATGACGCTTTGGGTGGTGTTGCAGCAGCACTTGAAGTAGGGTTAATCGTAGCTGGCGGCGGAGCACCTGAAATCGAGGTTGCAAGACAGCTTCGAGAGTACGCTGATTCAGTCGGCGGGCGCGAACAGCTTGCAGTAAACGCCTTCGCAGAGGCCCTTGAAATCATCCCAAGGACTCTCGCAGAGTCGGCGGGAATGGACGCAATAGACACGCTAGTCAAGCTTCGAGCAAAACACGAGAAGGAGGGGCCGGACATCGGAGTCATGGTCTTGTCTGGGAAAGTCGACGACATGTGGAAGAAAGGCGTAATAGAGCCCTTGAAAATCAAGACGCAAGCCATAAAAAGCGCGAGCGAAGCCGCTGAAATGCTACTCCGAATCGACGACGTCATAGCCGGCGGAAGGAAAAGCGGACCCCCAATGCCGCCGGGCGGGGGAATGCCACCCGGCATGGACGGAATGGGCGGAATGCCAGGCATGATGTAACCTTTAATAAAGGTTAATCAAAGGGACTATCTTCGCGGCTTAACAGCCGCTCGATAGCCCAGAAAGTCTGGAAAAAAACAAGGGGAGTCGAAAAATCCCCCACACACACTTTTTATTCACCACTTAAGCATTTTGGGTATTTTTTTCTCAATCTTCTAGATTATTACTGTATGCACCGCAAGATTACCCGCTCTAGACGAGGTGGACAGGTTGTCCGGGTTGAATCTGATGACGCGCGGTTTGTTTCCGGCGACGTCGTCATGGAAACCGGTGGGATTACAAGTTGCGGTATTCTTTTCGGACGCTTTGAGGGGGGTTCTGAAGCAGCCGGGGCTGGGCATCACGGCCTGATAGTCCACGACGACATGCCAATGCGCTTTGAGAGGATTGAGAAGGAGGCCAAAGCAAATAATGGGATATTGGCCGGCTGCAAGGGCGATCTAATGTTATTGTATTTGAATGGGAGCATACAGGAGTTAGGGATGCAGCAGGCCTACCGGATAGGGAAGTCTCGAGAATCCAGCGTAAGGGCTACGGACGATGAAATCAAGAAGGCGATGGAAGAGGACATCAAAGATTTCTTCCCAGACACCGACCTTAACGTGTCTTTGCGTGAATACCCCCTACCCCCAAAGGATTGGGATACGGGGAAATGGCAACCTTACACTCTCCGCTTCGACACGAAAACAGGCCGCTGGAGTCTCAGGGGCCCGCACAGACTACAGGGAAAGCTAGGTAAATCAGATTAAAAACGCCACACCCACTTTTTTCCTGCAAAACCAATTATGATATGTGGCTGAAATACAGAAGCCTGAATTCTTGTCAAGGATTGGAACACCCTCGGTTAGACTAAAAGACGTCGAGTCTTTTCTTAAGGCAGTCGACACTGGAAACCAAGAAGCACTTAAGATAATTAAAAAGAGGCCGTTCCAGTGGTGGAAGGAGGTTGTGCCAGCGAATCAGGCTGTGGAGGCGGAAACTGAAAGATACTTCTCTAGCCCGCTTTTAATTGCGACGGGAGACCTCAATTCCTGCTGGGCTTGCTTAGGCAGGCATGAAGTTGAAGGGAAAAGCCAGGGATTTATAGCCCATAAACTCATGCCCAACAAACTCGTGTTTGAAGGACTGGGCAGAATTTCAAAGGATCATTCAAGCCAACTTGAGGGGGCTTTACGGGGGGAATGCCTCATCCTTTACCCTAAAGGCCATGTTAGAGAGTGTGGGGGATACCAATACCTTGAAAGCAGGGGTGATGCAGGGAGGTTAAAACCAAGAGACGTCTCTGAAGAAGAAATTCTCCAGACTATGGTAGAAGACGTGTCCGCCTTACTACCTAAACATCGGTTATCCTTTAGGGGATATGAGCAAGGACCCGCAATGGAAGGGCACAGGTACATGACTTTCCCCAGAAGCCTGTTTTTCGAAATTGATACTGGAGAATGGATCATGCCAGGAACCAAACTTCAAGGAAAATTCGACGTTTAAAACACGCGATAAGTTTTCACTAAAAAATGATTCAAAAACGGAGTGTATAGATACTTGGGGAGATCAGTGTATGTTTTTTAAATATTGTTATGATATAGGATAAGGTTAATATTTTTAGAAATGTATTAAGATTATCATGAACTTGAATCAAGTTAAGGAGGCCGAGAAAAAAGCGATGAGGAGAGTTGAGTCATCGCGGAAGAGGGCGGAGAAGAAGCTAGCTGAAGCAAGGGAGTCGGGCCCTAACAGAATAGAGGAATGCAAGAAAAAGGCTGAAGCCCGAGCCGACAAAATAGTTGCTTCCGCAGAGAAAAAAGCCGAAATTGAGGAAGAAAAAATCCTCAAGGAATCGGAAGCTCAAAAAAAGAAGATCGCTAAAGCATTCAATAGTAAAAAGTTGATGGCTAAGGAATTTATTTTAAGGGAACTTGGTGTTTGATTGTGTTTACGCCAGCGCGGATGTCGCAAATAAATTGCATCATAGAAAAAAATTATCGAAAACCAGTAGCTTGCGCCCTACAAAAATCTGGACTGGTTGAAGTAGAGTTTCTTTCAAACGAATTCTTGGAACAAGAGCTGATTAGAAGGAGCAGTCCGGAAGAGGAGGTTGATGCGGTTTCCAGGAAGATTATTTTAGCGAATAAGTTAATCGACTATTTTAGTGAATTCGATGAGAGTGAGGTCAACTTTTTAGAAGACGTTCTGGGTGTTGAGAAGATTGAGCCCAGGATTATTGATAGATTTGGGCAGGATGAACTGTTAGGGGAGTCGGGAGATTTTCTATCTTCGATAGATGGGAAAGTCTCGGCTTTGAATGGAAAAATAGCTGAGAACCAGTCTAAATATGAGCAATTGAGCGTGCTGGTTGAAACGCTCAATTATTTTTCGGGTCTTGATTTTAAGGTTGAGTGGCTTGGAGAGTCGCAATACTTGTACACCCAGGCTGCGATTGCACGGGAGAGTGATTTTATTAGTCTTCAAAACGAGCTTTCAATGTCTTTCGGTGATGGTTTCGGTGTTGAGAGTGCGGGTTGCGGGGACGGTAGAATCTCTTTTTTAGTTTACACACTCAAGCATAATGCCGTTTCATTGGATGGCATCTTAAGGAAGAATAATTGTGAAGTTAGAAGTTTCGCAGGTAAGGGTAGTGTGTCCAAACTTAAAGGTAAGGTTGAAGGGGAATTAGAATACGTTAAGGATGTTAAAGCCGAGTTGGGGAAAAACAAGAGAGAGCTTTTCAATCGCTTTTACGGAAAGCTTTTGGAGGTTCACGAGTTGCTGGATATTGAGAAGAACAGGTGTGAGGTTTTCATCCGCTGTGGTCAGACAGAGAACACAGTTTTCATGCGTCTTTGGACAACCCAAAAAGATAAGGGTAAAGTGTTGGATATCATAGACGAGAAAACGGAAGGGTTCAACCTCATTGAAGTAGTAGATGACGTTGATGATGCGCCGATTCTTTTGGATAATCCACCGGTCATAAGGTCTTTTGAGACTCTGACGAAATTGTTTTCACCTCCAAGGTATTCCGACATAGACCCGACACCGCTTATAGCACCAACATTCGCACTATTCTTCGGGCTTATGCTCACAGACGCAGTCTACGGTCTTGTGCTTGCATTAGGATCTTACTATTTAATCAGAAAGTATGGCAAGTACTCTAAGGGATTATACGATTTATGTGTGATACTTGTAGTCTGCGGGATAGCGGCGATATTGTTCGGATTTCTTACGGGAAGTTTCCTCGGAGACTTGGTCGGAAAATACTTGCTGGGGGGTGAAGGATCCCAGGACGTAGCATTATGGCTGGACCCATTATACAAGACGAATTCAATAATCTTTCTGACGGTAGTGTGCATTGCCGGATTCATACACCTTTTCATTGGATACTTCATAGGAATCTACGACTCGGTTAGAAAAGGAAAAATCAAGGAAGCACTAATAGATTACGGGTCCTGGTTCATACTCGCAGGCGGAGTCGCCTTGATAATACTAGTTAAAACAGGTAAACTACCTGAAACTGTGAATCCGATAGGATACGCTCTAACACTTACGGGACTCATATTGCTCTTTATGAGTTCGGGACTTATGGCCTTCCTGAAGATTGTGGGAGTCGTCGGAAACACGCTATCCTATGCAAGACTTCTAGCACTCGCCCTAACCACTGCAGGAATCGCCATGACCTTCAACTTTCTGGCAGACATATCAAAAGACATACCATACATCGGGTTGGGAGTCGCTGCAATCGTTTTTATTCTCGGCCATACAATAAATATCTTCATGAACACGTTAGGCGGGTTCGTTCACGCACTCCGACTTCATTACGTCGAATTCTTCGGGACGTTTTACCCGGGGGGCGGGCGTGAGTTCACCCCGTTCAGGGAGGAGAGAAAATACACGAGGTAGGTGATTAAACGATGAGTTTATTAATTGACACCCTGGCATCAGGGACTGTTTTGGCATGTGCCGGAGCCATGATAGCTATCGTGGTCTCGGGGATTTCTTCAGCGAAAGGGCTTGGAATATCAGGGAATGCCGCAGCAGGAGTTACCGCCGAAGACGAGAAAAATTTTTCTTCTGCACTAATACTTGAATCATTACCTCAAACTCAGGTTGTATACGGTTTTATCATAGCCATCTTGATTGTTGTGGGCATTATGGGCGGTAACATGACCCTTGAAAAGGGACTGATCTCCATCGTTGCTGGAATAATCGTCGGTTTCACAGGGCTTTCAGCGATACCTCAAGGTAAAGTCGCAGCAGCCTCTATTGGAGCTGTAGCGAAAAACGAGAAAGTACGGGGTAAAGTCCTGGTGTTCATCGTCATGCCGGAGATCGCGGCACTATTCGGTTTCGTCATATCGATACTGTTGCTCGTTTCGGCCAAAGTTTTCTAAGCTAGGATGGGTGAGTCTAAACTTTCGGGGAAAATCCTTAAAGACGCTGAGGAAGACGTAAGGAAAGTAGAGGAGGAAATACTTTCCGAACTGGAAGAGGTTGAAGACCGCATTAAAGACAAGCTGTCAGAGGAAACTGAAAATATTTTATCCGAAGCCGACAGAAAGTCGGTCTTAATTTCCCGGAAAATAATCGGGGGAGCCCGGATTTCAGCCAGGGTTTCTGCGTTAAAGGAGAAGATAGGGCTTTTGGATGGGTTATTCTTGGAGATAGAATCAGATATTGAAAAACTTTCCGAATCCAGTAAAAAGAAGGTCATTGAATTGCTTTTAGGAGATGCGAGTGCTGTTGGTGATGATCCGGTTGTCCTTGTGGCTGATAAATATAAAAAGCTTGTCCCACAAAAATTCGAAGTGAAAAAAGGGGGCTTCACGGATTTTGGAGTTATTATACAATCCAAGGATGGATTTCGTAAAATCGACAAGCGCCTTAAAACCGTGCTGGAAAATCTTAGAGAGCAACACGAACATACTTTAAACAAGATGATTTGGGGTTAGGGGATGAATTCTGCAGCTATGGCGGGGAACGTATCAGACTACGCCTACCTTTACGGGCGAGTGTCAGGGCTTATTGGAAAGCTCCTATCCTCTAGAGAGATTGATTCTTTAATCCAGTCTAGAAGCGACAATGAAGTTTTAGCCTCACTTGAATCGACCGACTATGAAAGATACTTAAGCGGACTTAAGGTGGGGGAATACGAAAACATCGAGCTTGAGCGAAGGCTGTTTGCCCATCTTGAGGATGTGTTTGAGGATGTGGTGGGGCTTACTCCGGGACTTGACGGCGAGTCTATAAGATTTTATTATTCGGGTTTCTGGGATCACTCAAACGTTAAGACTTTGATTCGGGGATTACACCAGAATATGAGTTGGAGGAATGTGAGGTTTTATGTTAATCCTCTGGGAAAGCTTGCAGTCGATGACTTTGAAATATCTTATGCAAGTGGTTCCATGGCCAATTTTTTAATAGACGTCGGCTTTGTGGAAGACGAGTTTTTCAATGATGTTTTAAGTGAATACGAGTCCAGTGGAAACCTTGAGATACTTGAGTCTTTTGTCGACTCAGTATTCTATAAAAGATACGTCAATAAACTGAAAGACGGTGTTCTCGGAGATATTGTGGGGTTAAGATCCGACCTATTCAATATTAAAACGCTTTTCTTGTGTGCGAATTACGGGATAGAACCTGAAAAATATGTGGTCTTAGGGGCAGGGCGGCTAGGCAGGGATTTCTTGATGAATGCTGGAAAGCTCGAGATCGAAGAGCTTTCAACTTATTTTTCTTTCACAGATTACAGAGATTTAGTTAAACTTGTTTTAAAGAGTTTTACTGAGGAGGGAAACATTAATTCAATTGAAAAGATTACCCACTCATATCTCATAAATTACGTCAAAGACAAGTCCGTGTTAAATCCGTTAAGCATTTACTCGGCAGCCTATTTCATGGAGCGCAAGATGCTGGAAATAAAAACGCTTAGAGCAATAATCTTATCCAAAAAAGAGGGGTTAAGTCTAGACGAGACGAAATCACTTATTTCGGGGGAGTATGTTTGATGGAGGGTGGGATCGTTTTCGTGGGTGAGAGAGAAGAGTGCGCCGGCTTTATGCTAGGGGGCTTGAAGAATATCGAAAACATCAGCCGGGAAAACACAGAGGAAGTCTTTGGAAAACTTAAAAATTTCAAAGGATTAGTCTTAATGTCTGAATCTGCGTTAAAAATTTTAGGGGATAAGAAAAAAACGTTGAACGCAAAAGATAAGGTAATCCACACTGTATCAATCAGAGAAGACGATGAATACTCGGAAATCAACAATATTGTGAAAGACACGATAGGATTCAACTTGTAAGATGGCGGAAATAATCAGGGTTTCAGGACCGCTCGTTGAGGCGGACGGCATGCGCGGGAACCGCATGTACGACGTAGTCTACGTCGGCAGCCAGAAACTTATGGGTGAGATAATTAAAATTGCGGGAGACCAAGCCTCAATACAAGTCTATGAAGACACAAGCGGCATAGCTCCGGGAGAACCTGTTTTAGGAACTGGGAAACCCTTATCCGTAGAACTTGGGCCCGGGCTTTTAAAGACGATTTACGACGGTATTCAAAGGCCGCTTGAGGTCATAAAAAACGACGTCGGAGATTACATCTTAAGGGGTTCTTCAGCAGACGCGTTAGATCGGAAGAAGAAGTGGGATTTTACCCCGACCGTTAAGAAGAATGATTTTATTTCGGACGGTATGATTTTCGGCGAGGTCCAGGAAACTGAAGTGATAAAACACAAGATCCTGGTACCTCCAAAAATATCAGGAAAAGTAGTTGAGATAAACGCGGGTAAACATACAGTGGAAGACGTAGTCTGTAGATTAGACTCAAAAAAAGAGCTTAAGCTCTACCACACTTGGCCTGTTAAAAAACCAAGGCCTATAGCATCAAGGCTTGACTGTGATACTCCTCTTGTTACAGGGCAGAGGGTTTTAGACACTTTCTTCCCGCTTGCGAAGGGCGGGACTGCCGCAATACCCGGACCATTTGGTTCTGGAAAGACTATTACTCAACACCAGCTTGCGAAATGGTCTGACGCAGACGTAATAGTTTATGTGGGTTGTGGGGAGCGCGGAAACGAGATGACAGAAGTGATAGACGAGTTCCCTAAGCTTACTGATCCGAAAAGCGGGAAACTCTTGATGGAGCGGACGGTGCTTATTGCGAACACTTCTAACATGCCGGTCGCGGCGAGAGAAGCGTCAGTGTATACTGGGATTACTATAGCGGAATACTTCAGGGATATGGGTTTTGATGCGGCCCTTATGGCGGACTCGACGTCAAGGTGGGCTGAAGCCTTACGGGAGATTTCGGGAAGGCTTGAAGAAATACCAGGCGAAGAAGGTTACCCGGCGTATCTTTCAGAGAGGCTTAGCGCATTCTACGAGCGGGCTGGCAGGGTAAATTGCATTGGAAATAATCTTGTTGGGTCGACGTCGATAATCGGGGCTGTTTCTCCGCCTGGAGGTGATTTCTCCGAGCCGGTCACTCAAAACACCTTGAGGATTGTGAGGGTATTCTGGGGTTTGGATGCTAGACTCGCAGACAGACGACACTTTCCCTCGATAAACTGGTTTAAAAGCTATTCACTGTATTTTGAACCTTTGAAGGTATGGTATGACGAGAATATTGGGGAAGGTTTCGACGAGAAAAGAGATGAGGCACTGTCACTGCTTCAGAGGGAGGCAGAGCTGTTAGAGATCGTGCAGCTTGTCGGATCTGATGCTCTTCCACCCGCCGAGAGGATTGTTCTCGAGGCGTCTAAGATGGTGCGTGAAGACTTTTTACAGCAGAATGCTTACCATGAAGTCGATACTTACTGTAGTCTTGAGAAACAACACAAGATGTTGAGTGCAATATTGTCTTTTTATGAGAAGGGTATGATCGCCTTGAAAGACGGTGTTGAGTTGGATTCAATACTTTCAAATGACGTTGTTGAAGAAATCGCGAAGATGAAATACACAAGAGAAAAGGAATTCGATTCATTAATCAATAATATCCTGAAAAAAATTAATAAGCTTTCAAATGACTAACATTGAATACAATACTGTATCGGACGTTTACGGGCCGCTGCTTGTCGTAGAGAAAACCCTGAATGTGAAATACGGGGAGATAGTGAAAATCAGGGATCCGAAGGGAGAGGTGAAACGCGGGCAAGTGTTGGATGCTCTAAAGGATAAGGCAATAATCCAGGTTTTCGAAAACACGAGTGGCCTGGACTCAAAGGAGACGAGAGTGACTTTCTTGGGGGATACTCTTCACGTCCCAGTCTCAACTGACGTTTTGGGAAGAGTCTTCGACGGTTCAGGAAGGCCCATAGACGGGAAACCAGCAATAATACCCCAAGACAAACTAGACTTAAACGGATACCCGATAAACCCCTCGTCAAGAGAATACCCGAGAGACTTCATACAAACGGGAATATCAACTATAGACGGGATGAACACGCTGGTGAGAGGGCAAAAACTCCCGATATTTTCCGGGGCGGGACTCCCCCACAACAAGCTCGCAGCCCAGATAGCACGTCAAGCAAAGGTTTTGGGGAGGGAGGACGAATTCGCAGTAGTTTTCGCGGCCATGGGAATCACAAACGATGAGGCATCCTTTTTCAGAAGAGAATTCGAAAAGACTGGGGCAAGCGAAAACATTGTATTCTACTTAAACCTTGCAAACGATCCGGCAGTGGAGAGGATCATAACGCCAAGGGTTGCCTTAACTTCGGCGGAATACTTAGCACACGAGCAAGGTATGCAGGTTCTAGTAATACTTACGGACATGACAAACTATTGTGAGGCTTTAAGGCAGGTCTCCGCAGCCCGCGAGGAGGTTCCAGGCAGGAGAGGATACCCAGGATACATGTATACGGACCTTGCTTCAATATATGAGCGGGCGGGAAGAATTCGAGGCAGAGGCGGATCAATAACCCAGATTCCGGTGTTGACTATGCCAGACGACGACATAACGCACCCAATACCGGATCTCACAGGCTACATCACTGAAGGACAATTCGTATTATCTCGGAGCCTGCACCAGAAAGGCATCTACCCCCCAGTAGACGTACTGCCCTCTCTTTCAAGGCTTATGGCAAATGGGATAGGAAAGGGGAGAACCCGTGAAGACCACAGGGAAGTCTCAGACCAGCTTTACTCGGCGTATGCGACGGGCAGGGATTTAAGAGACCTTGCCGCAGTAGTCGGAGAAGAAGCGTTAACAGAAAAAGACGTGAAGTTTCTAGAATTCACCGAAAGATTCGAGGCGGAATTTACTAACCAAGACTACTATCAAGACCGCACAATAGCCCAAACACTATCTATTGGATGGGATCTTCTCTCAGTGTTACCTGAACGGGAGCTAAAGAGAATTAATGATAAATTCATCGAAAAATATCATCCCGAAAGGTTAAAGGATGGCCGAGGAAACTGTTGAGGGTGTGAATCCCACGCGAATGGAACTTCTCCTTTTAAGGAAGAAGATTTCTCTGGCTGAAAAAGGCCACAAGCTTTTAAAGGAAAAACGGGATGCTCTTGCAATGGAGTTTATGAATTATGCGAAAAAGGCCTTGGATGTTGCTTCAGAATCCCAGGTCCAGCTGTTAAATTCCAGGAAAATTCTCTCGAAGGCTTATTCTTCGGCCGGAGTGTTTGAGGTCTCCTCAGCGGCAATCGCAGCCCAAAGGGACATGCAGTTTGCTGTCTCCTCGAAGAATATTATGGGCGTGAACGTTTCTGAATTCGAACTTGAAGACGTAACGCGCAAAGCCGATGAGAGGGGTTTTGGACTGGCTTTTACGTCTCCTCTAATTGAGGAGGCGAGCGGTGAATGGGAAAAGACTTTATCCAAGCTCGTGGAGCTTGCTGGGATGGAGGCGTCATTAAAAACCCTTTCCGATGAAACCCGCAAAACACGCCGGAGAGTGAATGCATTGGAGCGTAATATTATCCCGAAACTTCACGCAACCGAAAAGTATATTACCCTCAGACTCGAAGAGATTAACAGGGAAAACTTCTTCAGACTCAAGATTATGAAAAAGAAGAGGGGGAGGTTGGGCTCATGATTGCAAGCCACTTTGTTATCGGCGACATATTAAGAAGCCTTGATGCAGACAACCTGGCTGAAACAGAAAAAATATTTAATAAGTTTGCGAAAAGATACCATAAGGACAGGCATCTTAAGAAAATTCACGATGAATTCGAAAAGTATTTGATGGACAAATCAAGGGATGAGTTAAAGGATGTTAGGAAAAAGCTTACTGATCTTCGAGCTTACAGAAGGCTTGAAGCGTCTTCAAGGGGTATGCTGGCTCTGAAGGATAGACGCCATCTAACCTCGTTTCATGATTTTGACGGAATATAGAGGTGATTAACATGAAAGTGAATGAGATAATGACGACGGGAGTGGAAAAGATTGAGTCGCATAAGACGGTTGCGGAAGCCATTGATCGTATGCTTGAGCTTCACATTACAAGCTTGATTGTCGATAAAGTTGGTGGTGAAGATGATTATGGAATCATCACGAGAAAGGACATCATCAAAAGGATTATTGTGAAGAACCTGGATCCAAGAAAGACCAAGATTGCTACAGTCATGTCTTCTCCAATACTTACAGTACACCCCGACGATGATGTTGTTTCAATCGCAAAACTTATGGTTCGAATGGACATTAGAAGGTTTCCAGTACACGATGGACACGACCTTGTGGGACTTGTTTCAAACAGCGATATATTCAGGGCTTTTGCAGTGCAATACCACGAAAATAAGGGTTGATTTGGGATTTATATTCCATTGTTCCCAAATGCTTACTCAAAAAATTATGGGTGATTTAATTATGGCACAAATTTATTACGATGACGACGCTGATTTAAGCGTGTTAGAAGGGAAAACAATTGCGATTATAGGATACGGAAACCAGGGAGGAGCGCAAGCGCAAAATATGCGCGACTCTGGAGTAAACGTAATCATAGGATCGATCGAGGACGAATCCGCTAAAAAGGCGAGGGAGGATGGATTCGAAGTCTACCCAATCTCTGAGGCCGCTTCCAAAGCAGATGTAGTACACATTTTAATCCCTGACGAATACCAGGGGGGAGTGTATGAAAAAGAGATAGCACCCCAGATGAAGGTTGGGAAAGCACTCATGTTTTCACACGGATTCAACATCCGCTTTAAGCGAATTAAGCCGCCGGCAGACGTTGACGTAATCATGGTAGCCCCTAAGGGCCCGGGCGTTCTTGTTCGCCAGACTTACCTTGACGGTTTTGGAACTCCGGCACTTATAGCGGTCGAACAGGATGCGAGCAGGAAGGCGAAAGACATTGTTCTTGCGATTGCGAAGGCTTTGGGTTCGACGAAAGCGGGGGTTATTGAGACGACATTCCCTGAAGAAACTGAGACAGACCTTTTCGGAGAGCAGGTTGATTTGTGCGGTGGAGTGACCGAGCTTATCAAGGCGTCTTTCGACACTCTTGTTGAAGCGGGATATCAGCCCGAAATCGCGTATTTCGAGGTCTTGCACGAGCTTAAGCTTATAACTGATCTCATCCAGGAGGGTGGGCTTGAGTACATGTGGAAGTGTGTTTCAAACACTGCCGAGTATGGAGGCCGAACCCGCGGGAAAGAGATAATTACTGGTGAAATCCGCGAGACGATGAAGGGGATTCTCAAGGACATTAAGTCAGGCAAGTTCGCAGACGAGTGGGTTGGTGAATGTGAAGACGGCATGCCCAACTTGAAAAGGATGCGAGAGGATGATGCGAAACTCAAGATCGAAGTCGTAGGTGCCAAGCTTCGGGAGATGTTCGTCAAGAAGTGACAGCATTCCCTCAATTCTTTTTTTAAATGGGTTACTCTGGGACTGAAGTTTTGTTTGAAGAAGACAATATCCGTGTCGTAAGGCGGAACGGTGTAGTCAAGCTTGAAGTTGACGGAGACGACAACAGCTACTCAGTATACGATGAAAACCGGCTTTTCATGGGAGGATACTGGGATTACACTACCGCATTAGCTTATCTTGCGGGAAACGTTTCTGAAGTTCTTTTAGTAGGGTTTGGAGGCGGGACTATCGTAAGGTAGTATACGGAACTTTTCAATCCGAAATTCGACGCATTTGAAGTGGATGATCGAATAATCGAGATTGCAGTGAAATACTTCAACATTGGTGAAAACCTTAATCTCTCAATACAGCGGACAGGCGTGAAAGAGTATCTGAGATTGGTCGAAAAAAGCTATGACGTGATTATTGCGGACGCGTTTATCGGAGACCGCATTCCCAAAGACATAAATACGAAGGAATTCTTCAATCTCTGTGAAAACCATTTAAGATCCGACGGAGTTTTTATTTTAAACTCCATAGTGGATGAAAACGACAAGAAAGAAGTAAAAGACTTGAAAAGAAACATCAAGACGGCATTCAAAACCCACTACAGTGCAAGCTACGACGAAAACACCATATACTTCGCCTTTCCTAGGAAAGTGTCTTTAGGGTAGGTAGAAGAGACACTGAAAAATCGAGTTGACCCAAGACTCAAAGTAACGCTCAACAAGGTGCTTAAAAGCCTGAAACCAGTCGGTTGACCTGATAAGGTTAAACAGCTTGCGAGACCTCAAGTATTCTGATGTTCATCTCAACGACCAGGAAAAGAACGTACAACAAGATCAGGGCAACACCCTCCTGCCAGGAAATGAATTTCTCGCTCTCGACGAAGGTCATGAAGATAAAGCCGACGACGACTAGAAAAACCGCACTGGTCGTGAACAAGAGAAAGTCCGCATGAATAGGGGATATTAAAGCAGTAACACCCAACACGAGAGTCGTGTTCACGGCAACACTCCCAAGAAGATCCCCCAAAGCCATATAACCGTGCTTTCTCATGACGGCCCGACTCTCAAAAGTAAGCTCCGGGAGCGTGGTGCCCAGTGAAATCAGAACAAGGCCTACGAGTATTGGCGGGATATTAAGGTCTTCAGCCACGAGAGACGCGTACTTTACAACGTACTTCGCACTGAAAAAAAGGAGGACAAGGGCAAATAAGACCACAAATAAGTTTCTCACGAAAACACGATGAGATACGGAATCAAGCCTCTCCCTGAATCTCGACTCCTGCCTGAACAGGTTAAGCATGTAGAAGGCGAAAACAATAAGGAGGATGCACCCGTCCATGCGGGAAATCTCCTTGTCGGCCATAAGAATCAGGGGTAGAAGAGTGATGAAAAACGTGTATAGAGTGTCCATCCTAATAGACGGACTCTCAACCTTAATGCCCCTGCTCAACAAGGCGGCAATCCCGATTACGATCGTCAAATCCAATATGTTAGCCCCGATCACGTTACCCAACGCAATGCTGGGTTTCCCCTCAAGGGCGCTGGTGATGCCGACAAACAACTCGGGGACCGAAGTCGCAAGCGCCACGACAATAAAGCCTATACCAAACTCTGTCATCCGGAAGTATTCAGCGATTTTAACAAGCCCCTTGACAAGCAAGTCCGCGCTCTTGACCAAAACAGCGCAAGACAAAGCCATCCAGAGCAGGTAAACCAATTGCATAAATAAATATCGCAGGTAGGATTAATAAGGGGGTACCATAAAAGAATAATCCAAAAAATGCTAACCAAGAGGATAATACCATGCTTGGACTGTGACCTCTCCGTGACGGAGGGTAGGGTCGTCAAGGGAGTGAAGTTCAAGCAGATAAGGTATGCGGGAGTGCCGTGGGAGCTTGCTGAGAGATACTACTGTGAGGGTGCTGACGAAATCGTCTTTTTAGACATTACTGCGAGCAGTGATAGGAGGGAGAACATGATTTCTGTGATTGAAAAAACCGCCGAGAAAGTATTCATCCCACTTACGGTTGGAGGGGGTATAAGGTCGACTGAAGACATGCGAAAGACTTTGCGGGCTGGGGCAGACAAGATCACGGTTAATACTTCCGCGATCAAGGATCCTAATCTCGTGAAGTATGGGGCGAAGCAGTTTGGGTCACAATGTATTGTTGTTGCAATAGACTCTAAGAATACTGGGAATACTCCAACAGGTCATGAATGCTATATTTACGGGGGGCGAGAGCCCACTGGGATTGACACTCTTGAGTGGGCGAACAAGTGTGAGAGTCTGGGTGCTGGAGAATTTATGTTGACGAGCATGGACAGGGATGGTACGAAGATTGGGTTTGATTTAGAGCTTACAAGACTTATCTCTGAAAACGTGGGTGTTCCGGTTATCGCCTCTGGAGGAGTGGGGACGAAAGAGCATATCCTCGAAGCGTTTACTAAGGGGCGTGCGGACGCAGCACTTGCGGCCTCAATATTCCACTTTAATGAGATTAGTATCCTTGAAATAAAAGAGTATTTGCGGGAAAATAACATTCCCGCAAGAATCTAGCCTACTTCGTTTTCCTGGCCGTCTTTGAAGTCGAACCAACCTTCTTCACGTGATTCATGTCTGAGTTGCCGTATGAGGCGGCTGAGACTCCGACAGACTTTTCAAAAGACTCTTCAACAGAGAGACTCTCACTTCCCCTCTTTCCGTCAGACTGGCCCTTCCTGTAGGCTAATGCGACGGCAAGGATTAGAAGACCGATCAATAGGTAGGTCCACCCGCTTCCGCTTCCTGCAAAGGATGTTACTCTGCCGATAAAGGCTGGAGAGCAAGCACTACAGGATCCTCCGCAGTCGACTCCAGTCTCACCCTGATTTTGGATACCGTCAAAGCAGGTGGGACAATTGTCGTTTAAAGTCACTGCAAGATAACATCCGTTTTGAATGCCATCGCACCAACTATCGCGGACTTCCCATGAACCGAGAGAATCATCAATACGACCCTCACTCATAAGCTTGGCGCAGTTACCAGCGTCCTCGGGCTTGCTAATAAATATTATGTAAGCGTCACCCTCACGAAGCTCAACAGTGTTGTCCAGTATTAAACCATCAGTATTGTAATCGATTGACTTGGCGATGATTCCGGACACATCACTAATGGTTGCGCGAGCAGTTGGATTACCCTCAATCTTTAAGGAACTCACATTCATGTCCTGTGAGGGCGTGAATACAATCAGGTTTTTAATCTCCCCGCAAAACGAGTCCTTCAATTCATCCATGCCAGTCCAGTACCGGACTTTGCATTCAGCCCTGCCAGCTGAGAGTTCAGGCTGACAGATAAGGCACGTCTCAACGCACGGTGGGCAAATTCCTCCGCAGTCGACAGCTTCCTCATTCTGGTTTAATATTCCATCATTGCATGTCGGACAGGTCGAGCATACTCCCCCGCAGTCGACGCCGGTCTCACCTTGGTTTTTTATTCCGTCAAAGCAGGTCTTGCATGCTGGACACACTCCACCGCAGTCGACTCCTTCCTCGTTCTGGTTTCGAGCACTATCAGTGCACGTTCCTGGAGGGCATGCTCCGCATGACCCGCCGCAGTCTACTCCAAGTTCCCGGCCGTTTTTCAATCCGTCAAAGCAGGTCGGACAAGGTCCACAGAGTCCGCCGCAGTCGATATCCTCCTCATTCTGGTTTTTAATTCCGTCATTGCATGAGGCCTTGCAGTCACCGCAGGATCCTCCGCAGTCGACGCCAGTCTCATCCTGGTTTTTTATTCCGTCGAAACAAGTAGGCCTGCAAGGCTTGCATATACCGCCGCAGTCCAATCCAGTCTCATCCTGATTTTGAATCTCGTCCCAACAGGTCGGGCAGGGTGGACAAACTCCACCACAGTCAACGCCCTCCTCGTTTTGGTTTTTCAATCCGTCAGAGCAGGAGGCTCTACACTGACCGCATATTCCGCCGCAGTCAATACCAGTCTCCCCGCCGTTTTGAATTCCGTCATAGCAGGTCGGGCAGGGCGGACAAACTCCACCACAGTCGACCCCAGTCTCATCCTGATTTTGAATCTTGTCGTAACAAGTTTCAGGTCCGTTTTGACATTTAACTATAGTAATATCTGTGAAACTGGTATAGTACCCGCTTTTGTAAGCTTCAATGAAGTACTGTCCAGTCTTGGTAGGCTGGAAGGTCACGAGTCCGTCACTGTCAGTCTCATAGGTTCCGAACTTCTGCGAACCAAGATAAACTGATACCCTCGAACCGCGAAGCGGTCTAGCACCGCTCTTTCGAACATCTACTTTTATCTCGTCCTCAAGGCACCTACCAGTTACAATTAGATTCAAGTAGTTTGGACTAGGCCTTCCACGAGGTAGAGTAGTTACGATCGTTGGCTGAGTTGTCGTTGAAACCATCATAGTAGTTGATGGAACCGTTGTAACCATGACCGTTGTAGTTGATGGAACAGTTGTAACCATGACTGTAGTTGTCGTCGCCGTAACAGTGGTAGTGGTTGGGATTGTGGTTGTTGGAGGCATCGTGGACGTAGTTGAAGGAATTGTAGTCGTTGCTGAAACGGTCGTGGTAGTCGTCTCACTAATTGGTAGATGCAAGTGATACATATCTTCATTACCGCTGGCTTCAAAAGCCTTTGATTCCAAGGCAGTCGCACCGTCAATAGTAAAAGAGACTATTCTTCCAAGGGTTACGTCTTCATCGTCTCCTTGGACATCAATCAGGTAGTAGGATTCATGGCCTGCGCCATAATTTGCAGTAGTAGTACTGCCTCGGTTTTCACTATTAACCCAGGCTATGACTTCAACACCCACAAGTTGTGTTCCATAGCCGTCATAGACGTTTCCGTCAAAATTGTGTACTTGTATTACGTTTAAATCAGGGGTTACTGTGTTAGCAAAGAAAAGCAATAAGAGTATCCCAACCACCAAATTCCTTATTGTGTCCATTTCAAATAAAATTCATTAATACAGATATTATAGGTAATTTATCATATAAAAATAAACATTGTACGTAAATGGGTATTTTTCTTGGTTATAATCAATTTGACGCTCCTGGACTGGGATTTGTGAAAAAAGTCCAATTTGAAAAACCATCAGTCATCCTCCCCACCGAAACATTAAACGGAAACACACTCCAAGACGTATTAAAGGACGAACTAGTATAAGCCAAGTAATCGATTGAGTAGTTGTAGGGATCTTCTAAAAAAAGGCGTCCTGAACTCGCACTCAAATTTATTCCGGTTGAAACTCCCAGAAATAATGCGAAATCATTCGGGTACACGACTTTATTGTAGGGGATAACGTAGGCTGATTCAACTGGTGAATCAAGAGCTAGGGACACAAGATTCCATCCTTGATTGAGTGTTCTTGTGTGTTGGGTTTCTAATCCGCGCATTCCGATCAATTCATAATCCTTGATGTTGGCGGTTTTGGACCCGTTATTATACAATTCAATCCAACCTGAAGGTCCAGCAGTAAATTCATTTAAAAGGATCGAGTGGTTCACGAAACCTTGCGTGAGAGTGAGGTTTTGATCCCCCCGTGGATGAATGAATGTTGAGGTCTCAGGGACTTCTATACCGTCGACAGTGAAGGAGATAATCGCACCCACTTCAGTGCTATCTCCCTGCAGATCAAGGGTAAACAATGCTTCACCAAAGTATTCGTATGTTGTAGTATTACCGCGATCCGTTCCATTCACCCATCCTCTAACGGTAACGTTGAATAGCGGGTTTCCCCGAAAATCATGGACTCGTCCCGCAACATTACAGACTGCGGAATAGGAGGAAACGCAGCCTGCGAGAAGCAACGCAATCAGAAATAGTGGTTTAGCACCCCATATCATCTTTTTCTTTTGAGGATGAATACTGCAGCAATCAGGGCGATAATTGGGATTAGTAGGGCATAATTGAACCCATTTCCAGTTTCCGCTTGCCCATCACCTACGCCCGCTGTTTCCTGTTTTTTAAGGGTGGTTTCACCGTGAACACCACTCTCAGCAGGCATGGAAGTGCTGAGAAAAGCAATACTAGTAGTTGAGCCCATAATGGTTGAAGTCGTCGTAAAAGAAGGCTGAACCCTCAGAGTAGTAGTCTCATATGAGGGTCTGCCTACTGAATTCACAGTTGAAGTCGACTCCCCCCCACTTGATGATTCCGATTCCATGAGTTGAGGCGGCATTGTCAGATTAACATCAGTTCTTCCGAGGGGTGTGAAGTTTAAAGACTCGGAAGCCTCAACACCACTTACCTTAAAGGTAATTTTCCCGCCAGTCTCTGTCGTCTCGGCGTTTACGTCAAGCAGAAAATATGACTCATATCCTGCACCATAGTTTTTCGATACAACACTCACCCTCTCCGTCCCATTCAGCCAGGCCGAGACCTCAACGCCCGGGAGAGGCACTCCCCCACTGTCATAGACGTTTCCGTTAATGCTGTGGATTGTAGTGAAAGCACACACACCGCAGGATAATAAAGGCAGGAAGAAGACTACAATATAAAAGCGATAAGATTGATCCATCATCTAAACCTTTGCACTTGAAATATAAAAAATCAGGTGTAGGAGACAGTTAGACTGTCTCCCATGTTCATCCCAAGGATGTATCCGCGCCCCGGCCTCATCTCAAACAAGTTTTGGGGTAGCAGAGGCTCCTTGAACGGGTCGAAAGTTCCAAGATAAGTGTTATCCAACATGGAACCCACCACGAAATCATAAGTCCCGTCGAATCCGGAACCGAAATTGGATGCAACACCATCATGTAGTGAACCCAACGCGGACGTCAAAAACGGCTTTATGAGACGCGTCTTACACGACGGGTATCCAACCCAATACCAGTCGCCGGAACCTAAATTGATGTTGGTAACCGTCGGAACCCGACCCACAACCGTCAACGTATCCTGCTTGTTCATCAAAATCTGGAATGTCACTTTTTCGGTAAGCTTGACCAAATTCTGGTTGAGCCAAGAGGGCGCGTACGGATTGAAGGACGCGAGAGTTACGGACTCATCATCTACCGGCCCGACTACGAAGTCGTAGCTTCCAGTGAACGCCCCAAAGTCGCTGTCACTTGCCGAGTGAAGCGACTTCAACACTGAAGTGTCGAACGGCTTAATGTCCGCGTACGTCGGATCCAACGGCTGAGAAACAAGGTTCCAGCCAGTCGCAAGGGAAACATCGTATTTACCCACCGCGTAAGTAGACAATGCAGTCTCAACACCCCGAACAGAAGCAACTTTGTAATACCTCTGAGCGTAAGATGCAGCGCTACCGTCAGTCCAAGAAGTACTCGTCAAGTTCGACTCCTCAAGCACAAACACTCCAACCACGTCGCCGCACGCATCAACAGCGTAAACATTATAGCTTTCAGCCTCCAAGATCGGATCCCAACTCACAGTCACTGAACCGCCCATATTAAACACGATAACCGGCTCAGGCGGCGCAAGCGTCCCCGGAGTAAGCGTCGTCGTACTGCTTGTCGAAGTCACCAGTATTGTCGTCGTCGAGGACGTTGACGTTGTTACCGGCATTGTCGTAGTCACAGATAGAGTAGTTGTTGCGGGCACAGTCGTCGTTGCCAAAACCGTCGAAGTCGTCGTTGAAGACGTAGTAGACGAAGTCGTAGTTGTAGTAGACGATGTCGTACTGGACGTAGTCGAAGACGTAGTACTAGTAGACGACGTCGTTACCGAAACAGTAGTCGTAGACGGCAAAGTCGTCGTCACCGGAACAGTCGTAGTAGACGTAGTCGCAGGCACAGTCGTAGACGAAGTAACGCTCGGAACAGTAGTAGTCGTCGTAGACGACGAAGACGTCGAAACCGGAACCGTCGTCGTCGAAGGCACAGTAGTCGTCGCCGGAACAGTCGTTGATGTTGTTGATGAAGTCGTCGACGTCGTAGTTGTTGCAGGCACTGTTGTTGTGGTCGATGAGCCAATTGTATTTCCAAAGTAGTGGCTTGGGTCGGTGTCTGATGCCATTTGACTTAAATTATCCCAGCCAGTTACAGTACCAATATTTGCGTATTGTCCTGTAACAGCAACACCGGTCGCATTACATGTCATCGCCGTGTGCGGAGGCAGGTTCGTCCTTGGACAGGAGACAGTGACACCTTGGTCGTCAATAACTGTTATATTAATCAATTCAACCCAGCCACTGTTG
>AQSC01000041.1 GCA_000402775.1 Euryarchaeota archaeon SCGC AAA252-I15 | reverse complement strand
CGCCGTATGGAACAAAATTAGAAACCCAAGAAATTCAAGGTCGCCTTTCATCTGCGGGCTAAAAGCCCGCAGTATTCAGGCGACCAAGGTAATAAAATAAGTCTTGTATTTCGGAATCTTCAAAGCAGCAGTCATGCTCCCAGCACCCAAAACACCAAACACCAACACAAATGCTAGAGGTAGAGTGCAACAGCTTGACGAGATTATCGCAGCCTTAAATCCCAGTTTAATTCCCTTGAAATCCATTTGAAAACATATAAAAATAAAAAGAAGAAATTAGAAATTCAATCCATTCTTTAACAACAACCAGGTCCCATCGTCACACCTCCAGGTTACTTTTATCAACATGATATCAATTAGTTATTTAAATATTTAAAAGGTCAAGTATCTTTACAGTAACCATGAATTCACACAAAAAACCACCCACTGATATATCCCCCGAGGAATTCTGCCCTATCAGACACACAATAAAAATCCTCGGAAAAAGGTGGACGATACTGATAATCAAGGAAATATTCTACAGCAAGAAGAAAAGCCTGAGATTCATGGACATCAAAAAAAGACTTACAAACATTAGTGCAAAAGTCCTGTCTGAAAGACTCAAAGAGATGGGGAAAGACAACATTGTGAAACGGCGAGTCTTTTCAAAACAAACACCGCCCCGAGTATACTACTCACTAACCGAAAAAGGACATGACGCATGCACAATAATCGACGAATTCAAAAAGTACGGAATTAAATGGGGCACTAAAAACACATTCGACTGCTCCGACCTCGACTGCGAATTATGCGCTCAGATGAGAAACCCTAATCACGAAGAGAGTTGACTGAGAAGCTCGCAAGTTTTACAGATTTTTTTACTAGATGGTTCACCGCACAAATCACATTCACATATTACTCCTGAAGTCACCTGTTTTTTCAATTCAGGCAGAACTTTAAGAAACCCGTAAATGATGTTTTTTTTAGTGCCGGGCTTCTCAACCTCCAACCTGTTTAGCATACCCTTAACTTCAGATCTAAAGGAGTCTAAAGAACAGGGGCAGGGATCGTAGACGACTGGGAATTCATTGAGTCTCGAGTATCTTTCAGTTTCCGCTTCAGTGCAAAAATATAGTGGCTTGATGCGGGGAATGAATTTCTTGTGAGATAATAGACCCGTTTTCGGACCAAGCCGTGCGGATTGCATTACGTTTCCTTGAATGAAGTTCATAAAGACTGTTTGAGCTTCATCGTCTAGGTTGTGTCCCGTCGCAATGCAAGACGCCTTAAGCTTCCTCCCCTTTTTGTTTAAAATATTGCGCCTTACCACACCGCAAATCGTGCACGCGTTAATGTGAACTCCCTTATCCGCTAAAACAGATTGCATGTGGCAGACCGAGCATCCGAATTCATCCCGCATTTGCACTACATGCAATTCAATTTCTTCGCCAGCGCAAAATGATTTGATGTTCCCAATATTTTTCTTGGAGTATGCTCCAAGAAGCTGGTCAATAATCATGCCGGAAACATTGAAACCCAATTTTTTCAAAACAAAAAGTGTAGTAGTCGAGTCTTTCCCGCCGGAAACAGCAACCAAAACATTATCATCTGGATTAATGAGCTTATGTTTTTTTATCGTTGAATAAACCTTTTCTTCAAATTCCTTCAGAAATTTCCCGTCAGAACTTTTCATAAAAGCGGTCAGATTATCTCAAGCATTCGCTCGATAGACTCCCTGGCCCGAAGCCGAATATCCTCGGGTATGGAAACAACATTCCTTAATTCCTTAAGCGACCAGGCAACCTTATCCAAAGTGGTCCGCTTCATGTTCGGACAGACTGCAAGTTCGGACGCGGGATAGAAAGACTTGCCAGGAATATCTTTTTTCAGACGGTGGATCATTCCAACTTCAGTCCCCACGATAAATTCGGTCGCACTCGAATCCCGGGCGTTTTCGACCATGCCGCCGGTCGACAAAACCTTGTCGGCAAGCTCTATGACTTCGGCACGGCATTCAGGGTGGACCATGACGCAAGCTTTCGGGTGAGCCTTCTTCTCCCGTAGAATGTCGTCGGCCAATATTTTCACGTGGGTTGAACAATAACCTTCCCAGGGTATAATCTTCTTGTCGACCTGAGTCGACACGTAGTTTGCGAGATACTTGTCGGGGACGAAAATGATCTCTTCAGCATCAAGTGATTCCACAACTTTTATTGCATTAGATGACGTGCAGCATACGTCGACTTCAGCCTTCACATCAGCATTAGTGTTAACGTACGCTACAGTGGCGGCATCAGGGTGTGCGGCTTTAAGCTCGCGAAGCTTTGCAACGGAAATCATCTCGGCGAGAGGACATCCAGCGTAAATGTCAGGTATAACAACCAACTTATCCGGAGATAGTATTGCCGCGGTCTCGGCCATGAACTTGACACCGCAAAAAACTATGACGTCGGCGTCAATCTCCTGCGCCTTCTTGCTCAAGCCGTATGAGTCCCCTAAAAAATCCGCGACATCTTGGACGGAAGGCAACTGATAATTGTGGGATAATAAAACGGCATTCCTCTCTTTTTTCAGGGATGTTATCTCCTTGACCAGTTCTTCGACACTCATCTTGATATGGCCTAATATTGGGAGTAAGACTTAAATATATCCTACCACAAAAGAATGCAAATCTACTTCAAGTAGATGCTTCCGAAATCCTTAAGATAGGTGAAATCATCATCAGTCTTAGCCCCCTTCACCCGCTCCGTGATGTAGGTGAGGTTAGCATCCAAGTAATCGGCGTGATGGATCAACAAGGCTTCGGGGAATGCAGGAGTCTTGGGGCTTCCCCACTCAAGCTTTCCGTGATGTGATTCAACAATATGCTTAAGCTTAACCTTAAGGTTGTCGGAAATGTCTAAATCAACTATCTTGTTGTGTAGAATCTCAACACCCATTACGACGTGTCCCACAAGCCTGCTCTCCAAAGTAGGCTTGATGTTGGTTGTGACGGAAAACTCCCGCGTCTTTCCGATATCATGGATTAACGCACCCGTAATAACCAAATCCCTATCGAGTCCGGGATAAATCTTTAGTGCATTCTCGCAAATCCCAACAACTGAAAGAGTATGCTCGAGAAGACCACCAATCCAGGCGTGATGCTTGTATAATGCGGCAGGAGAATATTTGAACGCCTTCACAAGCTCCTCGTCTGAAAACAAAACCCCCAAAACCTTGATTAATTCAGGATCCTTAACCGACGAGATAAAGCCCTCAAGCTCGGAAAACATCTCCTCTATCTCCCTCTCACTCTCCTTCACAAAATCACCCTTAACATACTCGACAGGCGACAAAACCCTAATATCAGACAAGTCATTTAAGGCAAGCTCTTTCACGTCACGGTACTCTGAAACCTCACCCAGAACATGAACAACATCATCAGCGGAAATGGAATCATAGACTTTTTTGACTGAATCCTCATCATCGGGACCCCAAACCTTAAGCATAATCTCCCCTGAAGAATCCCCAAGCCGAAGCTCGAACATAAAACCCTTCGAATATTTTTTCAACGGTTTTTTGAATTTCACAGCGAAATTCCCGTCCACAGTGTCAAACACTTCAAAGTCGATAATCTTTTTCATGCAAAGTACCGTTAGTTATCTAAAAGCTTTATAAAATAGTATTGTGATGGCTCACGGAATCTCATGGGGCGGTAAAGACGAGGACGGCGGAACCGCAACAATCATCAAACAAAGAAAAAGGAGGAGGATCGACTGGAGCGAGACAGGGAAGATGACCCTCTTTCTCGCAGACGACGTGATCATCGCCGCGATAGTAATCTACCAGATACTCAGGCTCCTTTAAACCTAAATAAGGATGCTCGGCCCGTCGCTTTGCCGCCAACCATAACAGAGCGTGGGATTCTTGCTAGGCCCAACACCCAAAACACACTCCATCGTTCCCGGATTCTTCTTGACCATGTCGGCGACATACAATCCGACACCAAAGATTAAGGCGACAATAACCAACACCCAGATAATGCCCTTAACTTTCATAGTATAAACAATAGTAAGACAATCAAGAAATAAATAAAAAATCAGCCGGAAAACTCTCTCCTCTCGACCTCCTCTACAGGTGAATCCTCGAAATCCTCCAAAACCTTTTTCGAAACACCCCTAAACTCTGAGACAGCCTCACCCAGCGATCGAGCGAACATTGGAAGCCGTTTTCCATCGAATAATATGAGGAAAAGCGCTAGTAAGAATATTAGCTCTGAGTTTCCAATCATAACAATAGCTATTATTCAAAGGAGGGTTATTAATTATGGTGAGGGACGCAGGATCCAAATTCAAGGAGCTCGTAGATCTTATGGAGTACATGCGGGGGCCTAAAGGATGTGCTTGGGATAAGGAGCAGACTATTGAGGATTTCTCCAAACACTTGAAAAATGAGAGTGATGAAGTCTTAGAGGCTATTTCCAGGAAGGATTACCCGAATCTGAGGGAGGAGCTTGGAGACCTCTTGTGGAATATCGTCTTTATCTCACAGATTGCATTGGAAGAGGGTTTTTTCACTATAGAGGATGTCATAAATGACGTGAACGAGAAGATTGTGAGGCGCCACCCCCACGTGTTCGGGGGTGAGAGGATTAGCGATCCCGACGAGATTATTAGGCGCTGGCACGAGATTAAGCGGGATGAGAAGAAGTGAACGCATTAACCTTTGACGTTGAAGAGTGGTTTCAAGTAAACTCTTTGAGAAATGTTGTCTCAGACAGGGAGGATGAGCTCGAATCCAGGGTAGTCAACCAAACACGGAAAGTCTTGTCGATACTCGACGAATACGAGACTAAGGCCACCTTCTTCGTGTTGGGCAAGGTTTGTGAGAAACACCCTGAACTCGCATCCGAAATATTTGAGGGGGGTCATGAAGTGGGCTCCCACGGCTTCGGACACCAGAAAGTCTACGAGATGACTGAAAACGAGTTCACACTGGATGTTGACGCGTCCGTAAAATCAATCGAAAGCGCCTGCGGAGTCAAACCCATTGGTTACAGGGCGCCTAACTTTTCAGTGACAGACGACTGCAATTGGGTTTTCGACGTCTTGAAGGAGAAGGGATTCTCATACGACTCGAGCATATACCCTTCCAGGATCGTAAACCCTAACGCACCGTCAAAACCCACAAGCCTGACGAAAATGAGTAACGGCCTCTGGGAGGCTCCAGGTTCCACCAAATCCTTTCTAGGTTTTAGAGTCCCCTATGGAGGGGGATTATTCCTTAGAAACGAACCATACTCTCTCACAAAATCCATCATGAAAAAAGAGAACAAGAAAGGGCGTATGACAGTCATCTACATGCACCCTTGGGAGCTCGACTCGGATCACCCCAAGATTCCGTGCAGCCGAAAGGCAAGGCTAATACACTACTGGGGGTTGAATCGCAGCGAAAAAATACTTAGAAACCTCCTCAAAGACTTCGAATTCAAACCCTTAAAAGAAATAATCAAAGAATAAAAAGTAGGGCATTAATTTTTTATTACTCGAACATATTACTAAAGGAAAATGTCTGATGACAGTGAAGGATTATCGTATCTGATTGAAAATTTGATCAACTATATTAAGACAACTCCGAAAGGGGTCTTGATATTTTGGACTATTCTTCTTATCGCATTAGTCTACACGCTAAACAACGCGTGGGGTTATTTAGGCTGGTTTTTCGGAGGCTGAATTCAAAACACTAAGACTCCACCATACCCCACCACCTGACTTAAGTCGCCGGTAACATCCCCCGAAGTCTGATAGCCTGCGAGCTCGGCTTTGCTTGCACCAAGCTCTTTACAAGCGTAAAGCATGATCGCTGTCGGAAGCACACCGCACATTGAAATATTTTTTTCAGAGACGACTTTCAAAAGCTTTACGGGGTCGAGCTTCAAAACAGCCTCCAAGGCGTCAGCGTCCTTGAGTTTCGCCGACTCCTGCGACTCATAATGAGTAAGATCTGTCGAGGCGACGATAACTGTTTTTCCACCGTAATTTTTTATCACGGAAGCCAAGGCTTTACCCACCACCTCCAAGTCTTTTGAAGCTTCATCGTCTAAGGGCATGTGTCCCACGCAAATCGGCACGAACATAAATCCCTCGCTCAAATACTGTAGAAACGGAAGCTGAACTTCAATGGAGTGTTCGCGCTGGTGAGCCAACTCATCCTCTTGAACGAGCGGGGATTTCAAAAGAATCTCCTTGGAAAGGTTTGAGTCTACAGCTACTTCCCCAAGAGGAGTCTTCCACAATCCCTCCCTCATAAGAGAGAAGCGAAGCCCTAATCCAGTATGATTCGGCCCTAAAATCACGTACGTGTCAGCAGGCTCGATCTGAGAGTAAACCAAGCCCGCAACCCCTCCAGAATACATGTAGCCGGCGTGCGGAACCATCACACCCAAAACACTCTTCTTCTGCTTGGGCTCGCCCATAAACTCCGCAATCTCGCCCAACAAAACGTCGGGAGAGTACGGGTAAAACTGTCCAGCAACAGCCGGCATGCGAATCATCAAATACCTTATTAACCTCTTTAGAAATATAACTAGTATGCTCTACAAAAAGTTCTTCACAACCTCCGGAACAGGGTTAAGTACGACTAGCAGGCTAAACGCATTCGACAAAGCCCTCGTCTCCGCCCGCATAGACCAATGCAACCTCGTCCCAGTATCAAGCATCCTCCCCCCATACGCAACACCAATAGAATACGCCCGCATACCCCCCGGCTCCATCACACACTGCGTGCTCGCAAGAAATGACGGCGAAGAAGGGGAATCAGTTTCAGCGGGAGTAGCCTGGGCCATGTGCGAGGCACACGAAACAAAAGAAAGATTCGGCCTCGTCGCCGAAGACACCCGAAAAACAAGCGACACAAACATCACCAAAACACACTTAAAAGAAAAACTCGATGAAATGGCCGACGCCCGCAACATGAAAATCCTGGAATACAAAACCGAAACCACAAGCATAAAAGAAATACCCAAAGAAAACCACGGAACCGCAATCACAGCACTAGTATACACAAACTAAACTCCTTTTTAAAAAATAAACACCCAATAACATAGACGCACTAAGACGATGACCCAGAACAAAAGTGTTCTGGTGAATGTACACGATGCCAAGTGGGGCTTCCGCGAAGCGGAATTCCACACCTTTGACCAAACATTAATAAAAGTTGCCTCGGTGGCTCAGTCTGGTAGAGCGGCAGACTTGTAAGTCGGAATTTCCCGACGAGAAAGAGCGCACATCAGCCTTCACGGCTGAGTGCACCTGAACAACAAAGGGAGAAACCAAGTCATCTGCACGTCGAGGGTTCAAATCCCTCCCGGGGCTTGTCCTATTCTTTTAGAGATACTTTCATAATTGTACTCACTGATTATGAAAGATATTGTTGCTTGCCCCATCTGTGGGAGTAAAGAATTATCCGGGCTGAAACATATGGAAAATTGGATGAAGAAAACTCCCATGTCCTCATATACGTGTCAAAAATGTGGGAATCTAGCAATACCCTTCATTTTAGACTCAGAAGAAGATTATAAAAAATTTCTAATTGAACTAGAAAAGAAAGATCAAGAATAAATTTCAGACGGAGACTTCAGTTTTCACCGATAAAAACTACTTATTATCCCCCAACTTAAACTTGTTTTGTTTTCGACTGAATATTCTATTGATAGGTTAACCCAATACCAATCTCCTTCGTGCTTGTTTTTAAAGGTTTCACAATTGGGAAATGTTAATATAAATTCTTTTTCTGGACCAACCACATAAGGGAAGGTATCAAATTGTTTATCACCAATTATCATGTAGTGTTTCTCCTTGCAAGAGGGGCCAGTTCGATAGTGGAACAAACACTTAATTTTCTTAAATAAAGAACGATGACCATAAGAGCATTCAATATTGGTTAAATCCAGCTTTGTTATTCTAACAGATTCATTTAGTGTGTTAATAAAACGACCTCGAAAAGTACCCTCCGGAGTGATTATACTCATTTGACCTAAAATCAGTTTGAAAGGATGAAGACCTGTGTATGTAGCCTGCATATT
>AQSC01000040.1 GCA_000402775.1 Euryarchaeota archaeon SCGC AAA252-I15 | reverse complement strand
CAGGATTTTCTTGAGAAATATATTTCTGGATCTTTTCTCTTTTTTGCCCTTCTATGATTTTTAAGTAATCTGACAAAAACTCTTTTGATTTCTCATATTAAATTATACTCAACGTACAAACAGATGCATATAATCGCATTAACTGCAAATAACCGAGAGGTAAAAACAGAATCTATTCACAAACTTTTAGGGACATCCAACCAGTTTGATGAGGAAGGGGGAAAATTTGTTTATTGTGTTTATGTCTCTAGCCCATACCTTGATGAACATGTAGATAGTAGTAGGCTAGAGTTTAATATACCTGAGGTTTCAGGAACATTGAACAGTATCGACTATCCAATTTCAATTGAGGAAATAAAGAATGGAGTTATTGAGAAATCAAAAGAGTTTTTGTCAGATTACTTAAAAATCATAGAAGGGCAAAAAAGAGAAAAGATCCAGAAATATATTTCTCAAGAAAATCCTGCTTTAAGATCCGTACCACAATACTGCCCAGAAGTCTATGATGATGTAGAACCAAATTCATCAAATGAAAAAATTAATGAAATTCTTTACAAATACAAAGGAAAAACAGAATACCAGATTAAAGAACAGAGTCGAAAACTTTTGAAAACACAACCAGATTCGATTTCTGAAATTGAAGATGAATGTAAAGAGATTGTAGATAAATTAGAAGCATTTCAAAAAGACGAGCTTGCAGGCTATATGATATTTAGAAAAATGATAATTGATTTACTCGATAAAAAGCTTAACATTAATGATGATGGAAAATATCCAAATGAGGATATCATTCACGATATTATAATGCCGAGAAAGACAACAACAGACCAATTGAGACATGAAGATTATAATTTATGGCTTATTGATGAACGATTGACTTTTCATGATTTTGCAGCTTCTGATAAACCTCTTAGGGATACAACATCTTCTGAAAACCAAGAAAGACCTGATGTAGTTGTATTTTCAGAGATGGATTCGGATAGGATTGCAAAAGCTGTATCAATATTAGAACTAAAAAAACCTCAGAGAACAGCATTTGACGATAACAGACCAACAGAAAAAGTATTGGAGTATGTTAGGGAGATTCAAGGTAAAAAGGTTAACCTGCCATCTGGACGACCATTAGAAGTAAATGAAACCACTCGATTCTATTGTTATATCGTCTGTGACATTACAGATAATATTAAAAAATTTGCTGAAGATGGTGATTATGCAAAATTAAAGGGAGATAGAGGATACTACAAATATAATAGGAATTTAAATGCACACATAGAGATTATTGCATTTGATAGAATAGTGATTGACGTGAAACAACGCCATAAGGCATTTTTTGAGAAACTTGGTGTGGATTATAATTGAAGTTTTAACTTTTTAGTAATGTGCTTTTACAGTTTAGTTTGTTTACGATTTAATCCGATTATTTCGTCTTTTAGATTCTGGATATCTACAACTGCTCCAAAGTCCATAAAAACTTTGAAAAATTCATCATAATTTTCACCCCAATATATCATTGCACATGACATTGGAGCTCCCTTTCCCCCCGGTTTGCCCTTTTCTAAAAATTTTAATCTTGTATCATATAAAAAACAGATAGCTGACGCTTTAGTAAATACATTTTGTTTCCAATGACTGGTATTCGTTGCAACTGGAACTAGAGCAATAACTTCTGAACCATGTTTTCTATTTGCTTCAGCACAACGTTTTAACCAGTCTTTTATTCCTGTGTTTCGGTCTCGATCTCTTCCATAAGGAGGATTTACGAAGATGGTTGAATAATCCCAAGATTCTTTCAGACCATCATGCTCAGGAAGTTGATACTCCGTCTCTGCATGTACGACTGAATATTCACTCGAACAAGGATCTAAATTTATTTTCTCACGAAAAACTCTTTTAATCGCCTTTACATACTTTGGTGGTGTGCCCCAATCCTTATTATCTGAATTATTTTTTCTACCTGCAGTCATCCTAAGATTCTTGCCCAATCTTTTTTATTTAAAGTTTTTATTTCCTCTCTTAATTTCATAAGATTTCCAGCGCGTGGAGTAATTATGTTAAACCAAGTAGCCACTCGTTCATTATTGGAAATAAAATATTCAAATAATTTTTGATCAGCGTCGATATTCATTTGAACTTTAGTAAATTGGTTTTTCTTCTTATCAGGGGCGTAACTTTTAATAAATGCATCTCGTATTGGCGAATATTTTTTAGTAGGTTTAATTATCACATGATTGATAAATTCCATTATTCCTACGTCAGTTAAAAAAAGGAGCCAATCGTAAGATTGAGCTAATACTTTCAATTCCTTATTATGATTCTCAGCAGTAAACCAATTACCATGATTACTAACTACTCCAACAGTCATAATAAAATTTCGTAATAACGCCGGATCATTTGATTGAATTACTTCGTCAAGTAAAACATGATATGGTTTGGTGCATAGAACTTTTTTATTTTGATATATAATCCCATAACGTTCTCCTCCTTCGAGTCTTAACTTTTGTAAAGATGATAAAGACTGTGCAACATAAGCGCCTTGTTTTGCCTTTTCAATTGTTTGGGGCCCTTTTTTACATCCTTCTTCTACACCGACTCGTTTACATTCAAAAATTGTATAAGGTTTATTACTCTGTTCGATAACTTTGATATCTATTTTATCCTTGTTTATCTCATTAATTGATGCAATTAATTTTGAATATTCGTTTTGACCTACTGTACAAGCATTTCTTAAAATTCCATCTTTTGTTAATAGATTATTATTTAATTTGGTATAATTTTCTATTGAAAAATTATTTTTCAGTTTAGAGAAAATTTTATTCGCTGTTATAGTTTTTCCATCATTATCTAACTTGAGGTTATATTCTCTATAAATTGGATGAAGTGAAAATTCTACATTGTGAGTTATATCAGGATTTCCAAATTCTTCTATCCTGTTTTCAATAGAGATAGAATTATTCAAACCCCATGATTTTAGAATATAGAAGGTAATCACTTCTACTATAGTGCCTAAAGCACGACCAGCTGCCTTTTTCGAGTCTTTAGCATACCCAAAGATATTCTCCGAAAGATGGTTCTGTAATTTATCTACTGATTCAAAGGTCATAATAGATATTTATAATTTTCACTCTTAAAGAATAGAAAAAAAATATTGCCCCGCCCCCTTCCCGTTAGAATACGCAGCTTCGCTGTATTTCGGTTTTAGTGAAAACTGCCGGCAACATTAAAAAAAAATATGTGGTAGCTCGAAAACTCTGCGCTGCGCTTGCCCCCCGCCTGTCGGCGTCGGGGGTCTTAACAAGCGGCTAAACGGGAATTTCTCCTGTGAAATTCCCCCAATTTTGCCTCCTTCTCGTCGGCAAAACCACGTTTACCCACATATGTTATTTTCAATCGGCTTATTTGTTCGCCGATTTCCGAATCCCGCTTGCGAAATAACTTGGTTTTTTTATATAACTGTGTTTTCCATATGTTATCATAATGAAAAAATATAATCTGCCTGTTGTTGTCGAAAAGGACAGTGAGGGTTATTTTGTATTTTGCCCAATATTTCAGGGATGCTACTCTCAGGGGGATACATATGAGGAAGCAGTGAAAAATATTCAAGATGTCATTAAACTACACATTGCGGACATCCTCGCTGAAAACGGTGAAATTGAAATTCCGAAATCTTTCAGTCTTACTACCCTTGAAGTTGCTGTATGAAAACACCTCGGATAAAAGCTGATAAAATAATTCGATTGGTCGAAAAACTTGGTTTCAACCTCGTTCGGCAATCTGGAAGTCATAAAATTTTTCGGAATGATAAAGGAGGTAGGATAACAATACCCTTTCATAGTAAGAAAGTTCTACACCCTAAACTCATAAACCAAGTGATAAAAGATCTTGATTTAACAAGGGAAGAATTCGTTAAACTACTTAAATAAACCACACAATCCGGGATTCGGACCTTCGCTTCGCTCAGGGCTATTAACAGGTGACAAACGGAAAAATCTTCGATTTTTCCCAACTTTCCGCCTTACGGCGAAACTATCGTTTGTCCCCATTAGTTGTTGTTCAATCTTTCGGGCGCCTGCGGTTCGCTTCAAAGTAGAATTTAATATTAATCAGTCTGTTGAATTACCTACCCTTTCTCTATTTTAAGTCCTATTCTTTTATGGCAAAGTTCGTGCTCTTTATCCATCTTCTTGTCATATTCCTTATGCTTCTTATGCCACTCATCATGCTCCTTTGGGGTAATAGTCTTATTTTTCTTAGGTTTTTTGTCCATATAATTCACATGAATTCATAGCTTTATAAATCTTACGCATTTTTATCCAATGTTTAATGAATGACGACGCCCTCGAGACTTTGAGTTTTTAGACTTCACCCAACATTGCACTAAAACCCAACCCTCACTATCGTTCGGAAGATTTTACAGCGGCTAAACGCCTCACTTCGTTCGCCCAAATTCTCTCTCTCCGGAAAAACTTTGTTTTCCCATAGATTTTTAAAGCTCTTTTTTTCCAGACTCTGATGAAAGGGGAAAAACTGTTTTTATATTAATAGACGTATTCATTACTCCGATCCCAGAAGATGACTTCAGTATGCCTTTATTTTCAGGTTCATCAGCCGTTTAGGCTTAGGTGGTTTTGGCCGACGGAGTCTGAAAACTATCACGGAAAACTGGAAGACCTCTACTTTGACACTGGCTTAAACGAGTTCACTTTAAACAAGGTCGCCTCGAAATGCTATCACAGGGCAAACGAGTTAATACTCAATTCCGTCGACTACTTCAAGGGGGATAAGAGGAAGTTTAAGCTAAGCTACTCTCTTTCAGGGACTTTCCTGGACCAGTGTGAGCGTTGGGATAAGGATCTTTTAGATGAATTTAAGCAGATGGCTGATTCTGGTTGCGTCGAGTTTTTATCTGAGACGTATTATCACTCGCTGTCGAGCCTTTTCGAGGATAGGACAGAGTTTTGCGAGCAGGTTTCCCTGCACCGTCAGGCCATGAAGGATCTTTTAGGCGTTAAGTCGGATGTTTTTAGAAACACCGAGCTTTTGTATCACGATGGGATTGCCCAGGAAGTCGAAGGTATGGGTTTTAAGGCCATCGTGACTGAGGGGGTTGAGCGTATCCTGGATGGTTGGAGGAGTCCGAACCACGTTTACAAAAGAAAGGGAGGCAAGCTCAAGGTTCTTCTTAGAAACTATAAGCTTTCAGACGACATCGGCTACAGGTTCGGCGCCAAGGGGTGGAGCGAGCATCCTTTGACTGCGGAAAAGTATTCGTCCTGGCTCTCCCAGACTCCGGGTGATACTGTGAACATTTTCATGGATTACGAGACTTTCGGAGAGCACCAGTGGGAGGATACGGGGATTTTCTGGTTTCTGGGGTCTCTTCCAGGCGAGGTTTTAAAGTGGGATAATCTAGAGTTTGCCACTCCCTCGGAGGTTGTGAAAAAGTATGAGAGTGTGGGGGATATTTCAGTCCCGTATTATGAGACGGTTTCGTGGGCTGATCTTGAGCGGGATGCTTCAGCCTGGCTTGGAAACCACATGCAGCAGCTGAATTTCACAAAAATTAAGAGTATGGAGTCTCTTGTGAAAAAATCGGGGAATCCCGAGTATTTGAGACTTTACAGGTATCTTTTGACTGGAGACCACTTCTACTACATGTGCACGAAAAGCCTTGCCGACGGTGACGTCCACAAGTATTTCAGCCACCACGGAAACCCGTTTGACGCTGGATTGAATTACATGGCCATTATCTCGGATTTTAAGGAGAGGCTTATCAACAACTTGAGGCGTAAGAAGAAGGTTAAGGTTTCACCCAAAAACGCTGAATAAGTCTGGTTTAAGAGTGGTTGCGACGAGAGCGATTGACACTAGCATTATGAGTATGCTGCCGCCCCACATGATAATGTTTACTATCAACGGATTTGTGTATTCTCCCATCAGTTTTTTGTTGTTTACTAGCTTTAGCATGCAAACAAGCACTATTGGGAGCATAAGCCCGTTTATTATCTGGGATGCGATCATAAGGTTTATGAGCTTGATTTCGGGTATCATTACGACACTCGCCCCGAAGACTGTAAGGAGGATGAATAGTGTGTAGAATTCTTTGGCTTCCGTAAACTTCTTGTTTACTCCAGACTCCCATCCGAAAGCCTCGCACACGTAGAATGAGGTTGAAATTGGAAGTATTATGGCGCCGAACAATGCGGCTCCGAAAAATCCGGCTGCGAAAAGAAGCCGCGCATTACTGCCTGCCAGGGGGCCTAGCGCTTTTGCCGCGTCAACAGCGCTTTCAATCCCCACATTATTTGAGAAAAGCGTTGCAGCACAGGTCACTATGATGAAGAATGCGATGACGTCGGTGATGATGCATCCGAGTATCACTTCACCCCGGGAGTATGCGTATTCCTCTTTTTTCACACCCTTCTCTACGATAGACGATTGCAGGTAAAACTGCATCCAAGGAGTGATTGTCGTACCAATAACCCCGATTAAAACCGCAAGATAGTATGCGTTAAATGAAAAAGAGGGCGTCAACGTCTGGTCTACTACAGTATTCCAGTCTGGTTTGGCCATAAAACCTGAGAGAACGTAGGAGACGTAGAAAAATACTAATAGCAGGAAAAACTTTTCAAGATTCCTGTAGTCAAAACGTAACACGACCGATAATACAAAGAAAACGCAAAGCGGGACGGAAAAAAACTTGCTGAACCCGAAAAGCTCGCCCGCAGCCGCAATACCCGCAAACTCAGAGACCGTGACCGCCAGGTTCGCAAAGACAAGGCAGAACATTAAAATGACTGTAATCTTCAAACCAAAATTCTCCCGGATAAGATCAGATAGCCCCTTCCCAGTCACAACACCCATCCGGGCGCTCATCTCCTGCACAATAACGAGCAGGATAGTAATGGGTATAAGCGCCCACAACATGCTGTAGCCGAAGTGTGCTCCGGCGATTGAGTAAGTGGTTATCCCACCCGCATCATTGTCTACTGCAGCGGTTATGATTCCCGGACCCAATACAATCAGAAAGAGCGCAAACCGGGATCTTGCGCTTTTACCGTTTTCCATTCTTCTTCGTCCGGTGTGGCCTAAACCGCTCCCTCTTCCACTCGTCTGGCATAATCTCTGTTAGAACGTCGTCTGCAGTGACGACTCCGCGGAGTACGTTGTCGTCGCTAACAACCGGGATTACGAATATGTCGTATCTCGCAATCGTCTTTGCAATGTCTTCTTTTGGGGTGTCGGTTTTAACGTGAATTACTTCCCTGTGCATTATTTCCCCGACTTTCTCATCTGGTGGGGCGATTAAAAGACCGCGAATGGATAATATTCCAACCAGGCGTCTTTGCCTGTCAACGACGTAAATGTGGTAAATCTTGTCTGATGAAGGGGCGATTTTCCTCAACAGATCAATTGTCTGCTGTGCAGTCTGAGTCTCAGGAATCATAATAAAAGACGTGTCCATGATGGCTCCCGCCGACTCCGGGTCATAGTTTAAGATTTTGGTTATCGCCTTTGCTTTATCTGCGCGGAGTCTTCCCAGGATCTCCTCAACCTCGGACTCGTCCATAAGGCTTAGAATGTCTGCAGCCTGGTCGGTTTGAATGTCTTCTAAAAGCTCTTTTATCCGGTCGACTTTAATGCTTCTAAAAACTGATTGCTGGACTTCTGGTTCAGCGCCGATTAGCGTTTCAGCGGCAACCTGCTTGTCCAGTGTGTTGAAGATGAGGACCCTCTCCTTGTGTGACATGTCTTCCATGACGTCTGCAATGTCTTCAGGGTGCAAGTCCGCAATCTTGTTTTTCTGGACTTTTAAGTGTAGTCCGTGCATTCTGGGTTCGAGAGCTTCGACAGACTCCCAGGCGATAATTTGTTCTTTAAGTTTGGTCGAATTTGCAAACGACTTGAGCCCTATCCGCTTTAAAAAACTTTTTTTCCCGACTGCTACTGCCACGACACTGAACTTTCCCCCAACCTTGCCTAACAGGATATCATTCACCCGCACTATCTTGGCGCCATTGACGTCAATAACCTGCTTGTCAACCACTTCGCTTAAAATCAAGTCCTTATCCTCTATGAAAAAACAAGTAATCTTGGAAAGCGGTTTGTTTAGGTGAACAATAATTTTTTCAGACACGCGGCTCTTCTCACCCTTAAGCTCGTCAACAAGGCTGAACCGGATTTTTCTAACAGACTTGTCTTCGAAGACACACACAATATGGGTTATTTCAGCGTAATCCCCACCATGGATGAAAACCAAGTCCGTTAAAACGCCGATATTCTTTTTGTCGGCGTCGAAAACAGGCCGGCCCTTAAGCTCGCTAAAGTAGACCATGAATAGGAATCTCAAAACATAAATAAAAAGAGTTTTTAACCCTTCCCAACACCCAAGTAGATGAAATCCGGCATCTGGAAATCAGTTTTCTCGTAAACGTTTCTGCCGTCCACGATGACCGGGGGCTTTCTCATGAAACCCAAATACTCTTCGGGCGTCATCTTATAGTAGCCTTTATGCTCGGTTACGATGGCGATTGCATCGGCACCAGATAATGCGTACGCCAAGTCATCAGTGAAGTCGAGTCCAACAAATCCGAATTCATCGATGAACTCCTCCTGCCGGACATGTGGGTCGTGGACCACGACCGAAGCCCCAGATTCAATAAGCTTTCTAATCAACGGTACGGAAGGAGTATTCCTGATGTCGTCGGAATCCTTAAGATATGCCGCACCCAAAACAGCGACCTTGGATTCTGAAATCTGCTTGCTCGCCTTAGAAAGCCCCCTTGATATTAACTCGAACATGTGGTCGGGCATGGAATCATTAATAGCCCTTGAAATCGAGACTAAGTCAAGCCGCCTCCCAGCCTTCCCGTACTCATCCAAACCGTATTGCAATAGATACGGGTCTTTGACAAGGCAGTGCCCGCCAACCCCCGCCCCCGGAATGTGAAGCATCCGATCATTCCGCTCGTTCATAAACTTCCGCACGTCGTGGATACTAACCCCGAAGCCCTCGCAAGCCAAAGCCATCTCATTCGCAAATGCGATGTTAACATCCCGGAAAGTGTTTTCCACGACCTTGGTAACTTCAGCAGTCATGCAATCAGTCGCATGAACAGGCTCCTTGACAATCTTCTCATACAACTCAACAGCCGCCCGCGTCGCCTCCGCAGTCACACCGCCCACGACACGGGGCATGTGCTGAAGATGCTCTAAAAGCTTGCCGGGCATAACACGCTCGAAGGAAAACGCCAGCAAGAATCCTTCACCGCATGTAAGCCCTGATTCTTCCTCAAGGATCGGCTTTACAATATTTTCAGTGGTTCCCGGAGCGACCGTCGACTCGATTACTATGAGAGTCTTCCTCTCTTTTGAAATCTTGCCTCCGATGTCGTGGCAAACCTGTTTTAAGGACTCGTATCTCGGCTTATGGTCTGCGTTCGTGGGTGTTTGAACGTCGATTAGTATCACGTCAGCTTCACCGTAGACTGAGATGTCGTCGGTTACCTTGAAACTCCCCTTCTCGACGACCTTCTTGATTAATTCTGAAAGCCCGGGCTCATCCCCCTCAATAGGGGATATTCCAGCATTTAGCTTGTCAATCTTCCAACCAGACCTCTTGCTCTTTCTTTGTACTCCGGTCACAGTGTATCCCGGGACGTCGGCTAGGAGCGCTGCTACGGGAATTCCGACGTATCCCATCCCGATTACTACAATATTTTTCTCAGCCATAATTGAATTAATCTTATATATTCACCTTCATTCTTTATAAGAATATATGACTCCCAATTACATGCGAAAAGCGCTTTCCCTCGCCGAAAAAGGAGCCACAAGCCCTAATCCGAAAGTGGGGTGTGTGATCGTGAAGGGGAGGAAGATTATTTCGCAAGGATTCCACAGGAAGGCAGGACTTCCTCACGCCGAAATCGAGGCTTTGAAAAAAATAACTAAAAATCAGGCGAAATACTCGACAGTCTACGTGACCCTCGAACCCTGCTGTTTTTACGGTAGGACGCCCCCTTGCACTGACGCGTTAATCGCAGCAGGCGTGAAAAAAGTGGTCGCAGCCATGAAGGACCCTAACCCGAAAGTCTCAGGCAAAGGCTTTTCGAAACTCAGGGACGCTGGAATAGAAGTCGAAGTCGGAGTCCTTGAAGAGGAGGCAAAAACCTTGAATGAATCCTACATTCATTTTCAAAAAACCGGGACGCCCTTTGTTATCGTGAAGGCCGCAATGACTGCGGACGGGAAGATCGCATCAAAAACAGGAGACAGCAAGTGGATTAGCGGGGAGAAATCAAGGGAACAAGTGCACAAGCTCAGATCTCAAGTCGACGCGATTATGGTGGGGATAGGCACAATCCTTGCAGATGACCCCGAGCTCACATCACGTGTGAAATGCGGGAGAGACCCACTTCGCGTGATAATCGACCCGGAACTTGCAATACCCTTAAAAGCAAAAGTTTTAGCTGACACAAACGCTTTAATCATCACTTCAAGGAGGGCAAGCAAGGAAAAAATTAACATAGTCCGGGAGATGGGTGTGGGAGTCTTAGTCCGCGGCGGAAAAAGTGGGAAAATCAATTTCACAAAACTAGTTGAGGAGTTCGGACGGAAAAACATCACATCACTTCTCATCGAAGGCGGCGGCGAAGTCATAGGCTCGGCCTTCGACGCGAAGATTGTGGACAAGTTCATCTTATACGTAGCCCCAAAAATAATCGGCGGCCGCGACGCGAAAACTCCCGTCGCAGGCGACGGAATTTCGAAGATGACCGACGCAATAAAACTGAAAGACTTCTCATTCGAAAAAGTGGGCGACGACTTTCTTCTAACCGGGTACCTTAAATACTAACGGAAAACTTTTTTTTTTAAATAATCAAGCCAATACTTACTGGAGGTGATGGTTTATGATTGACGGAACCCAGTATGTTGAATTGATTATTCCTTATGTTATCGCACTACTACCGCAGCTTGTCCTTACAGTTGCAACCTTGATCGTGGGGCTTTGGGCTGTGAAATTGGTCGTTAGAATCCTAGACCAAACCCTCGAGACCAAGAAAGTCGACCCTACGCTCAAGCCTTTTCTCATAAGCTTTACCGGAACGCTTCTTAAAGTGCTGGTCATCATAACAGTCGCCTCCATGGTCGGCGTTGAAATGACCTCGTTTGTGGCGTTAATGGGTGCCGCAGGACTCGCCGTCGGCCTGTCGCTTCAGGGGAGCCTTCAAAACTTCGCTGGAGGAGTCCTCATCCTCTCTTTCAAACCGTTTAGGGTGGGTGACGTAATCCAAGCTCAAGGATACACCGGGAAAGTCAAAACAATCCAGATTTTCAACACAATACTTACAACTCCAGACAACAAGACCATAATCATACCCAACGGCGAATTGTCCAACAACTCACTGACCAACTACTCTACTGAGCCGGAAAGGAGGGTGGACATGACCTTCGGCATAAGCTACGACGACGACGTCGAAGAGGCGAAGAAAATCATTTCGAAAATCGTCACGAAAGACAAGCGAATACTCAAAGACCCTGAGCCATTCATCCGCCTTGCCGAGATGGCTGACAGCTCCCTACACATTGTCTCCAGACTTTGGGTGAAGGCTCCCGACTTTTGGGACGTCCACTTCGACACCCTCGAAACCGTGAAGGAAGCCTTCGACAAGGAAGGGATTAGCATACCTTACCCGCAGATGGACGTACACGTGAAAAACGAGTGAAGATAGGTTTAAATGGCTGTCGAGCAAGCATCCCTTGCGGGATTCATACTGGAATACGTTGAACGTCTTCCCGCCGAGCTTGCAGGCGGAGATTTTTTCGCAGTGACGGCAGTCTTAATCTTCCTCTACCTCGCATTCTACGCCCTAAGCAAACTCACCGCACTAATCGTATTCTTCATCAAAAAAATTTTTTTGCTCGCCATAGTATCGCTTGCATGCTACCACTTCGCCCAAACATTAAGCTTAAGGATCGCAATCAACGGTTTCACGCAGAGCACCCTCTTGTTCGGAGCGGTCGGAAGCCTCGCCGGGGTTTTAGGCTTTTACGCGGCATTGTACGCCGCCTTCCATTCCGCGAAAAACATTAAAACCATGCCACGGGAAAATGCCGGTGAACCCGTGAAATCTGAACCCCAAACACTGAAAACAGAATCTCAAAGCATGCTCGCAAACCTGAATCCGTTCCCAACCCTCCGCGACGACAGGAGACTCGAAACAGTCTTGACTTACCTTATCATTGCGGAATTCGGAGTATTCTCATCCAAGACAATCGCCGCGCCTTCAGCAACAGTGGGCCTCGGCTTTTTCACGGTCTTCATGATAGCAGCACTCCTATTCATCCACCAATCCTACACCCACTACGGCCGCGGACTCAAACACCTCGCAGCCGCCATAATCGTCGGCGGAACGCTCTCAATACTCCTCGGCCACTACTGGAGCGGAATACCCTTAACCAACCTCCTAAGCCCCAGATACTTCTCAACCGACAGCCTCGTAGCACTAGTCACAGGCCTAAGCGTAAGCCTCTTCATGGGAAGCAAAGGATAAAAAAAAGGGTATCCAATAACCCGAAAACCGACAAATTAAACGCACAAAAAGTGCGTTTAATTGTTGTTATCTGCAAGTTGAGTATATTTATTAGGAGCGGATGCATAATTGTTAACTGATAAGATGGTAGAAAAGGAGGTAGTCCAACGTGGAGAAGCCCCTGAGGGCGAAATCTGGCGTAACCCTAGTTTGGTGGAAAACTCTAAAACCAATCTCATGGATGATAGGGGATTTGCGATACCAAACGGCATAATCGATGCGAATGTGAGATACCAAGAGCAGGGGGGAGGAATCTCTGAAATAACAGGGTTTCAGGTGCTGGTGGTGCACAATAGCGACGCTGGTGATGAGATGTTAGAACTCTACCAGCGGGCCTTTACGGTTATGGGATTAGATTTTGAGGAAACGGATGCGGGAGTGAGAGGTCAAGAGGGAGATGCCACCCTGTTTAGGGTCAAGCCTGAAGCGCTGAAAGGAGCGGATGCCCTCGGAAAGATAACTGAATTGTTCCCGCTCAAGATGGTTTCAGGCCTCGGGCAGATGTTTGAAAGTAGTAGTATGCAGAATCTTGAAGATCGTGTCGCAAAAAAAGAGAAAATGCTCGCTGGAGTAGATGGTGTCCTGACAAGGGTAGCCCCTAAACCCTAAATAAGAAATCACTGGAAAAGCGGATGAACCCCCCATCTCCCTCCCCGTACAGTGTATTGTAGCAGCAGAAGGGTGTCCTGCACCCCTGGAAATCTCCACCCCCTTCGGTCGGAAACTTCGTTTACCCGCTTTTGTTAAACCTAATGAATTTGGAGTACTAAAAAAATGTGGGAAATTATTATTTTCTATCGAATCTTTGTAGAAACACCCGGTGAGGAAGGTTCCATTTAAGCTGATTTACGAGGAAACCTGGTTTCCCAAACCTAAAAAAACAAAAAACATTCAGATAAATACGAAACCACACAAAAGATAAAACCAAAACAAAATACAATTGGGCCCGTGGGGTAGCTTGTCTAGCACCCTTTTCTTTCTTTCAAAAAGAAAGAAAATCGCGCCCGGAAAAGAAAGAATCAAAAAAAAACAGGTTGGGCCCGTGGGGTAGCTTGGATATCCTCCGGGGCTTCGGCGGAAAATTTACTAAAGTTTCATCAAAAAGGTCATCTTCCCCTTACGGTTCGATGACCTGGTGAAACCAGGAAAAATTCCGGAGTCACCTCGGGACTTGGGTTCGAATCCCAGCGGGTCCGACGAACCTTTAATAAAGGTTCATCAAAGGGGCCATCTTCGCCTTTAGGCTCGATGACCCAGCAACGAGGAGTTAATTAATTGAAGTTATTAGTCCTTCTTTCTTTTTCGTGAACGTTTCACAGCCGAACCTTCGGTTCGGGTGTGTGTCGGACATCAAGTCCGCCACATTCTTTCTTCGAGAAGAAAGAAAAAGGTTCTTCGAATCCAAGTGGGTCCGTCAAAACCCCTTTTTCTTTTAAGGGGGGGAGATGGTGGAAAGCCGTCTTAGAAGGATAGGGGTGTGTCTGCTGTCATAGGCGGCTCACTTTTCCCCTGCAAACATTTGTTTATAATGTTTTTTCAACCGAATTTTCCGCGGCTGAATCCGAGGATTTTGTCGCAGCTGGGGCAAGAGTACAATATCTCTTGTTTGAGGATTCCTGCACCCTTCCTCTCGGTTTTCACGGTATCGAGGGAGACTTCGGATTCGCAGAATGGACACTTTCCCATAATAATGCTTATTGAATCAGGGGATAAAAATATTTTAAGAGAATAATCGACCATAATTTGTTATGGCTCATAAGCAGAAGCAGCGTCTCAAGGTTTTAAGAGATTTGGAGGCTGACTCGGATTTGAATGCTGATCTAACGGTTGTTAAGGAACTTGCAGAGGCGAATGGTATACCACAGATTGAAGAACGAGCAAGCAGCACCGCTCCAACAGGGCCTTTGACTTCTGGGGATGAGCTTGACGGTGTAGTATCCCCTAATTCACGACCCCTCCAAGCGTGGGAGATTTCTGCCTTTAAAGTTGGATCTGGAGATCCTTATGACACTATGATGGAGGTTAAAAGGGGGGCGAACCCAAAGTCCACCGTTTCCTCGTTGTAGTGAATCCTTCCGGCATCCGAAATGATGTAAGACTCGTATGTGAAACAATAACGGATGAAGGAGCAGGCAATTTCCATGTGACATTTGAGGATATTAAAACCGGATCTTTGGAAGAGAAATTATTTAAAAAGAGGTTTAAACCAGCTGACGTGAAGAGAACAGTTAAAAGTAATGCTTCCGCCAACCGGGAGAAACTGGAAAGCGATTTTGGCTGAAACCGGATCCAGTACGCTATAAGAAGCCTGCCGCCGCCTGAATTTATCTTTGAGTGTATTCTTGGGCTGGTATTTCTGTTTTCAGGTTTTGGGGTATTTCACAGGTTTCCATGGAGCCTACCGAGATTCTGACTCTGGAGGAGGTGTATTGGCAGGTGTCTCCGCTTATTATTGATTGGACGCTGTTATAAAATTCTTTATCCGTGTTTGCGAGTTCATAGGTGATATAAGACCTCATGGGGTGGGTTGAGTATACTCCGCTGAGTTTTCCGTAACAGCGTGTCTCAATTTCCTTGGTTTCTTCGAGCGTGTTTTCACAGACGTTGAAGGTTGTGATGGTAGTCGTTGAAGTGGATGAAGTGATCGTGGTGGTGGTGGTGGTTGACGTGGTTGATGTTGAAGTGGTTGAAGTGGAGGTGGATGTTGTAGTAGTATTGTATTCTGTGAAATAATAGTATCCTATTCCAATTGAAACTGCGAATGCCATGAAAAGCAGGAATATTGCGAACAAAAGTATTATTACGTGCTTTTTATTCAACTTCATGAAAAATACTTTGGATTAAAAGTAATATAATAATTGTTTGTTTAGAAGCCGACAAAAAAAGAAAAATAAATATTCGCGGCCTGAAGGCCGCGGTATTTTATGTTAGTTAGGCGTATTAGATTATTCGGGTTTGTCTTGGATCCAAATCCTCTAGTTCGCGGCTGGTTTTGTGCCAGCCGTGTTGGCTGCATTCGATGTAGTGTTTGACTGCATTGTCGGTGGTGCTGCCGACGCTGCGAAAGAATTTGCCGCGACTCCACAAGTGGCCGCCCCAGTAGCGGCGGCGCAGGTGCGGGAACCGTTGAAACAAACGGCGTGCGCTGACGCCCTTAAACGCCTGCAATACCTCACTTACTGACACCGTCGGATGAAACCCAACGAAGACGTGAACGTGGTCAGGCATCACCTCCAACGCAAACAACACGAAACCGCGGTCCTCCGCGACCTCCCGGAAAACACGCTCACACTCACTCTTAACGTCACCCACCAAGATACTAAACGCGTATTTTGGTTTCCACACCAAATGGAAACTGCACTGACCACATCCATGGCTCACGCTAAACACATTCATTTTGGCATCCTCCATACGGCAGCCCTCCAAAGGCCCGCCGAAGGCGGGCGCGCCGCCGTATGGAACAAAATTAGAAACCCAAGAAATTCAAGGTCGCCTTTCATCTGCGGGCTAAAAGCCCGCAGTATTCAGGCGACCAAGGTAATAAAATAAGTCTTGTATTTCGGAATCTTCAAAGCAGCAGTCATGCTCCCAGCACCCAAAACACCAAACACCAACACAAATGCTAGAGGTAGAGTGCAACAGCTTGACGAGATTATCGCAGCCTTAAATCCCAGTTTAATTCCCTTGAAATCCATTTGAAAACATATAAAAATAAAAAGAAGAAATTAGAAATTCAATCCATTCTTTAACAACAACCAGGTCCCATCGTCACACCTCCAGGTTACTTTTATCAACATGATATCAATTAGTTATTTAAATATTTAAAAGGTCAAGTATCTTTACAGTAACCATGAATTCACACAAAAAACCACCCACTGATATATCCCCCGAGGAATTCTGCCCTATCAGACACACAATAAAAATCCTCGGAAAAAGGTGGACGATACTGATAATCAAGGAAATATTCTACAGCAAGAAGAAAAGCCTGAGATTCATGGACATCAAAAAAAGACTTACAAACATTAGTGCAAAAGTCCTGTCTGAAAGACTCAAAGAGATGGGGAAAGACAACATTGTGAAACGGCGAGTCTTTTCAAAACAAACACCGCCCCGAGTATACTACTCACTAACCGAAAAAGGACATGACGCATGCACAATAATCGACGAATTCAAAAAGTACGGAATTAAATGGGGCACTAAAAACACATTCGACTGCTCCGACCTCGACTGCGAATTATGCGCTCAGATGAGAAACCCTAATCACGAAGAGAGTTGACTGAGAAGCTCGCAAGTTTTACAGATTTTTTTACTAGATGGTTCACCGCACAAATCACATTCACATATTACTCCTGAAGTCACCTGTTTTTTCAATTCAGGCAGAACTTTAAGAAACCCGTAAATGATGTTTTTTT
>AQSC01000039.1 GCA_000402775.1 Euryarchaeota archaeon SCGC AAA252-I15 | reverse complement strand
GTGAAAACACGCTTGCTGAAACGGCAACTATACAATGGCACACCACCAGAATCCAACCAAACCCCCACCTCACGAACCGCTTTTAATAACCGGTTCNCCTCATAACTAACATGAGACATGGTGGGAAACACCTCCTAATTGGCTGTAAAACCAATTAGGAGCCCACCAAAAAAACAAGGTTTTCTACAGAGCCAAACTTTTTCTATATTATTCCGCCCAGCTTGAGCAGTATCAGAGATCCTATTCCGGCCATTCCGAACAATCCCGTGATTATTATTGTGAAAAGGTTTATCGGAATTCCGGCGTTAAACAATACGTTTAATGCTAGTAGGAAGATTAGTCCGGCAACACTATTTAACATGATTAAAATCAGCTTCGAAAAAATCTTTTTCGAAAGCTTTAAAATGATTATTAAAAATGTCACTGCCAGAACGATCAGGATCAATCCCATAAGACTTAGCGTTATTGAAAACAAGTCCATTTCCACTAATTAATTAAACTTATCCGACTATAAATTAGTGATGGCTGAGAAAAAACTGGTTAAAAAGACTTTACAAAGGACGCCTCTATATGAGATTCAAAAAGAGGCGGGTGCGCATTTCACTTCGTTCGGCGGGTGGGAGCTTCCAGTGCACTTCGGCTCCTCAAAGGATGAGTCGTTGGCTGTGAGGCAGGAGGGCCGGTCTGCATTGTTTGACGCCTCTCACATGGGCGAGTTTTCCTTAACTGGACTTGGGGCTGAAGGTTTCTTGGATCATATGTTAACCAACAGGATTTCTGGCTCCAAACCAGGAAAATGCGTTTACTCTCCAATGTGCTATGAAAACGGTGGTACTGTCGACGACCTGATTGTTTTCCGGAAAAGCGACGACTCTTTCATGATTGTGGTGAACGCTTCGAACACAAGCAAAGACTGGGACTGGCTTAGGAGACACGCAAAACCTGGTCTGGATTTTAATGATTTAAGTGAAGGAACTGCTTTACTTGCGGTTCAAGGTGATACTTCACTGGATATTCTTCAAAGTCTTTCCGACACTGATCTGGCTGATATGAAGTTTATGTCTTTTAGAGATAACGTTGATGTTGCGGGAATTCCAACTTTAGTTTCTCGGACTGGATACACTGGTGCCGACGGCTTCGAACTCTACTGCGACTGGGACAGGGCGCCGGAACTCTGGCAGGCTCTTATGGGTGCTGGAAAAGCCAGAGGAATCACTCCAGCGGGTTTGGCGGCCCGCGACGTCGCACGAATAGAGGCGGGCCTTCCCTTATACGGCCACGAGCTTGGTGAAAATATCTCACCTTTGGATGCTGGATTAGCGCGGTTTGTGAAATTGGGGAAACAGGATTTCGTGGGTGCAAGAGCTTTAAGGATGCGGGCGAATCCTCAAGCCCTTATGGGTCTTACCCATCAACGAGGTGTTCCCGAACGTGAGGATGGAAGTGTTGGCGTGAGTTGTGAAGGTGTTGAAGTGGGTTATGTCTCGAGTAGTTGTTATTCCCCCAGTCTCGACTCCCGGATTTCGATGGCTTTTTTCAGGGATTCTGAGTATGCGACTCCCTTCACGGAAGTGATGCTTTCAGGAAAGGATGGCAGGCAGGTCCCTGCCGAAATCACGGCCTTACCGTTCATCGATAAAGACTATAAGAATTGAGTTTTTTTCTGATTGTTGAGCAGCGTCTATGGAACAAGACTCGCCGAAGCGAATCATAAACTCCGGTGAAACCCGAAGGTTTATCCACCGCAACTCAACTTATACAAAAATTCTTAGGAAAAACGAGTATAAAAACCTTTCTATTTCTAGGGCTTTGCTAAAATAGTCTGACTTGCTCAGAAAGTAGGGTAGTCTGCTCATAAAGTCTGCTTTCCCTGCTTTTAGCAGCCTCAAAGAAAGGTTAATAAATTCATACTGATAATCCTAAACTATGGAAAGAGACACCAAGATTATTATGATCGCAGGTTTGTCAATATTGTTCCTATTAGCTTGGGCTCCTTGGATTACAGGTGAGTGTGCGAAGAATAAAGTTATTAAACATCTGGGGGCAGATACTCCGTATGGTTATCTTAGTGAAATTATACCTGTAAAAGATATTCCAATGGAAGTCTCTTGGTTTCCCTTTGTAAGATTTGTATATTTTCCTGGCGAGGCATTATACTTTGTAACATTTTATGGTGGTGTATTACCCTGATTGTCGGCGGCGGAACTCTTCGCTCAGGAAGTCGCCGACCTGCTCATAAACCTACTTTATTAGCAAAGCCTATTTCTGGTTACTGTTTGGAAACCTAGTCTTTTTTCAGGTATTAAAGTGTAATTCGTAGGAAGGGGGGTTTTTCTGTAAGCCTGATCTTCCTCGGGAGGAGCGGTGCATCGAAGACTCCCCACATTACTCTTGGGGCGGAGCCACGGCGTTTACGATGTTTAAGTAAAGTTGTTCCGCCTCTGCGTACTTCCAGATTACTTCTTCAGCAATCTCCCCTGTTTCTGCCTTCCCAGTCAAATCATCGACAAGCTCCGAATACTCTCCGCCCAACCCCACTGCGGATGCGACGCTCCGGTATAGCGCGAGCCGGGGTATGCCGTCTTCTGAAACGCCTTCCGCAACCCAATGGTTGAAGGACTCCTCAAGGTGTGCTCGCCCTCTTTCTTGGACTTTTGATTCGCCTATCTGAAACAATGCGAGGCACGCGATGATCTTCTCTCCCTGCTCGCGGACTGGCCCATCACTCTTTCTTAGCTGTCCGTAAGGGCCGCTGGGTTTTAACAGGTTTCGGATTTGAAGTCCCGCCTCCTTCATCATGGTGCCGCGGTCCTTGAAGCCCGCCCGGAACGTGTTGAGCATATAATCGAATTCCTCGAAGGTCGTGGGGGCTTCTTCCGCAGGCGGTGTCTCTTCTTCTGGAGGTTTTTCAGGCGGCTTCTGTAGCGCTGGTTCCGGGGGTGCCGGCTCTTCTTCCGGCGGTTTTTCACCCAAAACTTCCTCTGGTGGGGTCGGCGGCTCTTCTGGTGCTTGAAGTCTTAGGGCTTCTGGTGCTTGAGCTGGCGGGGTCTTTTCTTCTTGCGGTGGGAAGGTGCATTCAGGGATTTCTGGAGTTTCCGTGGGCGGTTCCGCCTCTGCGGGAGGGGTGGATTTTGGAACATCTTCTGGTGGTGCTTCCGGTGCTTCTAAGGGCGTCGGTGCTTCCTCTTCTGATGGTTCTTGCATTTGAAGTGGGGGGGCGGGTTCTTCTTCGAGAGGTTCTTCTTCGGGCGCCTCTTTAAGAGGGATTTCCACTACTTCTCCGACGACCGTTTGCGGGACTGTGATTGGCTGGCGGTCGGAGGTGGCTGATTGCGCGGGTCCAAAGCCTTCAGCGAAGTCTCCAAGTGTTTCATCCGTGATTTCGGCCGCTAGGTCGGGGTTCATCTGTAGGATTTTGTGAGGGCGTCCGTGCTTACTCGGGGAATCTACGATACTTAAGGCGGGTCCGGCAGTTTTTTTCAGCTCTCCGATTCCGAATCCTCCTCTCTGAAGGGTCTTTAATGCTGAATCAATCCCATCAGCCGTTAACAATATTTCACCCGCCTCCTTCTGTCGGAACATAACGGATGCGATACAATCTAAGGCGGCTTTGGGTTTTATGCTGTTTATAGTGAACACTCCTCTGAGTCTTTTAAGGTCTAAATTAAACAGAAAATCCTCGGAAAGATTAGTATCACTACAGAAGTCTTTCACTCCCCCGACCATCCCGCTCAATACCGCCTTCAAGTGGGGGTCAACTGGCTTGGCCTCGGTTGCATGAGTTTCACCCGCTTCGGCAGCCTCAGCCTCGACCGGCTCCGCCTGAACCTGGGCCTCCACCGCCTGAGGTGCAAGATGAATCCTCGGTTCCCCAAGTGCAAGCTTTCTTTTGTATTTCGGGTCAGTTAAGGCCCTGAGTTCGTCCACTACTTGCGGTTCTCCGCGCACTTCTACATCTCCGACAGTTGCAATGCCCTTGCCTGGCTCTCCTATAATCCTCCGTATTATGCCGTCGATTGCCCCGTCAGCCGCTCTCAACTGGAGGTTTGTTTCTGGGTGACGGCTATTATAAGTAGCCACAAAATCCCTCCGAGACCATGTTCCTCCGAAATACTCGAGCGCGATCTGCCTGTGGCTTTCAGCGGCACTACGCGGCCTCCAAGTTTCGGAGGGAATGCTCCAAAGGATGTCGCGGCGACCCTTGCTCCCCAACTTAATCATTCGCTCCCTGACTTCATCAACCGAGGGGGACTCCACCTTTGCTGCCGCAGCAATGTAGTCCCAGGCCAGCTGGCAGGCGAGCGGCCGCTTGGTAAGGCCGGTTAGTATTGTGCCGGCGGTGGCTTTCACACCGTGAACGGTGAGGTCGGGATAGCGTTTCCGGACTTCCTCGGCAGACAAGCCTTCGTCGAACATGTCGTGGGTAAGACGCCTGTCCCTCTCGCGGACTTTGAGTTCCGGGTTCGCGGCCACAAGCTTTACTGTCTCGTCCCGAAAGTTCTGAGGCATCCTAAGAAGCGCCCACCTCATCTGCTCCCTGGAAAGCGTTGGAATGGCATTTAGTCTCTTGTTCACAGCCTGAACCTGGTGCATAAGCTCTGGAGTGCCGGCAATCCGGTTCACGAGATTATAAACCAATCCCTTAGCGTTACCTCTAGTGAGTTCAGGTTCTGATTCATCGAGTTCCCCGACAGTAAAGTCTCCGCGCACAGCCCGCTCGCAGACTTCAAGTTCGTTGTAGCGTAATTCATGAGTCAAGGTGTCATAGTAAGCTTTACGAAGCGTCTTCCAGTCTTCGTCCGGCATCTCAGCGATTGCGAAGCGAATCTCTTTACGCTGTTGCTTTGTAGCTGATCTAGTCCTGGCCCGTTTCAGCATTTTCAGTTAATAATATAATAATCTCAGCTTCTTAAACTTAAGGAGATAGTATGGTTAAGCACAAGTGTCTGAGCTCTGATTTCAGGTCAGGTCGTCTGGGAGCCTCAAAACCCCTGTATCATGCGCTTGAGAGGATGAGTCCGGGCGAGTTTTTGGGGCAGGTTAATGAATTCCTGGAAAAGGGGGGGCAGAGGTATCAGCAGATGTCCGGATTCTACAAGTCTTGTGCCTTGGAATACGGGTTGAGCGGTATTGGGGCTGATGTGGCGGCTGGATTAGACCCTTGGCCGTCTATGGGTTTGATTGAGGGCGGTCTCTCAAGGATGTATATGGTCGACCCAATCATACAGCCGACTAAAAAGCCTTTTGAGGTGTGGCCTGGATTGTATGCGCTGCAGGGTGAATCCACTCGACTACCCTTCGATGACGAAAGCCTTGATGTTTTGTTGTTCCACCAGTGTGTCGGAGACATTCACGGGGACCCACGGCTTCTGCACGACGTTATGGATCTAGAACCTGATAATCTTTCGGAAGAGGAGGCTTCCACCAGAGCCCGGGCATTGGGTGAGAACGTCATCCACTCATCCATCCAGGAGGCCTCCCGCGTACTAAAGCCTAAAGGAACACTCCTTGTTGAAATGCGTTACGGTGAGATGGAATCCTGTGGAGTCTGCGACTGGCTTACAGACGGTGGCTTTGAGGGTGTTTGCTCAAGAACATCAAGGCTTGGTAAAGTAGATGCTCTCTGCATGGGCAGAAAACCGGGTTAAAGCCATGAGAGACATGAACCGCCTGTTTCGTGAATCCCTGACCGGTGTAAACCCTCTTGAGGAGCGACTTTCCCCCCGATTTGAGTTTGACAAGCTCGTCACTTTCGCCGGGAACAAGAAGACTCCCATATACAATTGGTTCTATTACAAGGAAGGTTTTAGCAGGGACTTTGTTTGGAGTGCGTTAGAAGAGCTTGCCATTCCCAAGGGCTCGCTCGTCCTCGACCCTTTCTGCGGTACTGGCACGACACTACTCGCGGCAAAGCAGGCTGGCTACGACTCTGCCGGATTTGACATCCTACCCCTCGGAGTCTTCGTCTCCAAAGTCAAGCTTGCTGAAGGCTATGACATGGGTGAGATGGAAAAGCAGATACGGCATATAAGGTCACTCAAGTTCGGGGAGCCGGAAAACAAGCTCGTTGACATCCGATTCCTAGACATGCGCAAAGTATACTCTCGCTACGCACGGCGGGACATACCCTTTTTTATGGAAGAGATTTTCAAAGTCGAAGACGAGAAGATACGAGACTTCATGCTCCTCGCCCTCATAAGTATTGTGGGCCAAGCCTCCAACGTTAAGAAGGACGGTGGCGTGCTCAGGATAGTCAGGAAAAAACACCTCCCTCCCGTCAGATATCTTTTTCATAACAAGCTTAAAAGGATGTTTAAGGATTTGAAAAAAGCAGGCCCAACGCCAAAAGTATCCTGTAACGTGAACGTAGGCGATGCTCGAAACATAGATCTTAAAAACAATTCTGTTGATGCGCTTATTACTTCCCCTCCGTATCTGAATTTCGTCGACTACACCAAGCTTTACGCGCTTGAGCTTAGTCTTCTCGTTTCTTCAGCACGGGAGATGGAGAGTCTTCGCAGGATGTCTATGAGAAGTCATGTTACGGCAGAGTATGACAATAGTGGGGTGGGGTGGGATGGTCTTAAGCCGCTTTTAAGCCAGGTTTTGAAGGCTAATCCCGGGGAAGATAAAGTCCCATTGGTCGTTGAAGGTTATGTGAAAGACCTCTACACTTCGATTTCTGAAGCAGCCCGGGTGATCAAGCCTGGAGGGCATGCAGTCTACGTCGTTTCCAACTCGGCGCTTCCTGGGATTACAGTAGACATAGATATTATGATTGCGGAAATGGGGGGGGGAGCTTGGATTCACCGTTGAAGCCATCTGGGTTGCAAACGTCCGCTGGGCTGACGTCCACGGGATAGTCAAAGCCCGGCCGGTGCGGGAGAGCGCGGTGGTATTGAAAAAGAAATAGATTTTTAAGTTATACTGATTTCCCCTATTGAGATTTTTTCCCCGTATTTTTCGCATTTGTTTTGAACTTCGAATTCGATTAAATTTTCTCCCTCACTGAGTGGCAGGTTTGTCAATTGGAGTGATTCCAACTTATCTTTCGAATTGATTCTGATTGAATCAAAACTAATATTGTTTACTGAAATTTCCAGAACCTGAAGGTCACATGGGCTTTTTATTGTAAAGTTTAATGTGGCGTTCACATTTTTTGGGCTTAATGCTTTCAAAGTAGCTTTTCCATAAATATTTGTCAATCCGAATTCATCTTCTATCGTGAAGAATGAGGGATTCCAACCGTCGTCTCGGAAAGTGATTAATTCCCCTAATGGCTCGTAAGGCAATCTGTATGCAGCTAATATCCTGTCCTCATAGTAGGGTGTGACATTGAATATCTCTTCAACTAGGATTCTTGATTTGTTAAAGTACATTAAATCAGCTTCGAACAGTATTGACTTGTTGAAAATTGTTGGGTATCTACCGTCATTTAAGAAAGTTTCAAAATAATCCCTGAAGTAATCCTTGAAAATAATTATCCTATTGATGCCATAGTAAGAAAAAAAACACCGGATGATTTCGGGACGGGGCTCCTGTCCAGGCTTCGTCTTTGATTCTAAATCGAACACACTCATTATTGGTGATTCCCCATAAAATTGAAATATTCGGGGATTTATAACATTCCATTGCAAGTAACCCCAAACAATCTTCTTTTTGTGAAAAGTCTGATAATACTGGTGTTTTTGCACGAATCCGGTATCCTTTCTAGGGAGATTGAGTATGGCAATCGCATCATCATCTGATTCAAGTACGTCAAAAAAGGGACTAACCCTCGTGTCTGACAAGTAATATGGTACCGGCAAGAAATCGAAAAGGATTAGTAGTGAAAAAAGAAGAAGGAAGATTTTTCTCCCACCAAAATTTTGTATTGCATCCAATCCCAGACCAATAAGAACACTTAAAGCAAGAGTTGAATAAACTATTATTCTTGCAGGAGCGTGAAGTGTTGAGAGTATTGGTGAAAAATTTAGGAATAATTCTGGAAGGCCTATCCGAGTCTCAAATCCCCCTATTTCAAGTGTCGGACCTAATGCAAAGACAACTGAAGTGAGTAGGAGCACAATCCAAAATCCTGTTTTTTTAAAATTAATCCTTGAAAAAGAATACAAAATAAAAATTATTACTGACCAACCTAGGTATACGATAGTCCGATTGTATCGTTTGTCTATTCCACCGTAAACTGATTCAAAATGAGGTCCGAAGACTTTATGGTACATGCTTGGGACAAAAAGGCTTATCGCATTGGCTGCGAAATGATTGTGAAATTGGAGTGGCACTACCGATTTTTCAGTGAAAAACCACAATACTGGTTGAATCAATGCCGGTGATAATAATATTAGGCTGGTAACAGCGAACACCCCAAATTTCTTGTATTCTATTAAAGTAATCCTTCCTTCAATCCTGTGATAGTATACGAACAATAATACTACGAGGCCTGTGTAAAACATGTAATTGAAGTCTGAAAGGGAAGTCAAAGAGAAAAAAATTGCCGCATACACCGGATTTTTCAAACCCTTCTCTCTAAGAGTCTTTAGAAGGAATAGAAGGCATAAAGGAATCCATTCGATATGAACCAAACCCGAAATCCCGTTTACAACCTGTCCCATGTGATAAGGGCTGAAAGTATAAACCATCCCGGCAATAAAAGACGCCCTCCCATTTTTCGTGAGGTAAAAGACGAGCAGATACGCCGTGAATCCTGACAGGACGATTGAAGCTAACACAAAAATATTGTAAGTTAAGGCAAGGTTCCCGGTCAAAGAGTAAATGGGGGTTGAAGCGAGATTCGTTAAATGGTTTCCTAAAGCCCCTCTATAATCAATGCCATGCGGGTAAGCTAAAACATCAACGAAATACGGGAGCCTGTGGTAGTCGATGATGCTCGTCTTCCACCACCAAACCATCCAAAGCATACTCCACACGTCAAAACAACCCAAAACGTGAGTTTTAATTTTCCCTAAAAGCTCGAAATTGAATATTAGAGTTAAGATCACGTAGCCTAAAAAGGCTATTAAATGTTTTCGAATTTTTTCCATTAAATCCCCTCAATCCTAATTTCGCGGATGAATGAATTCTCTTCTTTCCCACCGCAACCCGCAACTTCAATGAACTCGATAATATTTGAGCCTTCATGAATTTTGATTTTCGGATTAAATTCAACCCCTCCGCGGAATATCCCCCAAAAATCATCATTTACTGTTACTCCAATACCTTCTTCCTCGCAAGGACTGTGAAACTCAAATGATACTGAAGCCTCAAACTCTCTTGGACTTACAGTTAGAAGTGATGCTCGACCTGGGAAAATTGGGTTTGGTGAATCAGAATCAGCTCGCGAGTAATCCCATCCCTCGTATGGGATAGTGAAAAATGATCTTGAATGTACTACATCCAATCTGTAAGCAACTAAATCATCATCTTCGTAGATGGGGGTTGTATTAAAAACATTCTCAACTAAAGCACGTGTTTTACTGAAAATCTCATCGTCTCTACTTTTTAGAACAGTTTCATTAAACATAGCTGGGAGTCTCCCCTGGCTTAAAAAACTTTCGTAAAAGGCAGTGTAATACCTTTTCTGGATGATAATCCACTCAATCCCATAATGATCGAAGAATTCCGGCATCAAACCATCAACATCCTGGACAATTAAATTATCATCAAAGTGCAAACTAAGCCTTCTGAAAAAAGGCGAACCCTTAAAGAAAAGAGTCTGCCTTTCAGGTAAAACATTCCACTGTATTGTGCCCCAAACCAAGTCCTTTTCGTGTATTGTCTGAAAGAAATTATATCTGACTAAAAAACCTCCACTGGACGGCAAGTTAAGGACTGCGAAATCACCTTCTAATTCCCGAAGATTTTGGAAAAACGGGCTGATTCTCGTATCTGAAAGATACATCGGATACGGAAGGAAATCTATTAAGATAATGAGGAACAAGGTCGTCAAGACAAGATTCTCACCCTTAATGCTTAAACCCGTAACGGTTTTTGAAATGCCAAAACCCAGCAGGACACTCATTGAAAGTGTTGTGAAAACCATAAACCTTGCCGGGACGTGGAGGGAAGAATAAACCGGGATAACATTGAGCAACAACTCCGGAAGATCGAGGGTGGTCTGCCTTCCCATAAACTGCAGTTCAGGACCCAATGATAAGATGAGGGAAAAGAATAAGAGTGCAATCCAAAAGTCGTATTCTTTCGACAATCCCCCTCTTAAAGTGTAAATCAAGATGAGTATGATGCTCCAACCGAGGTAGACGGTTGTGTTTGGGACTGGTTTTCCAATAACCTGATATGCTTCCTCAAAGATTCCGCTAAAAAGGGGGTGGTGCATGCTTGGAATGAAAAGACTTGCCAAATCGGCAGAGTAAACGCCATGCCATGGTATTGGTGTCTGGCTTGGTCCTGACAAGAACCACAGGGCAGGTTTAATTAAAACTGGTAGGAGAAGTACGGCACTCACACAAGCGAAAAATAATATCTTCTTAAACCCATTTTCTCCCAAACCCCCTGAAAAGCGAAAGTAGAAGACAAGCAATAAAATAACAAGTGCAAAATAGAACATGTAGGTGAAGTCACAAAAACCATTTAATGCGAAAAAAACAGCAGCATAAAAAGGATTTTTATAACCCCCCTCCTTTAAAGTCTTTAAGAGGAACATAAGACACAAAGGAATCCACCCAATGTGCATGAGGTTTATTAAACCGTGGGCTCCCAGTCCGATGTGGTATGGGCTGAATGTGTATGCAAAACCTGAAATAAACGCAGCCTTAGGGCTTTTAGTCAGATAATTCACTAGAAGATAAGCTGCGAATCCACTGAAAATTATGGAAAATAAATAAAAAGTATTGTACGTTAAAGCCAGGTTGTCTGTGACAAAATAAATGGGTATTGAAAGAAAGTTTGTGAAATGATTTGTCAACCCTCCACTGTAGTCCACACCCCAAGGGTATCCTAAAACGTCCACGAAATACGGGAGCCTGTGGTAATCTATTATACTCGTCTTCCACAACCAAATCATCCAAAGCATACTCCACACGTCAAAGCTGCCAGGAACATGAGTAGACAAGCTTTCGATTAAATTTAAATTCAAGACGAGGGATAAAAGCAAAAAACCCATCAACGCAGCAATATGAGTTCGGTTAAGATTCATCTTGAAAATTTTAGTTTAATCCCGTACTTGACAGTAGACTTGAAAAAATCAAGCCCATCAGTTAAGACATTTACTTTCGACTCTCCTACCGGCCTCTTCACCCTCACCCTTACGGGAATCTCACTCAACCTTAATCCAGAGGAAATCGCATGAAACAATATTTCAGTCTGCCAACCCCAACCCAACTCACCACATTGATCATTAATCTTGCGCGCCCAATCCCCAGGAAACATTTTAATAGTGCCAATTTCAGTCAAACCATGACCAATAATCCCACGCACCATCCAGGCATAAATGAAACTTAAAGTCGAACGAAAACCACTACCCCCTTCTGAAGAACCAGTAAACCTTGAACCGCAAATAAAATCCGAGTCCCCCATACCCTCAAGAGCATTTCCGATAAACGACAAATCCACTTCACCGTCAGCCGGGAGAAAGGTAATGAATTCACCCTTCGACTTGGAAATCCCATTCTTCAAAGCCCTGCCAAAACCCTTTTGCCTTGACTTGACATACAAGACATTCGGATGAAACCTCGAAAAATCGGAAACAATTTTGAAAGTATAATCAATGCTCCCATTATCACTCACAATCAATTCAAACCCGTCGATTAATTTAAGCGAGTCTAAATGTTCATATAGTTCCTCTAAAGTTTCCCCTAAATATTCAGCTTCATTGTAGGCTGGGATGATTACTGTTAACGTTGGCGAGCCCATATTCTATTTTTCTTTTCAGGTTTTATAATCATATCTTAAACGGTGATTCCATTAACAAAACCCTATACTGGCTTGGATGAGCTTAATTCAGTGGCGGGCGTGCTTGAGTCTGGTTGGTTGGCTGGGGGTGGTTCAGTCTCAAAGGTTTTTTCAAAGAAAGTTTGTGATTATCTTGGAGTGTCTTTTTCAATTCCCGTGTCTAATGCCACAAGTGGCCTGCATGTTTCCTTGAAGAGTCTTGGAGTGGGTCGGGTGGATGAGGTTATTGTTTCGGATTACACCTATCCTGCGACGGGACTGGCGGTTTTGTCTTGCGGGGCTACTCCCGTTTTTGTTGACGTGGATGAGAAAACGTATAATATCAACCCGGCTAATCTAGAGGAAAGTATCACATCTGAAACGAAGGCGATAATCCCAGTCCACGCTTTCGGCCACCCCGCAGATATGGACGAGATATTGCGAATTGGAAAAAAATATGACCTGCCTATTGTCGAGGATGCTGCTTGCGCGTTTGGTTCGAAGTACAAGGAAAGGTTTGCAGGGACAATCGGCGATACCGGCTGTTTTTCGTTCCACGCAAGAAAGATAATAACAACAGGGGAGGGGGGGATGGTTGTAACTGGCAGGACTGATCTCCCTGAAAAAATAACAAAGTCAGTAAACTTGGGTTCAATGAGAAAAGAGTCATCTCCAATCCAAGATTTTAATGAAATAGGATTCAACTTCAAGTTGAGCGACATTAATTGCGCGGTTGGAATAGCCCAGTTGGATAAGCTTGAACGAATTATTGAGCGAAGACGAGTCTTGGCAGATTACTGGTCTGAAGGGATTTCATCACTGGATTTTATTAGACCTCCTTTTGAAAGTGGGGATGTCACCCACACATTCCAAAGTTATGTCGCAGTCTTGGATTCGACCGTCGACCGTGACAAAGTCATTAAACTGCTTGGAAAAGGCGGAGTAGAGGCGACTATTGGCTCTTATGCCTGTCACACTCAACCAGTATTCTCCTCTAAATCAGTTTGCCCTGTCTCGAAAATGCTTTTCAATTCATCAATAACTCTTCCACTATATCACACTCTGAGTAAGGAGTTAATCGACTCGATAATCCCAAAACTTAGGGCGGCGATAGAGGCTTCCAGATGAAATTAATTGGGAAAAAGATTTTTCTGACGGGAGGGATGGGATTCATTGGGACCGCTCTTGCGCAACGTCTGCACAAGGATAATGAAGTTGTAATCTACGATAATCAACATAGAAACTCAATAAAGGACACAAACCTGATTGGCCATGAAAACATTGAGGTAATCACTGGAGATGTTTTGGACCCTAAAAAACTGATTAAATCAATGAGGGGGTCTGACGTCATAGTGCACCTTGCAGGCATTGCTGGCGTGGATACCGTAATTGCGCGTCCCGTCGAGACTATGAAAGTCAACCTTTTAGGGACTTTCAACGTCCTTGATGCTGCTATTAATCTGGGGGGAATTGACAGGTTCATAAATTTCTCAACTAGTGAGGTTTACGGGTCATACGCCTATAAGCTTGACGAACTCGACAACACTCCCATGGGTGCGGTTGGCCAAGCCCGTTGGACGTACGCAACCAGCAAACTTGCGGGGGAACACTTAGCATTAAGTTTTTTCAGGGAGAGTGGACTTCCAGTTGTGTCGGTGCGCCCCTTTAATATCTACGGTCCCGGTCAGGTGGGGGAGGGTGCGATACACATTTTTGTCAAGAGGGCTCTTGAAGGTGAGGATCTTGTAATCCAGGGTGACGGGGGCCAGATCAGGTCGTGGTGTTTTATAGACGACGTAGTTGATGGAGTAATCCTTTGTATGGAAAAGAAGAATGCTGTTGGAGAAGTCTTCAATATGGGTAATCCAAAAGGGACTATTACAGTTTTGCACCTGGCCGAAAAAATAATTCAATTAACAAAATCATCAAGCAAAATAGTTCACACTCCAAAAAAATACGTTGACGTAGAACTTAGAATACCTGCCATTGAAAAGGCAGTAAATTTATTGGGGTATAAGCCTAAAGTCGACTTGGATGAAGGATTAATAGAGACGATAAACTGGTATAAAAATAAATGAGGATTCTTATTGTACTTGAGGGCTTGGAATTGGAAGCTGAGTTAGATTCTTCCAATACCGCCAAGGCAATCTACCAGATCCTCCCTATTGAATCGTCAATCTCTTTTTGGGGTGATGAAATATATTTCCCGATTGATGTTTCGCTTCCCCCTGAGAATGCGCGCGACGATTTAGAAATTGGGGATATCGCCTACTGGCCGGATGGCCGATGCTTTTGCATTTTCTATGGTAAGACTCCTGCTTCATTTGACGACAAGCCCCGGCCTGCATCACCAGTCAATGTTTTCGGAAGGATTCACGCTGGTTCTGAGAGATTAAAGAACATTAAGGCAGATAAGATACTCATCGAGAAGCTTGAGGATGGCTAAGAAGAAAAGCAGTAAAAATAAGGAGGCTGATTGGAGGATGGACGCAATACTCGTTTTAGGATTAATATTCGTGGTTTTTGCAGGAGTCTACATTTTCACACACCCTGGGAAATTCGCATCCAACAGGGAACCAGAGGTTTCAAAGACCCTGAATGCTGAAAATATGGTGGTAAGAAAACCAGCCGTTGCGGGATCATTCTACCCCGCCGACAAGGAACAGCTTTCGGCCATGATTTCCGAGTTTCTCGGGGAAGCCGAAGACGTCCGTCTTCCCAATGTTAAGGGTCTTATCGCCCCCCACGCAGGATACGTTTATTCCGGGCCGACTGCGGCCTGGAGTTTTAAGCAGCTTGTTGGACGGGACATCCAAACTGTGGTAATCATTGCACCATCCCACCATGTGAAACTTTCGGGCGCGTCTGTTCTCGACGTCACCCACTTTGAAACTCCTTTAGGCTTGATTCCTGTTTCCGCCAAAGTCCAGGATTTATTGTCTGAGGACGGTTTTGCAAATATTCCTGCAGCCCACTCTCAAGAGCATTCCATTGAAGTCGAGCTTCCTTTTTTACAGTTTGTTTTAGGGGATTTCGAGTTGGTTCCGATTGTTGTTGGCCGGGCTGATCCTAAAGCTTTGGCGGGTGTTCTTTCGAAGTACTTGGATGATTCCACTCTTGTGGTGGCGTCAACTGATCTATCCCATTATAAGCCTTACGCTGATGCGGTCGAAACCGACAAAAAATTCATTGAAACCGTCCCTGCGTTGGATGTTGACGGTGCTTCGAATTGTGAAGCATGCGGTATCATCCCGGTTCTCACTCTAATGCATTTGGCCCAGGATGCGGGCTGGGTCGGAAGGCTATTGGATTACACCAACTCCGGCGACACTGCAGGAGATAAGAATCAGGTCGTTGGGTACGCTTCAGTCGCATTCTATGACGGTTTGAACGAGAGTGAGGAGGAATATCTTCTTGCGCTTGCAAGGGAGACTCTTGAAAAACACTATAACGGGGGAACCAAACCACAAGTCGATGAAGCTGGATTAACGCCTCGGTTGAAAGCCAAGTCTGGTTGTTTCGTCACTTTGAACAAGCACGGAAGCCTTCGAGGCTGCATAGGCCACATACTACCTCAAGTCCCACTGTACGAGTGCGTTATGGAAAACGCCTTGAATGCAGCCTTACACGACGGTCGGTTCCAACCAGTAACCCAAGATGAACTTGGGGAACTTCACATCGACATTTCAATGCTTACCACACCTAAAAAAATGGAATTTGGCACTTCCGACGAACTTCTCAGAAAGCTTGTTCCCGGCCGCGACGGAGTCGTATTGAACTACTTGGGGCGCACGTCCACATACCTCCCTCAAGTATGGGGTCAAATCCCTGGCAAAGAGCAATTCCTTTCCAGCCTATGCCAAAAGCAAGGAAGCCGCGCAGACTGCTGGAAGGTGGGAGCTGAAGTCGAAGTCTACGGAGCCCAAGTCTTCGCCGAAAAAGAGTAATTACTTCTTGAGGATTCTCCCGATCAAAAGGCCCGTCAAAGCCGAGAAAAAGACTACGAGGGCAAGCTCGACGTAAGGGATTTGTGTGGCTTGAGTTTCCGCCAAATCCGAAAATGCCTTTAATCCCGCTTCTGGGACTGCTTTAGCCGCTTTCGCCAACACTGGTTGGGGTGTGACTTTTCCGAGAAGACTTTTAAACGAGCCTGCGAGAACAAGTCCCGAGGCTGCGAGAAGAATCCAAACAATATTCTCATTAGGCTTTAGAATCATTTCCCCCTTACCCGTAAGCTTATAGTACTTCCACTTCGTGTCTCCCTCTATCTGCTCTATGAGTTCTGCGGAAACAAGCCTGTCTAAATGCTCTTTGATGGTGGAGGGCGACATCCCAAGACCTTCAGAGAGGTCTGTGAGCGTTTCCTTATGCTCCGACAGCCTCTTTAGGATGTCGACTCTTGTGTCAGCGGCTAAGACTTTGAATGTTTCCCTATCTAAAGTGATTTTTTCACTGAACATGTTCCAACTTATTCTTTTATTTTAATGTATTTAATCAATGAACGAATACTTTCGGAGGTAATGTTTACATGAAAAATATAATCTTGATACTATCTTTCTGTCTGATTGCTTTTCTTGTTTCCGCTCAACCTCAACCTGATTGGGGTGTGGACGGGGATTCGCTTATCAAGATTCTACCGTCTGGAAACGCCTATGCTGTGGGTGGAATGCTTATTGTCTCGGATGATGTTCCAGGGGATCTCGTAATCGCTGGCGGTCAGCTTACTGTGAATGGAAACGTCGGGGAGGATATTATGATTGCTGGAGGAACCCTCACGGTAAACGGTGACGTCGCAGGAGACGTTCGTGCCGCAGGAGGTCAAATAATTTTAAACGGTAATGTTGGTGGAGAGCTTGTTGCTTGTGGAGGCCAGGTAATGGTCTCCAAAGACTCTACTATTTCAGGTGACGCGATGGTTGCTGCGGGCGAGGCTTCGATTGACGGGGTCATAAACGGCAACGCCGATGTCGGAGTCGGGACTTTTCTCATGGGTGATTCTGCAATGATTTTGGGGGACCTTGACCTTGAGGCCGACACTGTAGGCGAAGGTATTGACGCTAAGGTTTCGGGGGAGCTTAAGAAAGTGACAACTGAGTTCCGGGAGCACACTATCCGCGAGTCTTGGACCATGCCGAAAGAACTTAAGAGCGTCTTCAACTTCCTTAAGGGTATTCTAGCATCAATCCTTCTTGGAGGCTTGTTAATCTACCTTTACCCTAGTTTCACTTCAAAGGCGACTAAAATCGTCAAGACGGAATACATAAAATCTTTGGTTGCTGGTGTAGTGGTGTTTGCGGTAACTCCCACCCTCATAGTTCTTTTCATGTTGATGGTGATAGGAGTTAAGCTCTCACTTATTATAACTCTTGCGACAATCATTGGATTGCTTCTCGCGACAATACCCGTGAAACTTGCAATTGGTGAATTCCTATACAAGCGTATTTGGAAGAAAAAATCCAAGGAATTCATCTACTATTGTGTGGGTGTCGCAGCCTTCGCAATATGCTATGAAATACCCTTGATGGGCTGGCTAATAAAAATCTTGGCAGCACTAGTAGGATTCGGAGCCCTTTGGGTTCTCACAATCAGGGGAAGCGGTCTAGGAAAGACAATAAAAATCTAGGGGACTTATTTTTCCCCTTTCTGGCCTTTCTCAAACTCTTTTTTCGCAAGGCCTAGGGAGCGGGCGAGCTCTGGGAGCTTTTTCCCCCCGAACAATAGGAGTATTATGACCAGTATTATCAGAAGCTCCTGGTTTCCCAACGGCATTTTACTTTTTACTCCTCCTCTTCTTTGATATCTCTTCTATGTAGTCGCCTATCCTCTCCACAGCCCGCAATAGCTCGATGGGAAGCGCGTAGACTGTGGTCTGGCTGTGGTCGCTTGAAAGATCGTTTATTGAATGCAGCGTCCTAAGGTGCAGGGCTCCGCTATTCTTGTATAGCGTTTTCGCAGCCTTGGCGATGTTTTCAGAAGCCACAACCTCGCCTTCACTGTTTATGATTACCGCCCTCTTCTCCCTCTCAGCTTCCGCCTGCTTGGCCATAGTCCTCTTCAAATTCTCTGGAAGCTCGATGTCTTGCAGTTCAATGCCGGTCACATCTATCCCCCACGGGTCCGTAGCCTCATCGACTATCAGCCTCAACTCTTCGGCAATCTTCTGACGCTCGCTCAAAAGCTCGTCTAGCGAGGCTTCTCCCGACACGTTTCGAAGGCTTGTCTGCCCGTACTTTGAGACTGCATAAAAGTAGTCTCTGACATTGAGTATCGCTTTGTCAGGGTCCTTAACCCTAAAGTATATGACTGCGTTAATGTTGACTGGAACATTGTCCCTAGTCATGACCTCCTGCTTTGGAATGTCAACTGTCTTAATCCTAGTATCAACAACCTTCAAGTCATGGTAGAACGGTATCAAGATGTTCAATCCTGGACCTCTTTTCCCCACGTGTTTTCCAAAGGCGAAGAGTACTCCCTCCTCATACTGGTTTATGACTTTGAGAAATGCGATGCCCATCTTTTAGTCCACCTCCTCCACCGCCCGAAGCACTTCAAGCGGAACAGCAAACACGACTTTATTAGTCTGATCAGAAGAAATATCATTTAAAGCATGTAAAGTCCGCAGATGCAATGCGCCTTGGACTCCATACAACTTCCTGGCGGCCTCGGCGAGATTGTCGGCAGCCTTAACCTCACCCTCAGCTTTTATGATCGTCGCCCTCTTCTCACGCTCAGCCTCGGCCTGCCTGGCCATAGTCCTCTTCAAACTCTCAGGAAGCTCGATATCCTGAAGCTCGATGGCCGTAACACCAATACCCCACGGGTCAGTTCCGACGTCCACAATCTCCCTCAACTGTTCGGCAATCTGCTTGCGCTCTGAAAGCAACTCATCCAATGTTGCCTGCCCCGCAACATTTCTAAGCGACGTCTGCCCGTACTTTGAGACCGCGTAAAAAAAGTCTTCAACGTCAAGTATCGCCTTGCTTGGTTCCTTCACCCGGAAAAATATGACTGCGTTGATGTTGACTGGAACATTGTCTTTGGTCATGACCTCCTGCTTTGGAATGTCGACGGTAGTAATCCTCAAATCAATCTTTTCGAGTCGGTGATAAATCGGGACAATAAGGTTCAAGCCGGGTTTACGCTCGCCAGCGAACTTTCCGAAGGCGAACAATACACCTGTCTCATACTCGTAAACAATCTTTATGAAAAGGGAGAGGACTGCGACAATAATCGGCATACCAAACAACAAGAACATGCCTGCCGTGAAAATGAACCCCAAAATTTCTCCAATCACCTTAATAATCCCTCTGAGTATGTAATTACTAAGTAGGATATTTAAATGCGCTCACATAATTTTTTCCGATGAAAAAACTTTTATTTTTTTCAATACTGTTGGTCTTGTCGTCTGGTTGCATAAACCAGGAGGAGCCTGAACTCACACCTCCCGAATTCGTCTGGATGAAAACCATGCCCGTAGGGTGCCTTGAAAACAGTTGGGAGATGGCTTGGGTATCTAAAAATGGCATGAATTTCAGTGCGTATCCGATGGAGCGGGAGTTCGAAATAATCACTGAATACTATTCTCCAAAGGGTATTACTCTTCTTGAAATTTCAAATGAAACCCTCGTGGAATCAAGGTGCGAGGCCTGCAGCTGCCCCCGCGGCGACGTCATCTGGATTAAAATCCCTTACTCAAACAAATCAGTCGCACTCTCCGAAGGATTCTTAGAGGCTGAGCCGGAATTCCACTGCGACTCAATAGAAGACTGCTTGGTCGTCTCAACTTGTTGTGAATGCGAAATGGGGGGCAGGAGATACGCGATAAACAAAAACTTCAAGAAGGAATGGGATGACCACTTAACTTGCGGCCAAGTCCCGTGCGTCAAATTCGCAAACCAACACGTAAGCTGCAATGCAACCCTCGCCTGCCGATACAACGAATGCAGGATGGAACCGAATTAAGTTTCATCCGGTTCCGCAAGTTTGAAGTACATGTGAAAGTTTGTGTTTCCAGGTTCGCTTTCCACATGGTATGTCCCATCCATCTTCCCGATGTATCTTTTCAGATAGTGGAGGCCAAAGCCAGTTCCTCCCTTCTTGGTTGTATAGTTTGCGTCAAAAAATCTTGTCTAAGTCTTCGGGTGGAATGCCTGGTCCGTTGTCGTGTACGACGACGTGGGCTACTTCATCTTCTATGCTAAGACCCTGTTCTTCTGTAAAATATGTGCGGGATTTCTCGTCGAGGTCGGCTACGCGGGTCTTATCAAGTGAGGCCGTAACTTTACCGTTCTCTACACCCTTTACGATTTGGGCGGCGTTCATTATCGGTTGTGAAATCACCTCATCATACAGCATGCCTGGTGAAGATATGTGGATTTTCTCTTCAGGAATAATTGTTCCACACTTCATATGTCTAACAATAAACTTCAATTCCTTGTTTAATTCTACCGTATGCGCATCTTCCTTGAGATTTCTGGGCATCATCATTAATGGCCCTATGCTCCTGCATTTATCATCGAATGCGAGGACTTCAGCGAGTAGTGCATCATTATCCTTAAACGCAGCCTTGGGTGTTGGGATATCCTCCTCCCTATCCAGACGGTGTTTATAAGCCTCATGAAACACTTGACATAACATTTGATATCCGAATCCAACTGTCCCTTGGGGTAGATTATGGCGTCGACTCGCTCCATAATCGATGAAATCATCACCAGCAGGTGTTATCTCAGTAAGACTTTCCACTGAAAGGTATCCTGAATTATATTCACCCTTTTCTTCAAGCTCCTTAATCTGGGCGAGACAATTCCTCCACTCAGCCGATTCATCTATCTCCGGGTTCTGAGTAGTAATTGATCCGATAAGCTCGCGAGTTCTCTCAGCTCCAGAATTCTTAAAGTAGTAGACCATAAGCTCTGTCCAGTCAGAATCGTTTACTACTTCCGGTGCGTGGGAGACAATCTTTTTCATAAGATCGTGCGCGTGATGGTCGATGTATTTAGCCATTTCTGAGAGCTCTTCCACGTATTCGGTGTGGTCGCCGCCGTCCCAAAGTGTGGGTTTGAATTGTGAAACCGCCTGTTGGAAGGAGTCCATGTCAGTCTCCTCTCCGGTAAGCATTACGGCCTCCAATGCCCTGGAAAGCCTTTCAGGCCGGTATCCTCGCCCGTACTTCAAGACGAACCTGGAGGGAACGCCGTCGGTTTTCCGGGAGAGAGTGGTACGAAGTCCTTCTAGTTCTTCGGGAGTCTTTACATCATCTAGTAAGGCATCCACTCCTTCGATTTCCTTAACACGGCGTCTCAACTCCTCGCTTCTCAACTCATCCACCTGCGGCAAAAGCTGGCATTGAATTCCTTTGGCGTGGCTTGCCGAGTGTATGACTACTGGACACAATAATCCCTCGCTTGCAAGGTCGCGTAAAAGCTCGTCCCCATTTTTCTTGGGCATCCTCAAATCCAAGATTATTGCGTCATACGGTCGCCCTTCTTCGATGGCTGCCTGCATGCGCCCGGCAACGGCTAGAGGGTCTGACTCAATCTCAATCAAATTGCCTTGAGACTCTGGGAAAAATGGGGAGAGACCTGTTTTAACATCAAAAGCAGTGACTTCCATATCATCAATGATGAGAATCCGCTTATCCCGGTGCAAGGGCTTAAGTACTTCAAGGATTTCTTCAAATGGGGCAGGCGGTTTCCCATTGGTTGAATCAGGCTGGTCCTGTGCTCTTCTCGTCAAAGTTCCCGGGCACATAGAAACTATTAGGTATTTCAAGGAAAAAAGCGGTTTGACAGGGCCTTCTTAACACGATGAAATCATGTCTTCAAGCTTTTTTTCTGCGGCTCCAGAGTCAATAGATCTTCTTGCGGCCTCTATTCCATCTTCAAGGGTTCTTGCCTTCCCTCCAGCCACAATACCTGCCGCCGCGTTTACCAGGACCATGTCTCGCTTCGCGCCTTCCTCAGTCCCGTCTAGAATCTCACGAAGAATCTTCGCATTCCTGTTCGCATCCCCTCCAATCAAGTCTTTGGCATGGCCGCGGGCGAATCCTAAGTCTTCGGGCTTTATTGTGTAAGAATTTATCTGTCCGTCCTCGGAAAGTTCGCTTACTTTCGTGTCGCAGACGATTGATATTTCATCGAATCCGTCGACTCCGTGGACGACGAAGGCGTGTTCGAGTCCAACAAGCTTTAGCACGTGAGCGAGCTTTTCCGTGAGTGCTCCGTCAAAGACTCCGACAATCTGCCCTTTCGCGTTCGCGGGGTTTGTAAGAGGTCCGAGAATGTTGAAGACGGTCCGAATGCCCAGGGCTTTTCTCGCAGGCATCACATTCTTCATGCTCTTGTGGAAGACTGGCGCGAACATGAATCCGACACCGACTTTTTCGATGCATTTTTCAACCTGCTTCGGCGCAAGGTCGATTATCACGCCAAGAGCCTCCAATACATCGGCGCTTCCGCACTGGCTGGACACCGAGCGGTTCCCGTGTTTTGCGATAGGAATACCCGCGCCTGCTACAACGAACATGGACGTCGTGGAGACATTGAATGTGTTCAGCGCGTCGCCGCCCGTCCCGCAGGTGTCGACGAGCCTGCCCAAAACTTTAGGGTTTATGACTTCTGCGAAATCGCGCATGACCGAGACCATCGAAGCAATCTCTTCGGCGGTCTCACCCTTCATTCGAAGAGCAGTCAAAAACGACGCTATCTGAGCTTCCTCGGCTTCCCCGCCCATGATGGCCTTCATGGCCAAACCAGCTTCTTCAGAAGTTAAATCCTTCCCCTCGACAAGCTTTTGAATAAACTCCTTCATACTCAGGTTATAGTATTGTTGGATAAAATAAAAATGTTGTGTAGCAGATTTTGAGGGATGCCAGAGTCATCTCTTTGTTAAATGTGCAATCTCCTTCTTAGAATACAGTACTGCAAAATAAATAAAAGGAATAAATGAGAGGGTGAGTAAAGGTGGGAGAAGAAAACTTCTTAAATTATCAAGGTGTGCAAAACTTTGATAATTAGATATTACATTACTTGTGATATAAGCCAAAATAAGTACTCCAATAGTAAATTGTAGCACCCTCATCAGTTTTGCAACAGATGAATATTTTTCCTCAGTACTAGCAACAATTTCTAACAAAGTGATGATAGTAATGGATGGTATTAAAATTAAAAATTCTATAAGTAGAGAAAACGTATAAAGGTTAACTAAAAATTCTATTACTATAACCGCTTTAAAATTGTCTAGAATTATTTTTCGAAAAATATGTTCATGTCCTGTTGGAGTAACATAATTAATGCACATAACCATAGCTGAAAAGAATAACCAAATAATAGACTCTTTTAGCTTCGTTGCAATCCTTGCGTGAGCAAGGATTTTATGGTGTTGATGTATCGGTCTATGTTGTGTGTTATTGCGGTGAGGAGTGTTTCTCTTACTT
>AQSC01000038.1 GCA_000402775.1 Euryarchaeota archaeon SCGC AAA252-I15 | reverse complement strand
GGGAGGAGCGTCACAGGGATTACGTGAAGACTACTGTGGCAGTGGACACGAAAACCTTGGCTGTCGCGGCCGTGAAACCCCGCCTGAAACGGCGGCACGACCTCGTGGACGCGAAGCCGGTGTTGCGTAAGGCTGGGAAGGCGGGCAGGATACGGAAAGTCATAGCCGACCGCGGCTACGACAGCGAAGAATTCCTCCGGTTCATCACGCAGGAACTACAAGCCGAACCTGTTGTGGCACTCAAATACTGTGATAAACCACTCGAGAAAACACACGGAAAACTCAGAAGAAAACTCAAACAAGACTTCCCCCACACAGACTACCCCCAACGAAACATGACGGAAACCACCAACAGCACCACCAAAAGACGATACAGCCACACAATACGAGCACGCAAAAACCACACCCAAAAAATAGAAGTACTCCTGAAATATTTAACACACAACCTATCACTCAACAAACTAGTAGAAATCCTAAAGGATTTCTACAAGGCCAAAAAGTTTATTCTTTCAAAATCGCCAATACGTCGTTTACTACGTCGGTTTTCGTGATGATCGTGAGAATGTCACCCTTCCTGACAATATCATCCCCGTCACCAATAATGACTTCCCCATTCCTGTAGACTAAGCCGACCACACAACCTGAAGGAAGGCCCAAATCCTTTACTTTCCGGCCATCCAAGTCCTCATTATTCATCTTAATCTCCAAGACCTCGGCATTACCACCCGCAATAGAGGCCATGGACTTGGATTTCCCCTGAGTCAAAGCGTTCTTAAGGTAGCTTATGACAGCCTGAGCGGGAGATATGGCCGCAGTAATCTCAAGGCTGATATACAAGTCTTTCTTGCTCGGCTCGTTGACAAGCGCTACAATCCTTGGGACGTTAAACTTTTTCAGTATCTGGCAGACTGTGAGATTAGTGTTATCGTCGGGAGTGGTTATCGCCACAGCATCAGCCTTTTCAATGCCCGCATCTTTGAGTATTTCAGTATCAGAGCCGTCCCCGTGAACTATGAGTGCATCCAAGTTTTCCGCGAGGTTTTTAGCACGGTCAGCGTCTTTTTCAACGATGACTACTTCATGCCCTTCGTTTACCAAATGCGTGGCCAAGGCCTTGCCTGTACCACCTCCCCCAACAAGGATTACATACATTTTATCGGATTATTCTATAACGATACTCTTATATAAATGGGTTAAAAAAGCTTTTTATACTCAATGATTTTACGGACTTCAGAAGGATTCGCCCTCCCCCCGGCCTTAGCCATAACTAATCCTAAAAGCTTATTTACAGATTCCACTCCACTGTTTTCTTCGTATACCGAGTCGATAATTTTTGAAATTTTCTCCCCTGAAAGAGAACCGAATTTTTTTTCAGACACAACATCAGAAGCAGTCTTTTCAGGTGTTTCAGACAGGTTCCGGATTACTTCCACGATCACGTCTTTCGTGATTGAGCCACCAGCAACCAAGCTTAAAATGCCTTTGAAGTGATCTAGGGTCAGGTTTTCTATGTGGGAGCCGTACCTCTTTTTCGCCTCCTTTGGGGTTGAAAGCAGCGTCTGAGCTATCAGCGTTGGGGGAAGTTTCGGGAATTCCTTCACAAACACGGTGAATACTTTCGCGGACGGTGAGTTTACTAACTGGTTTGCCATCTCGGGACTTAAACCCATTTTCTCATAATCCCTTCTCTCCCCCTCGGGAAGTTTAGGCAGGCTACCTTTCAATTCATGAACGAGGTTTTGAGTGTTGATGAGGGGCTCGTCCGTCTCAGGATACATGCGGTCTGAGCCGGGAAGCGGGCGCATGTAAACTGTTTTTTCGCCGTCCGCGCGGCGGGTCTCCTCGGGGACGCCGAAAAAAGCCTTCTGAAGCCTCTCTTGAATTTTAAAAAAAGCAGGGGTTGCATCGACACTGGCTTCAACGATAACGACGACCCAGGCATCCTTGAGGCCACAACATAATTTTTCAGAAACACATCCGTTAGGCTTCTCGTCTGAGTGGATTATTCCCCTCAAGCCGGTCGTCGCCTTAACGACATGAGACAGCTCCGTGCCGAAACGATGGTCTGGCATAAGCTCCCTCCCAAGCAATCCTGCGAATCCGGGGAGGCGCATTCCAAGAAATTTTTTTCCGGCTCTGATGGACTTCTGGATGAACGCCCTGTCATCGTCTGAAAAACAAGCGGTAACTTCCTGAAAATTTTCATGTAAATTTTTAACCTTAGATTCTCCTTGTTTTGCCTCGAAATCTTCTGGTTTTACTTTCCGTCTGAATAGCTCCTTTTTTATTTCGATTAAACCCATCTGCCTTCTCACCTCGTTTTCGCAGAGTTTGGGTATGGCGCGGAGGTCTTGCACACCTTTGGCTTCGATGCGTTCTCCCCCGCGGATGGATACGTTTATGTCTTGGCGGATGGTGCCGAGGCCCCTTTTGACTTTCCCAGTAGCCCTAAGCATCATGCCGATTTTTTCCGCGACCTCCCGGGCGTGTTCAGGAGACTTTATGTCAGGGTCGGTTGCAACCTCAATCAAGGGTATTCCCAACCGGTCAAGCCGGAAAGTCACCACATCACCCTTGTCTTCGATTATTCTTGCGGCATCCTCTTCAAGACATATCGAAGATATTCCGACATCACCCAATGAAGTCTCAATTACCCCGCCCAAACCAACAAGTATCGTCCGCTGAAACCCTGAAGTATTAGACCCATCGATTACGGTCTTCCGCATAACCTGAATCTCGGAAACAGGCTTTGACGAGAGCATAAGGGTTACTGTAAGCGCTGTTGAAAGGGCCTGCTCATTCAATGGGTGCGGCGGCTCTTCGTCGAGTTCTACGAGACAGTTTGTGTCAGTATATGTTTCATAGTAGAGTCTACGATTTTTAAGGAACTCGTGAAGTGCTGCGGGGTCCACAGCCCCCATCTCTCCCGCTACGGCGCGCATCCTGCGTTCAACAACAAAATCGGGTTTTTCGTCTCTAATCACTGAGGGACAAGCACAAAACAACTTGTGAGTATCCAACTGCTGGTGTATTTCTATACCACATTTGAAGCCGATTTTATTGTAGTCTAATTTCATCGCAATTTTTTTATGTGGGGTGAGCGAGAGCGAACCGCACACATTTTTCGCCAACCTTTTTGTTAAAAAGGCTGTGCAGGTGGATCTCTATCCCGCACTTGAAACAAATTTTCTCATAGTCTAATTTCATGAAGCTTTATATTATTCATTTAATCCATAAAATTACAATGAATATTGAAACCCGTGTTTTTTTGCGCAAGAGGTTTAAGGCTTATTACTGGAAGGCTAAGGTCACTAGTCCGGCGGAAGTCCATAAAAGAGAGTTTGGTGTGGGAACCCTTGAAGACAAGATTAAGGTAAGACACAAGTCTTTCGCTTCTGACCGCGACTTAACTAATTTTTTAAAGCGGGAGGCACCGTCATACATATCGTATTCAACAGCCTACTATGAATTCCCGGAAAACCAGCCCATGGAATCCAAGAACTGGTTGGGTGCGGACTTGGTTTTCGACTTGGACGCGCCCATAAAATACCTTGACTCCGAGATTTTAAACAGGGTTAAGACCGAGACAATAAACCTTAAGGGTTTTCTTTTAGACGACTTCGGAATTAGCGAAAGCGATATTGCAATTAATTTTTCAGGGAGTAAAGGCTATCACCTGCACGTAAGCTCTGATGAAGTGTTGCCTCTCTCTGGGGAGGCTCGCCGCCAGATTGTGGATTACGTTACTGGTTCGGGTTTGGATTTGAATTTTTATATGAGGGAGGTTCAAGCTGATGGAGTCACCTCCAGCAGAACTGGAGAGTACATTAATCCCGCATCCACGGTTAAGGGCCCTACGGGTGCGGATGAGGGTTGGGGAAAGAGGATTTACGACACAGTCCACGAGTATCTTGAAGGCTCAACTCTTAAGGATTTTTTAAGGCTTGATGGTGTGGGCCCGAAGAGGGCGGAAAATCTTTTAAGGGATCGTAAAGCCAACCTTAAGGCCCTTGAAGCTGGAAGCTGGGAGGGTGTAAGTGATTTGAGTCCGAAGCTTTTGCAAAAGATCGTTGATGAAAAAGCGGTCGCACTCACGGGAGATACCGACAAGATGGTGACAATCGACACTGCAAGACTCATCAGGCTTCCAGACACGATACACGGAGGTTCAGGACTACTCGCGAAAAGAGTAGGGAATATTGAAGAATTCGACCCGTTAGTTGATGCAGTAGTCTTTGGAAAAGATGAAGTCAAGATTACCTCAACAAAAGACATTCCAAAATTTGATTTAATGAATGAAAAGTGTGGGCCATACAAGTTAGACGAATCTATGTCTCTGCCCGAATACGCAGCAGTGTACTTAATGCTTAAGGATGCCGTTGAAAAGGCGTGAAAGGCAATACTTAACAAAGACTCTCGATAAGCATGCTTACATGCTGGACTCCCTGAGGGTCTTGACTTCTAATAAAAAGTTTCTTTGTAGCCTCAAGATCCTGCCGCGCCTCGTCGATTCGTCCAAGACGTGCTTTTGTCATGCCGCAAAACATGAGAGGTAGCGGATTATCAGGAGCTATATCTACTGCATTCTCAAAGTCTGTTAGGGCTTCTTCCAGGTTTCCGAGTTGCATGTGGGAGATCCCTCGTTTTCTAAGCGTGTAAGCGTTGTTTGGTTGACTTTCAACAACTATCGTATAATTTTGGATTGCATCCTCATGGCGCCCAAGGTCGCTCAATGCGAGACCTCGGTTTGTATATGCTACCCTATCATCTGGATTTAACTCGAGTGCTTTATCACAGAAAGGTATTGCTTCCTTGGGATTTCCAAGGAGTACGTAAGCTTCTGCTAAAGCAATATATGCTTCCGAGAAATCGGGTTTAAGCTCTACCGCATGATTTAAGTCTTCCACTGCCCTCAAAGTTGTTGCGGTTGCGTCGTCACTTTTTCCCTCAACAGTTAACTTCTTACTTAAATATATTCTTGAGAAACCCAGATTTAAGTAAATGTCCTGATTATTTGGTTGTAGGGGAGCAGCTTTTTCAAGGGCTTCGATGGATTCGGCGTAGTTTCCCAAACGGAAGTGGGCGTCTCCAACGGCGAAATTTATGGAGCCCACACGCTTTTTATATTCACCGGGTCTTAAGAGATTCGTATGGTTTTCGAGGTAATCAATAAGCTCAGTTCCATAAAATATTACTTCAGGACAGTGACTTTTATTCTCCTTGTTTTCCCTTAGGATGTTTAGATGAGTTTGGAACATTGTTTGCAAATATACTTCATCGTCTTCAAACTCTCGGACTCCCTCGTATTCAGGGTCCTTGATTCCTCGAACAACATCGAAGTATCGTTTCTCGTCGGAAACCCTTACTGAATAGAGGGCGTGACCTAAAACACCAAGCTTTGCGTCTTCAGAGTAGGATTCCAACCCCATCCTACGGGCGAGAAGACATCCTAGTAGGGCGTATGGAAGGCATAATCCGCCTTGGCCGGATAAGACAGTACGAGGGTGGCTGTGTGTGGGTTTTGCAGGATCATCAACCCTGCGCTGACGCAAGTAATCATAGAGTACTTCCGCCTTTTCCTCGTCGGTCAATTCAGAGATTAATTGAGTGTTATCTTTTCCTAATGGATTCTCATCCCCCACAAACTTTTTGAAGGCTCCAAACTCACGGGTTACGAGTTTTTTAATTCCAAACCGTTCCTCAAACGTCTGCGGGCGGTGTTTGGAAGATGTTTTTTCCATGAATTATCTCCTCCCGGCAAGTCTCTCGTCCACTACACTTTTAGGGATTCCTACTTGCCCTTCAAGCGTAAGTATTGAATCCCCCTCCCTGTTTTTCCCGTCTCCAATAATTCTAATTTCGTAGGAAGGTTCTACTCGCCCACCAACGCGTCCCCCCATAGCGGCTTTAGCATCCACTTCAGAGGGATTCAAACCGAGCGTAAGTGACTGGAGCCTTCCGTGTCCGGAAAGCTCCCGGCTCATAGAAGGGTTTGAAGTAATCATTTCGGCCAGACACTCAATTGGGAGTGCAACATCCTTGGCCATTTTAGGGATGAAATACCTGACTGGGACGCCGTAAAGTAATCCGGGGAAGTTAATTTTGCAGGATTTCAAGTCAAAGATTCCGGGAGATGATTGAACGGTGGTTGAAAAAAGGGCCTTAGAGCCGCTCAAATTTTTTTCCATCTATAAGAGTATTGTTTGTCGTCCAATATTAATTGAGATAATGCTCTTGAAGAGTTTAGGATAGATTGACCCCACCAGTTCAGAGTATACTGGCGAAGTAATGCAATTCTTAAAGGACAAACTAACCGTCTAAGTCAATCAATCCTCTCGCTATAAGACGCCTTCCTCCGAGTCTTATGCCCGCAAGTAGGACACACCCCCTTAAAGGAATCCTCGAATTTTCTCCCGCAACCCGCGCAAACACGCTCCCAAGTTACCTGCCTGCTAATACCCTTGTGCGTTAAACCCTCAAAAGCAATGCCTAAAGCAGCTGCAACATTCTGCATCGCATAGTCATCCGACGCCAAAACAGCATTGTTTTCCAGGCAAGAAGCTAACACCTCCAAGTCAGTTTCAGAGAGCGTGTTCAAGTCTCCTGTTTCGTAAGCCTTTGAAGACACGGTTTTCTTGTATTGTTCTCCCGGAACATGTACTTTTATATGGTTTTTACCTATTGCTAAGTCAATTAAATCTTTCACGCCGTCTTCTAGAAGCTCAGATAAGACGCCATAGGTTATGATGTATTCTCCATCAGAGAAATCAAGGTCAGAGCGTAGAATCGCTGAGGTATCTAAGACTCTCATGTTTATTTAAAATAGATTTCAATTAACTAAAATTAATGTTAAATAAAAATGCACGTGGCTTTAATCCCTGATGGAAACCGCAGGTACATGAAAAAGAAGGGAATCTTAAGTTTGGGGGAGTCCTACGCTAAAGGAATCCAGAAGTTCTACGACTTCCTCGAATGGTGTGCAGATTTCGGGGCTGACGAAGTCACAATATACGCTCTTTCAACTGAGAATATTGAAAACCGTGGGAAAAAGGAGATTGAGACGCTTTTCACTGTTTTCTCCCAGCAGGCGGAGAATGCTTTGTCTGATGAGCGAATTCATAATAGGCGGGTGAAAGTTAATTTCTGTGGGGATAGGAATTTCTTGTTGAATGTTGTATCTCACCGGGATTTAGCTAGAAAATTGGTTGATAATCTCGAGAAACTTGAAGACTCAACTAAGGATTACGGTAACCTCACGCTAAATCTTGCAATAGCTTATGGGGGGAGGCAGGAGATCTTGCAGGCTGCTGAAAAAATTTCTTTGGATGATCTTCCCTTTACTGAAGAGAACCTTAAGGCAAATCTTTGGGTTAAGGATTATCCGGACATACTAATTAGGACTTCTGAAGATAGGCTTAGTAATTTCCTCATCTGGCAGGCTGCGTATTCTGAAATGTATTTCCCAGACAAGTTGTGGCAGGAGTTTACAAGATCCGATTTGGAAGAGATCATCCAAGATTACGAAGGTAGGGAGCGAAGGTTTGGTAAGTAGGGGTTTAATTCATGGTTGATTCAGAGGAAAGTCAGGTTAAGATGGGGGATAAGTCTGTTGGCAGTATTGTGTCTGAACCGTTAACACTTATTGCTTTTGGAGTTGTTTTTTTAACGTGGATTCGATTGTTCTTCCAGGAAGGGACGTTGTATTCGGTCTTGCCTTTGGTTAGTGGAGTCTTGGGATTATTGTCTGTTTATTTCACGTACCTTTATCTTAAGGGTGATAAGAAGAGGATTGTCCTTGTTGGGATTCCTGCCTTGATTTTCATCACAACCTTGTTTATGTATTACTCTGGTGCGTATCCGGGATCGATACTTCAGAGGGATTTCACAGTATTTGCAGTTATTTCAAGCTTGTTCCTTTTAGCCTACTCTATTTCAGTTCATAAGGTTGTCAGATTTGACGTTTCCCTAGTGTTGGCCTTGTTTTTATCGACTTTCATACTCCATGTTATGCCTGCTTACTCTCCGTATCTTGCAGCTCTTGACCCTTACTTTTATTATAAACTCTCGAATGCAATGATCAATACAGGGTATCTTCCAGACCACGAGTACATGGTTTACCCGTTGATTAACGGGCTTCAAGGAACAAGGGACATTCCGCCGGGGATCGAGTATTCAAGGTCGAGTTTCTTCCTCCCAGTGTTTATGGCTTACGCTGCGAAAATAGATGTTCTTGCGGGGTTAACCTTGTATGACACTGCCATTCTTTATCCAGCAGTCTTTTCCGCGTTGACTGTAATAGTCTTGTATCTTTTGGTTGCTGAATTATTTTCAGAGGCTAAGCCGTACAACAAGATTGCGGCAGTTATTGCAGCATTCATCTTAATGTTTAGTCCTGCCTACGCTGCAAAGGCTTCAGCCACAAACTGCGAGGACGATACTCTCGGGATGTTCCTCACAATTACTAGTCTATTGTTTTTCACTGCCGGATTTAAAAGAAGGGACTTAAGATTCGTATATCTCGCAGGGCTTTCATTCTTCCTCCTAAGACTTTCCTGGGGAGGTTACCTTTACATAGTCGTAATTTTGGGTGTGTTTTCAGTTGGATACTCGGTAGCCAAATTCTTAAAAGACGAGCCATGCTTCAACCACTTGACCTACTTGTTCGCATCACTTGTTCCAAGCTTTTTCACACCCCTTATCATGCATCCTAGAGGGGGCTTGCCAATCCTTCATGACTTCCTGCCATACCACAACAACCTCGTAGCCCTTGGAGGGGCATTGTTTGTCGGGATATTATTAGAGTATGTTAGAGCCATGAGGGGGGATAAAAACGCTTCTTCAAACAAGGTTAAGCCCAAAAATATCTTGGAGATGGAGGACTCATGGATTGCTAAAAACCCGAAGATTGCTTTGACTGTAGTTGTTGTAATAATAATTTCAGGCCTATTATACATCGGAATTGACAACCTTGTCAACGTATTGAAAACTACCTTAGAGAGTAGAAAGCAGGACGACGTGATTAAAAAGACTATTGCCGAACAGAATCCTACTGCAGGATCGATTGCAAGCTATCTCGCGGTTGGACCGCAAAAGTTTAGCATACTCTTTTTATACTGTTTCATCATGATCCCCGTCCTCCTTTACGTTGGATTTAGAAATGCTGATTTCGGATCACTCTTCGTTTTGTCATGGGCGGTTCCGATGATATACGCCGTATACTTTAAATCACAATACTTATTCGTTGCCAGTGTTCCGATAATCGTTTTAGGTTCAACCGTCGGATTATACTCTATTGCGAGGAAAAAGGATTTAGAAAGCTTGAGGATAGTGGGGCTTATGCTAGTGTTGGTCGTGCCATTGATAACAGTACCGTTTTACGGGGCTCAGAGGTATAACAGTTTCATTGCTATGACTCCCATGTATATGGGACCGTCTGGTGACCGTCATTACTGGCAGCCGGCACTCTTATGGCTTAGGGAGAATACTAAACCCAATTCCGGTGTTTTAACTTGGTGGGATTACGGCCACTGGATTACTTCAGAGTCGCAGCGTTCCGTCTTGATTGACAACTTGCAGGCTGATTCCCACCAGATCCAGGATGTCGCACGTTTTTTCGTAAATAAAACAAGCGAAGAGGAAGCCTTCGAAACTTTCAAAGTTTATAGGGATAAGTACAGTGAAGTCACAAACATTTATCCTGACGGAGTTGACTTACGTTATATCGCAATAGACTGGACTATGATAGGTAAGGGTTCGGCACTACACTTCATCGCGACCGGTGATATCGACACTAAAGCGGATGGTTCGTTTAAAAACTATATGTTGTGTGGTTTCGTAGCCGAGGCCAGTGATGCCACACCAAGAGTCATGTCTGATGAAGACGGGAACATGTTTTTGGGTAGGAGAATAATATTTGGTTGTGGTTATTATGTTGCTGGAATAGAATTCATAATAAAAGAGGACACGGAATTTGTCGGCGTCAACGCCATACTCAATTACGGACAGAAAGTCCCGTGGGATAGGTGGGTCGAGCAAAATGACGCATCTCTTCTGGGAGTTCAACCGTTGTATCAGATCCTGTCTCTTGCCATGGACCGTCCGAAAGACCAGCTTTTACCGCAGTATAGGACATTGATTTATGTTCCCCAGGAGTTTTCAGATTTTATGATGACGAGGCTTTACCTGTCAGACCACATAGACACGATTTACAACGAACAGTTGTGTGAGGACGAGGCGAATGTTAATCACCTGGGATGTACTTCGTATCTTTCTGCAGGACTCTATAACAGAGATTACAATCCGCTTGAAAACTTCGAGCTTATCAGGGATTTCTCAAGCGGTTATGTCAGAGTCTATGAGTTGGTTAATCAGTCTAAGTCTGAGAGTGTAGATCTTGCGCTAGAAGAGATAATTCTTTGAGCGTATTAGACTCTTTCTTAAGGTTTTTTTCGATTAAGTCTATGAGTGCGCTTCCCACTATCACGCCTGAAAAACCTTGTTTTTTAGCGTAAGAGACGTGTTCTTTCGTTGAGATTCCGAATCCAAGACAAACTGGGAGATTAGTTTTAGACTTGATTTTTTCAAGCATTACCAGTACTTTCTCATCGACTTTTTCTCGCGCGCCAGTCACACCCAAAACCGAAACCAAGTAGATGAATCCGCTAGCGTGCTTTAAAATCTTGTCCAGTCTTTTTTCGTCAGATGTTAAGGCGACAAGTTGGATGAGCGAGATATCCTGGCTCCCGCAGGCAGCCTCAAGTTCTAAAGACTCTTCGAAAGGCAGGTCGGGAACAATAATCCCCGACACCCCGGATTTCGAGCAGGATTCAGCGAACTTGACAATACCGTAATGGAGTATTAGATTATAATAGGTCATTGACACAAGCGTGGCATCAGTTTTTTCTGAAATCTCCTTGCAAACCGTAAAATACTTGTCAGTATTCATACCCTGCGACAGCGCTCTCTGACTTGCCCTCTGGATGGTAGGGCCGTCTGCAATAGGATCCGAAAAAGGCAGGCCCAACTCTAAAACATCAGCTCCATTCGAAACGAGAGTCCTGGCAATTTTCACAGTAGTCTTTGCGTCTGGGTCTCCCACGCAAATGTATGGCATAAACGCCATTTCTTCCGAAGCCTGTAAGGCTGCAAACTTGTTTTTAAGTTTCATGAGCAAAAAGTCGCCCTAAAATCCCATTGAAATATCAGGTAGACTATTCCTTCAGCAATTAATAAAAGAGTTAAACCCAGCATGACATAAGTCAAAAGGTCTTTTGCGAGCAACCTCTGCTGGTCGTCGTCTCTTGAGAGAATCCATTTAGCTCCAGCGTAAGCCCACATTAATGCTGCGAGAGATAGTTGAATGTAGAATTGGAGGAAGAAACCGCATACCAGCCTGTAGAAGGGTTCAACAACGCCTTTGCCTGTGATAGCTGAAACATTCATTGATAGGGGGATGAGGGGGATTATTGTTTTAGATGTTTTTTTCAAATTCATTTTAATCACACTCCACCGCAAAACACCGTCATATTGAATGCTCCCGTTCCGGAGGGTATTGCAGAGGTTATTATGAATATTATCGCAGCCGCGACCAAAAATATTGATATCCCAATAATCACGTTCATTATCATTGATTTTGCCATTAACCTCTCCCTGGAGTCATCATCTGATTTCACCCACATAGCACCAGCAACAATAACGATGAATACTGCAATAGGCCCGATGATCCCTTCTATCACCCTGAATCCAGCGCATATAAACCATCTGGCCGGGCGTACCATATCTTCAGTTATGGTAGACCAAGCGGAAGACCTGAGTGAGGATAATAGTAGGAGTGTGAGATAAACAAAAATTTTTTTAATTTTCATTTTTAACACACGTTTATGCCTAAGACCGCCAAAACCAATCCACTAGCCACAGCAACCACTATTACTCCCAACAATACGTTCTCAATGAGGTACTTAGCCTGCTTTCTCTCCCCGGGATCGTCTTGAGCCCAAATCCATTTCAATCCGGCTACAATCAGTATTAATACTCCTACAGCCCCAACAATAGATCTCACGGCACTATTAATCGTGCACAAAAAATCCCTTAAAACATTCCCCAATGCTTGAGAAGCTGAAGCACTCGCAAACCCGGAAAGGAGATACGTCAATAAGACTGCCTTTTTTTTCATTTACCTCAACCCCGGAGTGAGAACTGTCGTAATAGACGCGTCACACCTGAAAGTAGTTTCATGTATTATCGCCTTGACAAGTGTTATTGACAACACTACTATTAATACGCCAATGATGACCGCCTCGGCCATTTTCTTGGCCTGATTCCTCTCTTGAGGATTATCCCTTGATGCCGTCCACTTCAAACCCGCAATCACAAGAAGAAGCACTGCGATCGCACCAGTCATCAAAGTCAATGCTTCAACAAGAAAACAAACAATTCGCGCAATCTCAACGAAAGCATCACCCAACTGTTCCCCCGTATCTCCTATGCAACCTCCAGACACAATTAAGAGAACAAACAAGAAAAGTATTCTCATTGAAATAATATTTGATTTCATTATTTTAAAAAAGCGAGCAACTAAACTCCGCAATCAATATGAATTCCGCAATGCTTTTCGCAACCCTAAGCAGTATTACCGCGAGAATGACTTGTATTATGATTTCTTTCGCCCGCTCCCTCTCAGCCGGATCCTCCTGCGAGTAAATCCATTTTAGTCCCGCCCACACGAGAACGAAAACCGCTATCGGGCCTGCTAGAAAGAGTATGATTTTAGCTATCCTGCACATAACGTCCGAGAATATTCGGACTACGTCGTCTTCGAATGACTCCCATTCCGGTACTTGAGCGAGTGTGTTTGAGGCTGATAGTAGGATTATTAGTAGGGTCTTTCCGATTGAACGTTTCATGATATTATTATTTTTTTTTATTTTCAGGGGAATAAAAATCGGTTTTTAACCGTTAACATTGTGGGCCTGAATAGACTAGGGATACGATTTCATTTGCAACGAGAATTATTATTAAGGCTATGATTGTGTGTAGTATGGCTTCTTTCGCGTTCTTGCGGGCTCCCGCGTCATCGCCGCTTGCAATCCACCTCACACCGTTGTACACTATGATTAATGCGGCTAGCGCTCCGGCAATGAGGATGAATACGAAGTATAGAAAGCAGATTATGTTTGATGCGGCATTCCAGACATAATCTGCGAATTCTTGGATGCCGGCTGGGGGGGTTGGCGGGGCAGGGGTTGGCGGGGCAGGAGTTGGCGAGGGAGGGGGGACTGCACCCGAGGCTAGAAGGATAGTTGAGTGAAAAAGGATGATGATTACTAACCACACGCCCACTCTACTTTCAGACATAGGACTCACAGCCATAAAGTTCCCCCCCAGAAATTAACGAAACAAGACCTGCAGCAACAATAAGTACGATCAGGCCAATCAACGCGTGGATAACAAGCTCTTTAGCTTGCTTGCGCGCTCCGGGATCATCCGACCCTAAAATCCATTTAATGCCCCCGTAAGCTACCATCAAAACAGCTAAAGCCCCGGCAATGTATATGAAGGCGAGATATAGTCCGCAGATGACTATCGCCGCCCTCTCCCAGATTGCATTGCTTATCTCACCGGCTGAAACCTGGATTACGCATGAAAGCGCCAGAATACTGGTTAAAAAGAGTTTTCTTGCATTCATTTTTAGCAGTCTGAGGGACTTAGTACGTGAGTGCACCACCAGCTACAGCTTTCAATCACTCCAGGACTCTGGGCGATGTAGCCTACTAGGGCATCAGACAATAAGATTATGATAAGGCCCATGATACACCATTTAATGTAGTCTTTAGCAAGCTTCCTTGCTGCGGGATCATCGGCTTCACCAATCCATTTGACTCCGGAAGAAACTAGGATTAGACTTGCAAGTGCCCCACCAACAAGCTTTAGTCCGTTAAACACGCCGCAGATAACGTTGATGAACCGGTAGGATACGGCTTCTCCAAGGCCTAGGAAGACTATTGGGGTGACTCCGGGAGTTGGTGAGCCTGAAACTAATGTCAATGATATCAGCAACAATCCCGCCTTGACTATTAACCTCACGTTTACCATGTTACCAACCACCCGTCCAGGTTGCTCCCGTCCCACACCCGAGATTGCCGGTACTATCGCTTAATAGGTCGAGTATTACCTGATTTGCCATTGTTATGATGACCAACCCTATAATGCAATGGATCATTGTGTCCCGGGCAGCCTTCCTCTTTCCCGCGTCATCTTGGGCGTAAATCCATTTGACGCCGGCTAAAACAAAGACTAATGCTGCGAGGGCGGCTGCAATATAGACTAAGGCTGTCGCGAACGTGCATGCGATAGTCCGTATGGGATCCGATATGACTGATGGGTTCAGTCCTCCAGCACTCGCCTGGTGTATCAGCGAAATCACTAGAATCGAAAAGAATGTTTTTTTCTTCATTTCCGATTTATACGCATATAGCGCCGCCCATGCCGCCTACTACCCCACTTACTAGAGTCTTTGCAAGCAAGACTATGATAAGCCCGATTATCGCATGTATCATGGATGTTCTGGCAGAGTTTCTAGCCCCAGCATCGTCTCGAGACGCAATCCATTTAATACCGGAAATCATGAATATTGCAGACGCAAGCGCTCCAGTAATGTTTACGACCCCCTTGAATATCTCGCAGATTATGGATGTGACAGGCTGGTAGATTGCTTGCGCAAATCCCGATGAAACTGCTTGAGCTAGAAAAATGATTAGTAGCACACACGTTAAGGAATATCTTTTTTCCATTTGATCACCTCTATTGTAATTTATTAAACTTTTGTTTTATTATAAAACTGTTTTAGGATTAAATTATCACACACTTACTCCAGGACACCACCCAACAACCATACTACCGTTAACATTTATGGCTGATATAATCGAATAAGCGATAACCAGGATGATTGAACCGATTATGGCGTGAATAATCCAGGTTCTAGCCTGATTTCTAAGCCCGGCGTCATCTCTCGAATAAACCCAAACAGCTGCGGCTAGGATAATAATCACGGCCACAAGCTGTGGTGCAATCCACCATAAGGCTTCGGCTATCCCGCAGATTATAACTGCAAAAGCGTTATAAATCTGTACGGAAAGTTGTGCAGTACATGTAATACTTAATAAAACCAGGCAGATGAACGCACTTAATGCCAGTGTTTTATTTTTTAATTCCATTTTTTAACAGGTAAATCCGCGATGTGGCAGAAACATTACATAAGACAACGTCCGCACCAAGGTATAGATTATAAGGCCGATTATTGCGTGAATAATCCAGGTTTTAGCGACATTCCTTTTCGCGGCATCATCCTGAGAGTAAAGCCAGAGAGCTCCCGCCAACGCAATAATCAAAACCCCGATTGCGGGCACAATCCTTCTTAAGGCAACGAATATCTCGCATAAAACGAAGGCGAATGGTATTCCAATCGTCCGTGCCATAGCACTTTGTGCGGAAACTGTAAGTGAAAGGAATAACATGAAGGTGATGCTGAGTAAAAAAAGTTTCCTAAATTTCATATTATTTTATCGGGCTCGCGACTTAAAAATGTTTTTTTTCAGGGATAAATTAACTTAAGGGCCGCCCAACCACGTGGCTCATTACCAACACCCAATTAAGCTGGATCCACCTACGCTAACCCCGGCTATCAAGTTTCCAGTAATTACGATTACTACAAGGCCGATTAGGGCGTGTATAATCCAGGTTTTTGCCTGGTTTCTCTTGCTCGCATCGTCTTTTGAGTAAATCCAAAGCGCTGCGGCTGCAAGGATTACCAGGACTGCAAGCGCTGTGGAAAGTTCATACATGGCACCTGCAACGGCACACACGATACCCGTAAACGTGGACTGGATTGTAAGGCTAAGTGCTTTTGCTGAAACGGGATGTACTAATGCCAAAAAGATTATTGCGAGATTTAATATTTTTTTCATCATCTTTATTTCATTCATTTTTTCCCATTAAACCCAGGCGGTAGGCCAACAAGTATTGGGACATTTCAGATAAGCGAAGCCACTAGGAGAAATTGCTATTGCAAGGAAATAAGCAACGGTGGCAATAATAGCCCCTATGAGCGCGTGCAAAACCCATGTTTTAGCCTGGTTTCTCTTTGCCGCATCATCTTGAGAGTACACCCATAAAACACCCGCCACCACTATCATCGTAACAGCAAGAGCGGGTATTGTTTTTATGAAAACACATATGAAATCGCAAATAATGCCATGGAATGGGCTTGCAAGTGCCAATGAATCTAATGGTTGGGAGAGGGTTATACTGGAGAAGAATAGTATTAGGAAGGTGATTCTCACAATTTTAAAAAAACTTTTTACCGGGGAAAAAAACTTCATGGTAATTAATACAATCAATTCCTTAAAAAATGTTTTTCAGGGTTGTGGTAGACTCCAAACACGCTAACATAAACTTTCTCCCAAGTGGAAATCCCGTCCAACAATTCACCGAACCCGGGATAAGCTTCCATTACTCCGACAGAGCCGTCAGTCAAAATAATCAAGTCCGCATTCCGAAAGCTGCAGTTGAAAGCCCACCGCAAATCAGGATAATCCCCGGAATAGTATGCTACTTCATGGCCATCATAAGCTGCGGATTGGCCTACAACACAAAATTTTGAATCAATGAGGTGAGTCATCCAACTGTAACCTAAAACCACCGAATCCTCGGAAACCATTCTTCCAACATAATCCACAACACTTAAAACAGAGGGAACATCCTGCCTCACGACAGTCAAGCCAAAAGCGATACCCGCGGAATGCGAAGCAGAAATAAAGACGGGATGGAAAACCAGGATGCAAGCACTCAAAGCAGCATAACGGACCATCCTCCCCGAAAAGAATGACTTAACATCCCCAAACAATTTCAAAAAAAAACTGGATGCCAGTAATGGAAGGTAAGGATACGACACCATCGACATGTGGTCGGCTCTATCAACTGCGAGTAAAAACATGAAATAAAAGAAAAAATAGGATAATACAAGATTTTTCTTTTCCCCGCTTTCAACAAAGAAAAGAGGCTTCACCGCAAAACCAAGGGAAAAGACGTATGTCAAGTAATCCGAAAAAGCAAGATGATATCCGCTGTCAGAGAGGGGAAACATAAAAAGGGCGAAAAAGGACATGAAAATCAACCCTAAAATGGGGATTTCAGTCATCGCACTCCTCATCGAGTCAGCTATTGTCTTGAAAAACTTTCGAAGCAAGTAGATTAAAAAAACCGCAATCAATACGAAAGCCAACTTCGTAAATGTGAAGTTGAACCGTTCAAGCTGGAACAAAACTTCAGTTATGAAAAAAACGGGCATCGAATAAAGTTCATAGGCTATGAACGCTGCTGGGGCGGCGAGTGAAAACGTTAAGGAATAATGTATTTTTTCCCGGGCATACTTGAAGGTTAAAAACAGGACTGCAAGTAGTGCAGACAATCCCGCAAAACCCGTCACAAAACACAATCCCGCCAACAAAGCCGAAGAGTAAAGCAGGCGATAATCCCTTCTTTCGAGAAAACATTGGAATAAATACATTGAAGACACTGAAAGAAAGACAAGTAGATTATTTGCCAAACCCATTCTCCCCCAGTAAACCGCTACAGGATATACGGCATATAAAACCCCTGCCAGAAAACCCGTTCTCTCATCAAAAAGTTTAACTCCCAAACAGTAGATTAAAATTGTCGTCGCAACCGAAAGTGTCACAGCAAGCATTCGAAGCGTTAAAATCGACGGTCCGAAAAATTTTATGAAAAGGGATGAAACAATGAAAAACAAAGGAGGGTGCGGAACGTAAGGAAACCGTAAGGCAAACCACTGAGCCCTACCCTCCATGAGATGCAAAGTCATATCGAGATTAGCGCCCTCATCCCAATCCCACCTTGGGATTTCACTGAGATTTGGAACACGAAAAAACACCGTTAAGAAAAAGATTACCAACAAATTTCGAAATCGCATGAAAGATTATTAATCCCGCTAAAACATAAATATCATCTTCGAAGGCCATAGACTCCAAACCCACCCACATAATCCACAGTCCTTAAGGCAAGTTCACCAGTAAGATAACTTGATCCCTCCCAAGCAGCTTCAACTTCAATTAACGATTCATCAGAAACAACAATGTATTTCGCCTTGGAAAGGGAAGCATTATAAGCCCAACGATCATTCGAATAGTCGGGAGGGTAATATGAAACCTCAACCCCATCAAAGGCTAAACCCTGAATAATAATGCCGGATTCCGCCACAAGAAGGTGAGTCATCCAACTGTAAGTAAACACTAAATCAGTTTCACAAGTCCGCTCGTTTAAGTAGTCTACCACCTCATTTACGGATTCGAGTTCATCACAGTTCTTCTGAAAACGGGAGAAAAACTGTATGTCCTGAAAGGTGCATAAAAATAACGGGTGAAAGATTAAAACAGATATCATTAACGGCGTAAATATCTTTTCTATATTCAACCCAGAATAAATTTTTTTTGCAAGATTGGCCATACCCAACGCCAAGTAAGGATACACGATCATCGTCATGTGATCTAATCTCTTAAGTATGAAAAGCCCGAGGATTGAAGATACTAGGTAAGCTAAGAAAACAAACCTTGTATTATCCTCTTGTATTAGAAAAAATGTCGGATAGAGTAATCCAATAAGCGAGAAAATACTGAAGTAGTCTAACCCATACGTCCCAACCAAGTCCTGATTCAATCCGAAAAGATGGAACAAAACCAAACTCGAAAAAATATACACAAAAAGGTCTACTCGAGGAAAAAACAGTCTTAGCGCCTTTAGAATGCTCCGGCAGGAATGGATAAGTGCAGCCGAAGCCACTATTACTAGAAAGGTGATTTTCACTCCGACAGAATCATCACCCACAAGTGTTCGATTAAGATGGTAATGTATGTCGTCAACGAACGCTTGCGGCATAAGATAAAGCATAAAACCCGCATAGACCAGCAGCGGGATTAAGCTTAAAGCAATTGAGGCGGGAAGCTTGTTTTTAGAAAAACGGAATGTTATCAAGTATACAGCCACCATAGATGCAAAGCCAAACACGCCAGAAATTAAGGCGAGACCAGAAAGAAAAGAGCCCCAGTAAAGGGGAAAAAACTCTTTCTCTCGAATGAACTTTACCATGAAGTATAGAGACGAAACGGAAAACAGTACTACCAGGTTGTTTGAGATTCCAGTCCTATTCCAAAAGATTGCCGCAGGGTGAATCGCATAAAATAGTGCTGCGAGAAAACCCACCTTAATGTCGAAAGCCCCCCTCCCAGAAATAAAGAGTATTATCGTCGTGCAAACCCCAAGGAGAATCGTCAAGACCCTTAAGGATAAAATGCCCCCCCCCCAAGATTGAAACAAAAAATGATGCCAGCAGAATATACAAAGGCGGGTGCGGAACAAACGGGTATTTTAAGGCAAACAACTGCATCCTTCCTTCCAGAAGATTCGAGGCGAGAGACAGCATTGCCCCCTCATCCCAATACCAAACTGGGATGCTGTTTAAAAAGGGAACCCTCAGAATTAACGCAATAATCAACACTATCAGAAGCCAAGGTGAGCGCATAACAGATATTATGCGCGGTGCGTAAAATAAATAATGATGAATAGGAGGAGAGTACTGTTTGTGACCGCGGCTTACGCGTTACTCACAGTGTTCATTACATACCCGGCCGTCTTAGAGTTGAACGAAAAATTCATCGGATCAGGTGAGATTGGATTATTCACTTGGACTCTTTGGTGGGTTAAGAAAGCAGCCCTCACAAAAGGTGTGAGCCTGTTTTACACTCAACACTTATTCCACCCTCAGGGAGTGTCCCTTGCAATACGGGCGTTAACTTTATACAACACTTTCCTCGGGATTATTCTTCAACAAGTTTACAGTCTCCCAGCAACATACAACATCCTCGTCCTCTCATCATTCATTTTGTCTGGCCTGGGAATGTATCTTCTAGCAAAACATGTTTGTGGTTCAGAGTTAGGCTCCTTCCTCGCTGGAGTAGTGTATGCGTTTAATCCATACCGGTTGATTGAGGTTAATGTGGGCCACTTGAATCTTATCGCCACGCAATGGATTCCATTCTACATCCTCTATCTCATAAGATCACACAAGGAGGGTGGGAAAGCGAACATTCTTTTTGCCGGAATTTTCCTTGCTCTTACGAACTTGTCTTCCTGGCAGTACATGGGGATGGTATTGATTTTCACCGCAGTCTATATCGCCTACCACAAATTTTTTAACTCGGCGAAAGTTCAATTCTCCCTGAACGGGGTTTATATCGCAACGATTCTAGGGCTTTTAATCACTCTCCCATTCATCTATCCACTAGCAAGCGAGATTGCACGATCAGATTACATGAGTTATCCCATAGGGTTTTTGATGGGAACCTCTGCAACATATTCTGCAGACGGGGCGAGCATTCTCGCATCCCCCATAATCGGATATAAAACCAGAAACATTATTCCTGTAGGTTACACCGTAATCTTACTGGCTCTTTTTTTCGTATATTCTGAGGAAAAGATTTCCCCTTGGATTACCGGGAAGGTTTTATTGATTAAAAAGTATCTTAGGAATCAATTCAAGTTGATCGCCATAGCCCTAATTTTTTACTTTATCTTTCTTTACGTTGGGCTTAAGCAATATTATGGTGGAAACTTGTTCTGCTACTCTCAAACCATCATTTTAATTGCGCTGACTATTACAGTATTGTTTCTAGTAAGGGATAAAATTTTAAGCTTATGGGTTTTCACTGCAATATTATTTTACAGTCTCTCCCTAGGCCCGGTCGTCAAGTTGTTCGAAAGCACGTGCGAGTTCCCAACACCATACCTCTTGCTTTTTTTCGCCCCTGGAGGGACAATATTTAGGACTCCATACAGGTTTTACGCGGTTTTCACGGTTGCGCTTAGCATACTATTCGCGTTGGGATTTGCGAATCTTTATGAAAAAACCGGCCGACGTAAATTATTGTCTTCAGTAGTCATGGCCTTAGTATTTTTCGAATTCCTCCTTCAGCCAATAAGCCTAACTGATGCGAGTTTACCAAAAGTCTATGAGCTCATAAAAGATAATCCTGAAGACTTTGCCATTCTTGAAGTCCCGATTCCGCCCGTAATATACCACATTGAAAACGGGACTTTAACCTACTCGATGCCTCAAATCCAGTATTATCAAACCTATCACGGGAAAAGGATTGTTGGAGGATACGTTGAACGCCACCCTCCTTCCGTCCTTGAATTCATAGACGAAAACTCCCCCTTCTGCGAGCTTAGAAACGCTTTCTCAGGAAGCCGGAGGCAGGATTGTGTGGGTGAGCCTTCAATCGAATCACTCAGAGGTTATGACATACAATACATCATAGTCCACAAAGATTTTATCCGGACTTTCCCATACTCAGATGAATCAACACTTCCAAAAGTTGAGGGTATAGTAGAGGAGATTGTGGGAGATAGGGATCCAATCTATGAAGACGATAATATTGCAGCCTACAGAATCCAAGTCACTGGTTAAGCCCAGACAAACCAGAAAGAGTGTAGATTATAAAAGGCAGCACAAGCATTCTCTCGTCCACCAGTCCGATGACCGTGGAAATCGCAAGAAGATAGACCATAAATGGTTTAGAGCCTCCTTTGGAAGAGTACTTGAAGTATCTTATCTCACTCACCATCAAAGCCGAAAGCATGACCGTCAAGGCTACAAGCAGAAACTGGTTTAAGACCACGCCCAGAAAAACTAGGGACGCGATGAAGCCACCCGCCGCGGGGATGGGAAGACCAGTAAACCCGCTTTTGTCGTCCATCACGTTGAATCTCGCAAGCCTTAGCGCCCCGCATACAGGGATTATCGCCGAAAATACTGCAAGCTTTGGGTGAGTGAATAGCGTGTAGAGTATGACTCCGGGGGCGACTCCGAAGGATACAAGGTCTGCGAGCGAATCCAGTTCCCTTCCGAACCGGGATACAGAGCCGTTTCTTCTGGCCAAAAATCCGTCGAAGATGTCGGCCAAGACTGCAAGGAGAATCATGGAGGCTGCTTGCGTGGGCTTGTCCTCAAGGATGAAGAGTATCGCCATGAACCCTAAAAGCAGATTTAGAAGTGTGATGGAGTCTGGTATCGTGGGAAGCCGCTTCCCGTTCATCTTCCGATTATGCCGATGATCGATTCACCGGCCCTCACCTTGTCTCCGACAGACACTTGGACGTCGACGGTTTCCGGGACGAACAATTCGGTTCGCGAGCCGAATCGTATCATCCCGAGCTTTCCACCCATTCCAACGGAGTCTCCCTGGAAGACCCAAGTCACTATCCTGCGCGCGAATTGCCCCGCAATCTGCTTTACCATGACCTTCGTCTGCCCGCCGTCTATCCCGATCAGATTAGACTCGTTTCTGTCCGAAGCCTTAGTAAGGAATGCAGGATAATTCCTGCCCCGAGAGTATTCCATGAAATCAATCCTGCCCTCAATTGGAGACCTGTTCACGTGCACGTCAAAAGGGGAGAGGAATATGCTCACAAGCTTCCCCCGCCCTCCGATGAATTCGGATTCCACATCATCGATTTTGGTCACCCGTCCGTCTGCAGGAGATAATACAAGATTCGAGTCGGATGGTATGTTCCTCTGCGGGTCCCTGAAGAAGAAGAGCAAAAACCCCGCAAACGAAACGAAGATGATGCTTACCAGCTGGTTGTATTGGTAGGCTAAAGCCGCAAGCAAGGCCGATAAAGTCGAGTATACCTTGCCCTCGAATATGATGGACGGTTTTCTCATGATAAAATAATTGTATTCCAATAATTATGAGCTAGATGATTAATAAATATCCGCGGCCTGAAGGCCGCGGTATTTTATGTTAGTTAGGCGTATTGGATTATTCGGGTTTGTCTTGAATCCA
>AQSC01000037.1 GCA_000402775.1 Euryarchaeota archaeon SCGC AAA252-I15 | reverse complement strand
CAGGGGGAAAAGAATTGGCCAGCTACTTCAGTCGTACATTGAAGAGGAGATGCAACAAGAGGGGGTGAGGATGATTGTGGCAGAAACAGAATCCGATCCTTCATATTCAAGCGCCCGTAAGTTTTACGAAAAGTGCGGGTACACTCAGGAAGCCAGTATACGGGATTTCTACAACAAGAAAAGCGATAAAATCATTTACGTGAAACGAATCGATAAAGAGGAAACGATGGATTGGAGGGGTTTAATTGCCAAAAGCATTAACAGGCCCGGCGACCTCCCCGAACGGTGCAGACCAAAAAGGGGCGAAATCAAAGGAGTGGTCAACGTATTCCCAATGCGCGTAAACCCATACTACGCAAGCCTTATTGAACGAGAAGGAGACCCCATTTGGAGGCAATGCATTCCCGACAGACTAGAGTTAGAAGACTTCGGCGTGGAAGACCCGTTAAATGAGGAGGGAGACTCCCCAGTCCCCGGACTAGTACACCGCTATCCAGACAGAGTTCTTTTACTCGTCTCCAACCAGTGTGCGATGTACTGCAGGTTCTGCACCCGTAAGAGGAGAGTCGGAGACCCTTTAAAGGAGATAACAATGAACCAAATATTGAAGGGTATAGACTACATAAAAGAGAACTCTCAGATTCGAGATGTCATCCTTTCAGGCGGCGACCCTTTTATGCTAAACGACAGCTTCCTTGAAGTAATAATCAAGGAACTAAGAAGCATACCTCACATCCAGATCATACGAATTGGAACGCGCGTACCCTGCACTCTACCCCAAAGAATAACTGACGAACTGTGCACGATGCTTAAGAAATACCACCCAATCTACGTAAACACTCACTTCAACCACCCGAGAGAAATCACACAACAAAGCAGAAAAGCCTGCGGGATGCTCGCAGATGCCGGCATCCCATTGGGGTGCCAGACTGTTCTTTTAAAAGGGGTCAACGATGACCCAGCGGTGATAAAAGAGCTTATGCAAAAGCTCGTGGAAATGAGGGTGAAACCGTATTACCTCTACCAGTGCGACCTAGCTCGGGGAAACGAACACTTCAGGACGCCACTAGAAGTGGGCTTGAATGTCATCGAAAATCTTAGAGGACACACTTCAGGGTTGTGTGCGCCCCAGTTTGTTATTGACGCGCCGGGTGGAGGGGGGAAGATACCCATTCAACCAGATTATCTCGTGAAGAAGACGAAGGATAAACTCACTCTCAGGAACTACATGGGGGATGTATTCGAATATACTGAACCCATTTTCATCAAAGTGGAAAATAAGAAGATGGTGAATGAAATAAAAAAATGTGTAAAACAGGATATGGGTGATGGCAATGAAAATGAGTGATATTAAAAAAAGGGCTAAAGAATTAGGTATGAAAGTGAAGAGAGGTATGGATAAAACCGAGTTGATAAAATCCATACAACTGGCAGAAGGAAATGTTGACTGTTTTGGGACTGCGAAAGACTTCTGCGACCAGCTGAATTGCGCTTGGAGAGAAGACTGTTTAGAGCATTAAGGAGGAAAATATTGTGAAAGCATAGCAGAGGTGAAGTAAATGACAAAGAAAGATGCGCTAAAGAAGAAGGCTGTAACGAAAAAGCAAAATATGTTAAATCGGAAGGATCCGAGGGTTATAGACGATGAATATGACACTGTCGAGGAAATTCAATCTGAAGACTACTTCAATGCAGATGACAGCAACTATTCAGATGAATGGTAATTGAACAGTAATGTCAATTAAGTGGAATAATCGATTCCGTAATAAGGCAAAGCGATAACTGGTTGGATATTGACAAGGATACCACTATCAAAGACTTTGCGAGAGAAAGTGCCACAATTAGGATAGATCATGTCGGTCAACAACACATACAATTCATACTCGTTGATTCTAACCTAACCCCCCTGGATTGGTTGGTGTTAACGGTTTTCCACGTTTCGTAATTGAGTGTTAATTACACTCGAATCCCCCAGAAATTTTCTCCCACTCATTCCATTCAACCTCAACCTCTCTTGTTTGCTCGGTATTGTTGTTGAATGCACCTGCTCCGTTGAAACCGAACCAGTAGTATCTTCTAATGTTCCTGAAGTTTCTTGTCAGATATCTCCCCACGTTTTTCGTGTTATAAAAACACCTACTTCTTGTCGAGTATTTTTATGATGTGCCAGCCGAACTGTGTTTTTATTGGGCCGACTACAGAGCCTTTCTCACCTTCAAATGCCACCTTCTCGAATTCCCGGACCATCTGACCGCGGCCGAACCAGCCGAGATCTCCCCCGCGTCTTTTGCTCGGACACTCTGAAAACTCTTGGGCCAGCTTTCCGAAAGCTTCACCTTTTTGGATTCGCCCTAAAAGCTCCTTCGCCTTGCCCTCGCCCGAAACCAGGATATGTGCTGCATTGACCTTGCTAACCATAAGAGTAGAATATGAGAATTAATTTAAAAATTGATTTTTAACCTCCAAAGTGTTATATTTGAGATATAGAGTAGAATTTGGAAAAAAATTTTTGTCGTTATTTCGTTTTCATTAGAAATCATTTATCTGATTGCGAGTAAGACCAAGCCTGATTCTACACATTTGAGGTGAATTATATTATGAATGAAATTAGTTTTAGCGAGCTAGATTTAAGCTCGCATGTTATGGAAGATTTGGAATACCATGGCTTCCAAGAGGCGATGCCTATTCAAGCCGAGGCCATACCGTATATTTTGGATGGTTATGACTTGATAGCGCAGGCTAAGACGGGGACGGGTAAGACGCTTGCGTTTGCCATCCCCATCGTAGAGAAGATAAATCCGTCTGAACGGGTTGTTCAGTCGTTGATTATCACTCCAACCCGTGAGCTTGCACTGCAGGTTTCAGGGGAGATGAAAAAGATTGGATACAAGAAGGGGCTTTCTGTCGCGACTGTTTACGGTGGTAGGAAGATTTCAACCCAAGCTGAAGCCCTTGCGAAGGGGGCGCAGATTGTTGTTGGGACTCCGGGGAGGATTCTCGACTTGATTAACAGGCGGATTTTAAGACTTGACCGAGTTAAGATGCTGGTGTTGGATGAGGCTGATCGTATGTTGGATATGGGTTTCATCATCGATATCAGAAAGATTTTATCCCACATTCCCAAGGAACGGCAGACAATGCTTTTTTCAGCCACAATCGGTGAGAGGGTTACGCAGCTGGCTCAGTCCATCGCTCGCAATCCGCATATTGTTGCGACCGGGGATAATGAACTCTTAGTTGAAGAGGTTGAACAGTGTTATTATGAAGTTTCTCAGAAGGAGAAATTGGATGTTTTTTTAGAAGTGGTTAGGAGGGAGAATCCTAGTAGTGCGATTATTTTTTGTAATACGAAGCGTTGGGCTGAAACCTTCAGTAGGCTTTTGAGGCAGCGGGGTTTTAACAGTCAGGCCATTCACGGAGACTTGACTCAGAAGCAGAGGGAGAGGGTCATGGAAGGCTTTCGTGAGAAGAAGTTTAAGTTTTTGATTGCAACTGATGTTGCGGCGAGAGGGCTTGATATTGACAACGTAAGCCACGTATTCAATTACGACGTACCTAAGGAACCGGAAGGTTATGTCCACAGAATTGGGCGGACTGCAAGGGCTGGGGCAAGCGGGAAAGCTGTGACTTTCATCTGTCCCAATGAGGTGAGATCCCTCTGGGATATTGAAAACAGGTGTGAGACAAAAATCCTGAAGGCGGAATTGTAGTGGGGGCCATAGGATTATATTAATTCAGCCTACCTATTTTATTACATGCCCGTTGTTAAGCGGTTTACACCAGTGGTCGTCCGAGATTCGGGTATCGTAAGGCATGTTGAAGATGCATGTGACTTCAGTCACAGTCTTCTAGATAGTATGTAATCTCTAGTTTCGGCTTCTTCTCGCTGAAAGAATTTGAACTGTCTTTTACGAAAAAGAAGTTGCTGTATGAGCGCCTCGTATCCTCCAGGTCTTTTATCATCCACCCGTAGTTTGGGTGTGCGCCGCCTATTATTCCCGCTATGTCTGCTGTAACATCCCAGTTTTTCCATCCGAGGGTCTGGTCCAGCGGGATTATGTCGGTTGGAAGGATTTCCGTGGTGGGAGCGTTCATCCATGTTATTGTTTTTTCACCCCAATGTTCTGTTATCCTGTATATCCCGTATTGTCTTTCCCCGCTGCTTCGGCAGCATGATAAATAGTGCCATAAAGATGAAGTGGCTTTATCGACCTTGCTGCATGATGGGGGCGAGGGTAGTTCGAATTGGATGTATATGTGTCTTTCATAGAATGTTGCTGCGCGGATGTATACTCTCCCACCAAAGTTGTAGTCCGTAAAGTAGCTGTGCATGTATGCGTCGTTTGTTGAAGGTTGGAGCGTCACCTTTAGTTGATTTTGAGCTGATGTTAATCCTGAGGGGATTATTCCTTAAGAAAGAATCTTTTTTCCTTTATACCGTTAATTAGTTTACGTGAAGAAACTTAAAATCCTCGCTTTAGTGGTCTTTTTCACAATGTTTTGTGGATGCGTGGAGAGAGTGAAAGATGCAATACCACCCTTAAATGAAGACAAATCCGCATCACCCGATAAATCACACCTTACCTTAAAATCATACCACTTAAGATTTGACCACTATGAATTCTTAAACTATGATGAATTCGAAGGATCCGACATCCCTGAAAGAGGAAAACTGCACAAGGATTGTCAAAAATGTATGGAAGATACTATGTATTGCATTGACGGAGTGAATATTTTTCTCGAAGTCGACATGAAAGAAATCAGAAAAGCAAACAATGGATGGGACTACCTCAAAGATGGAAGATTACACCACATCTATTACGACATATTAGTAGACTCTAAAATTACTGAAGTGAAAAAAGTGTTGTCGAATAAACTGGGAACAAAAGAGGATGTGGGGCTAATCCAAGCAAGCTTGGACATATCCCAAGACCATGAATTAAAATACTGCCTATACCTTGCGAGGAGTGGAATTACTTCAAACAAAGTCTGTAATTCAATAAACATCCCGACAACATGCAACTGAAAAAACCAGCACTACTTACGGTTTTTGTTCTACTGACCTGCGGTTGCATTGATGACGGTAAGATTGATGATCATCCTGGCGGTGAAGGCGGCACATACCCTGTAGAACTTGACTCACCATCATCGTCGACAATAATCCAACCTGAAAACCCTGATTTAGAAGACTGTTCTAACATTTCAGATGCTTTAGAAAAAGACTCTTGCATTATAGGCACGGCCATAAAAAACAGGGATCCAACACTATGCAATAATCTGATTTCAAACGAAAACGACAGGACGGCATGCAAACACATCATCGGAATAGAGTTAAGTGATGAATCATTATGCGACATGCCACTAGCCTTTGAAGTCGATGAAGACACTCTAAATCCGGAAAATGAGAAACGTAGATACATAACCTACAAGGATGAATGCAATACTGTAGTTGCTTTAAAAAACCTTGATGAGGGAAAATGCAGTGAAATAATATATCCTGCATATCGCCCGTTATGCAAGGCTGAAGTTTTAAATCTAAGCGGTAATTACGAGAACTGCGGGATAGACAATGATTGCTGGCTGTATCTGGCGAAATTCAGTGAAAACCCTAAATTCTGCCAGAGAATCACAAACGACGGGAAAAAATCAGACTCATGCTATCTGAACTTTGCATAAAAATACGGTGAGGAATCAGTAGTATCTTAAGAAGCTTACGTTTGAATAAATAATCCTCGCAATAATTTTTTCGGATTGCTTGAATCCTTAAAAAAAGATTACTCCAAATGAGATTGATGTCAGCTCATACAAGGAAGATAGTCATATCCGTGTAATATACTTTGTCTTAAGAGAGGGTGAGAGTGGAAAACAGGTTGGGGTGTGTTCGAACATGATATTGTCGGGTTGATTGTTGGAGGAATAACATACGACTCATTTTATACTCCCCCCATGGGAGACATAGTCTCCATTGAATTCACAACATCTGATAGACAGTATTTTTATGGGGAAGATGAATTCTTCTAATAATTAATTTAATCTTAGAAAACCAAAAGAATAATAAAATGAAAGTTAGGGGGATGACCGCACTTGAATTTCTGATGAGTTATGGTTGGGCTATCCTCATAGTATTAGTTGTCGGATTTGCCATTTGGCAACTCGGATTTTTTCGGTCGAGCGGGGGAGGAGCAATAAGCAACGGCTTCCAGGGGCTTAAACCCCTGCTTCCCAGCTGTAAGATGGGTTCAGACGTTTTTTTCCCAGAATCCTTTGATTACAACGGATTCACATGTCTTTTTAAGAACACGTGGGGAATTGACGTACAAATCCAACACATTGCTTTTAGTGTGAATAACATGACTTGTCAGAAAATGATTGTTGAGTATGAGGGATCAGCAATTTCAAGGGACTGTGATAATGAAACCGCCTACTGTCCAGACTTGGCGTGCTCTGGAAGTGAGTGCATTCAATCTAGTGGGCCTTTAGTCATTCCAAAGTATGCAACATTCGGAGTATCTGTTGTGAGTACTCAGAGTTGGCATGTGCAACACTCAAATGAGCCGTGCTGGTACATTAATTGGGCTGAAAAGTATAGCATACCCATCGACATAGTCTACTCAGTGAATATTGGAGGTAAAACAGTAAAAAAACACAGTGTGGGGGAGATATTCATTAGTGGTGAGGTCATGTAGTATATGCTGAGAAAACGCACGCAGTCGACCAGATAATATTTAATAGACTAGGGATGAGTTAAAAAAAGGGGGTTAAACTTTCATCTGAATTCGAATCTCATCCATGATTTTCTTAATGCGCTCGTCAGACTTAACGTCATATGCGCTATGATAGTAATCTAAAGCCTCCCTAAACTGACCATTCAACCTGAACAATACACCCAACGCCTCATAAGCTGGAACATAACTTGCGTCAGCATCAATGGCACTGTGATAGTCGTCTACAGCACGCTCAAAATCCCCTAACAGACTATAAGCATTCCCACGCGACACATAAGCTTCAGGACGACCGGAATCCACCTTTAAAACCCCATTAAAAGATGAGACCGCATCATCAAACCTCTCCAAATCCAACTGAATGACACCCTTAAGATACAAGGCTTCAACACTTTTTGGAAAAAGCGAAAGCTCCCTCTCGACACACGGAAGCGCTTTCTCAAACTTGCCTAACCTGCGGTAACACAAACCCGTCTGATACCACAAGCCCTTGGAATCAGACTTAATCTCACTGGCCTTCTCGTAAAAACTTAAGGCACCCTCTAAATCACCTTCAATCTCCTTTAAAAAACCCAGTCCAAAATATGTCGGCTGTGTAGCGCCATTCTCTTTCAAAGCCTTTTCAAGATACTTTCTGGCATTTTTAGAGTCGTGTAATTTCAAGTATGTTAAACCCAACCTGTTGACTGCTTTAACGTCATCGGGATTCTCCTCAAGATATTTAAGGTAAGATTTCTCAGCTTCAACGAACTTGCCCTCCATTTCAAGACAAAGAGCAGTATAATAGATTGCGTCGAAAAAGGTTGGTACCAGACGGATAGTTCTTTTAAAACAACCCAGGGCTTGACCAACATCACCTCTCCTGTAAAAGGCAAGCCCCAAACCGAAATGATTCCCAGCATTCGCCGGATCAAGCGCAACAGCCCTCTTGTAGTTGACTACAGCTTTTTCAAAATCACCCTTACCGTAGAAAACATCCCCTTTCTTAGAGAATCCTTGAGCCGTCTCCTTCCTCTTATCCATCCTACAGCATGGACTTTAAAACCCCTATCAAGTCCACAACCCTGTTTGAGTAACCCCACTCATTGTCGTACCAAGAGATCACTTTACACGTGTTTCCCAAGGACTTGGTGAGCAGACCATCAACTATGGATGAATGCGGGTTGCCAACGTAATCAATTGAGACAAGAGGCTCTTCAGTATAGTCGAGTATACCGTTTAAGTCACCTTCAGCAGCCTCCTTGAATGCCCTGTTAATCTCCTCGGTAGAAGCATCCCGTGACAAAACGGCTGTCAAGTCGACGACTGAAGTATCCGGAACGGGAACACGAATAGCCATACCATCCAGTTTACCTTCAAGCTCGGGCAGGACGAGTGATACCGCAGCGGCCGCGCCAGTGGTCGTGGGCACCATGGAAAGTGCTGCAGATCGAGCCCTCCTAAGCTTTTTGTGGGGTGCGTCAAGAAGCATTTGATCGCTAGTGTACGCGTGGATTGTAGTCATCAAACCCTTTTCAATCCCGAAAGTATCATTCAACACTTTAGCCACCGGCGCGAGACAGTTTGTAGTGCATGAAGCATTCGAGATGATGTTGTGTTCCGGCTTAAGCATGCCTTGGTTTACTCCAAGCGCGATAGTAACATCAGGATTCTTTGCAGGTGCGGAAATTACGACTTTCTTCGCTCCAGCAGTCAAGTGTTTTGAGGCGCCATCCCTGTCGAGGAAAAACCCGGTTGATTCAACAACCACGTCGATGTCCAATTCCCCCCAAGGCAGGTTGGCAGGGTCCTTTTCAGAAGTGACCTTTAATTGCTTCCCAGAAACTTCCAGATAATTTTCTCCGAAACCAACATCTTCAGGGAATTTCCCAAATACACTGTCATATTTGAGTAGATGCGAAAGAGTCTTTGAATCAGTCAAATCGTTTATCGCGACAAATTCAATATCGGTTTTTTTATATCCGGCACGGAAGACATTCCTACCAATCCTTCCAAAGCCGTTTATTGCAACACGAACCATTAAAAATCACCTCAAAGAAATAGTTAGTTTTATCAAATATTTATATGCGCAATCTATAATAACTCATACAGGGGTGGTTTTGGCAGTTGTGTGGCGTGATATAATACAAATGGATAGGATAACCACCCTCATAGAGACTCCCGAACTTACTTGGAGAGACATACTCTATGAGACATTAACCGGCTTAGACCCCTGGGACATTAACTTGGGCGAACTCGCCTCCCGATACTCCCAGCGCGTGAAGCAGATGAGGGAGATGAGCTTTAAAATCCCGGCCAACGTGATTCTGGTTTCATCGGTCCTACTGCGGATGAAAGCCGACATTCTAACTCCAAACAAGAGCGAAGTTTACGCTGAACTCGCCGACTCACTAAACTACTTGTGTGATGGGGAATTCGGGGAACTGCTCAAGTCTTTAAGCGATGAGGAGACTCAGGAATTCGAGATTGCCTTACGCCCCCAGAGAGTGCCTAAACGGCGTGTAACTGCGCAAGAGCTTATTTCCGCAATTCAGAAAGCGCTTGAAGAGCAGGGTGCTAGAAGGCAGAAGACTCTGGCGAAAAAGGGTGAGGACCGCAACATCGTGGTTGAAAAAGACATAGACATCATAAAGCTTATTGAGGAGACTTACTCTCGTGTGGCGGGTTTATTGAGTAATAAAGAGGTGGTATTGTTTTCAGAGCTTGCGAAAACCCGCGACGAGATAGTGTCAGTCTTACTCTCCCTCCTTCATCTTTCAAACGACTCTAAACTCTTTTTAACGCAAGACAATTTGTTCGGGGAAATCTACATTAGAAACACTGCTTTCGCAGACTAAAAAAAAAAAGCTTTATTTATAATGGGGTCTACCATAATTTATCCAAAAAAAAATTTGATGTGATATACGATGACTGTTGTAAACTTTAGGATTACAAAAATCGACGGGGAAAAGAAAGACAAAACTATTTCAAGTGTTACGGCGAACGCAAGCTCCATGATAACGAAGATGGAGATTAAAAAAGACGATAACGCTGGAGAATACCTTCTGGTTTCATACAGGTACACTGTGAAATACGAGCCTGATATCGGATACATCCTCCTTGAAGGAAGCCTTTGGTATTTCAACAAGGAGTTGAAGAAGGTAGTGACGAAGAAGGACAAGGAAGTGTCTGTGGAACGCGAAGTAATGGAGGAGGTCTCCACCGCAATACTTAGGGAGGCCATGCTAGAATCCGTAAGTATTTCCAGGAAACTGCAGCTTCCACCTCCAATGCAGCTTCCCAAAGTCGAAGTCAAACCCAAAAACTCGAAAGCGGCCTAGACGATGACGAGTCCTGCAATATGCGACTCATGCGGGAAAGCAGGAGCACTATACTCTTGCATGCTCTGCGGAAGGAGAGTGTGCGGGAACTGTCTGACTGTTCGGGGAGTGTGCAAGGATTGTATTTCAGGGCAGAAGTTTTCTGACGACTAAAACAATAGTTAGTGTCGTTTCAGAAATCTTTTCTCAAAACCCTTAAACTGTTTAGTCCCCCCCACACCCTCCTTGTTGAGGGTGGGTGTCTCCTTCTTATCGAAACTCGATTCGTACTTGTCTTTGAATGATGTTGGACCTTGCGATCGCGCATCCTTGTAAGTGTTTTGCACTTTCTCCATGTATTCGGCGAAACCGCCCTTGCATTCCTTCCGAGGTTTCACCTCAACTGGTTTGGACTCTGAAGGAGTTTCAGATGCGCTGGGTGCTTCCACCTGTTTTTTTCCGTCGATTTTTTTCAGTTTATCCTCAAGGTCAGACCATCCGTCTGGCATGAAAATCACCTCAATTCTTTCAGAATTAATTAGGAGTGAAAGTTAAAATAAGTGGAGTACCTAAATTTAATCCAAGATCAGGGTCTAAAAAAAGAGTAAAGAGATACTACATAAAATAGGATGGCTCATAAAAGCAAGGTTAAGGTTGGCGAAGTGTTTTCCGGATTCCAAGAGCTTCATGCTCATTTAGAAGGGATTTCGCCTGAAGTTGCCAAAATGCAAGATCAAGCCCAAGGCAAGATCTGGGGTATGCGAGGACAGATTAAAGAATCCCTTCAAGCCTTAGAGGAGGGTAATTTTAAACAAGCTGATTACAAAGCTTGGGATTGTCTAAGTTTATCCCTGGGAATTGAAACTAAGGAAACTCCACTACAAGTTCGAATTCAACAAGTATTAACTCATTCCCCGGGAAAACTTGAACAAAGCGTCCCAAACATGGAAGCACCATACGTTTCTCAAGCCCTCACAATCCTCGGATCATCCTTTATACACAGACACAGACTCCTCGATGCCGTCCGATTCCTCGAGCGGGCGGTCGCGGTAGACCCGACGAATCTTTTCGCCACCCACCAGCTCTGCGACATCTGCAATAAGGCAAGCAAGCACGTACTAGAAGAAGACATTCCAAATTGGGCGGAGGAGATGGACCGTGAAATAATCTTGGGTATCGAGACATCCAGAAAACTTCTCGAAGCCAGAGGAATCACGCAAGAGCATATTCGAGGTGGGGCATCTGTTGCACCTTTCCAGGAGGCGGGGCAGGAGAGAACACTTCTTCTGGGAGAGCTTGAAACCGCGGCGAGCCTCCGATACAAGAGGGGTAGACACCTCGTCCACGATAAACACGACATGAAAACTGGGGGGGAAATGCTTCGAGAGAGCATGCAACACTCCTATACGTCACTCGCCCTCCAAAAATTCCCTCGTTCACTCCCACAAATACAGCGTACCTTAGGTGGTGGCCTTGAGGCAGGGAAAATCAAGCACGCCGCCTGGGCGCTCACAAACATAGGAAACTGCCACATGCTCATCGGCGAATACGACAGGTCAGGCTTAGCTTACGCTTTAGCCCTCCAGGTAAAACCAGATTTTAAGATGGCTGTCGAGAAAACCGAGCAGCTTTCACGAATGAGCCCTCGGAAAAGAGCAACTGATGTGGAAGGTGACTCTAAACGAAGTCCTAAACCGGTGAAAAAGCAAGAACATAAGACTCCTGTTGTGCCGTGGAGTGAGATCGCCCAGTCTCTTAGACCAATCGAAGTTAGAGTAAGCCTTGAAAACCAGGGTTTAAGTCTATGCAATCCCGAGGACGTTCGAACGCAGGCGGGACTTCTCGCCGCAACAATACAAGATTTGGAAGTGAGCCCGTCGCACGCTCAATCATTCATCCAGCACGCAGACGAGCAGCAGGCGTCTTACTGGACGGGATTGAATGTAGGGAACCTGCCCGAATTCTCGCGCGTGGCCGCAACCCTTGAACACATCGCAGGCCGCGGAGACCTCTTTGGCGGAGACCCTGCCGGAGCAGCCCACACCCTAATTGAAACCTATGAAAGCATTAGAGCAGACATGATAATGCCCGAAGACCCCGGGCAGACTGAAGAACTCGCACACGAAGCAGACGTGCTGAAAACACTGTTCGGAAAAATCGAGTGAAACGTGCATTACTGAGGGGTTGAAAAACCCCTCAATTATCCCCGGTTTCTCGTCGGGAAACTCCGACAAAGAAAAGGGGTTCGCTGAGGCTGGGATTTGAACCCAGGCTCCCGCAGGGGGAACGGGATTAGCAGTCCCGCGCGTTAAACCATGCTCCGCCACCTCAGCAATTGTTTTCATGTGTGGTTCAGGAAATAGATATGGGCGTTCAATAAAAAAAAAGGTATTTTACGTTTTTTCTTCTTTCTTTGGGATCGCTGAGGTTGGGACACGAGAAACTGCGGATGCGGTTTCTGTGCGCCGGAAACCTTGTGGGTTTCCGTGCGTTTGAACCCAGGCTCCCGCAGGGGGAACGGGATAACTGCAACCTTCTTTTGTCTCATCCTTTCTTTCTTTTGGGGATGAAACACCTTTTCTTTCTTTCCTAAAGAAAGAAAAGGGGTTCTAGCAGTCCCGCGCGTTAAGCCATGCTCCGCCACCTCAGCGTATTGTTTTATGTTTTGTTAGACGGGAAGAATATTATGGGTGTTAAATTTAAAAAAAGATGTTTTTCTTTAGCCTTATGGTCTACCCTAGTTTTTCTTGTAATGTTTTTTGTTGGGCTTTAATTTAAGGTCACCTACTTGATTTTTTCGGCCTCGTCGAACTGTCACGCCCAGTTCACATGCGGGAGGCACATACGCTCATTACGCTCGCTAGTGCCTCCTACTATTTGATTTTCTCGGCCTCGTCGATGAGCATTATCGGGATGTCGTCTTCGACGCGGTATTTCAGCTTGCATGCATTGCAGGTTAGGCTGTGTTCTTTCTTCGTGTCCGTGTATTTCAGGTCGCCCTTGCATTTCGGGCAGGCGATGATGTCCAAAAGCTTTTTGTCCAATGTCATTTTATATTATACTATCCTCTCAACTATTTATTTATTGTCCCCCCATATTCGAGGGTAAACGTCAGCCTCAATGATGACTCGACTAGGCTTTGCGATAACCCCACGATTCAAGTTTAAAATCTCATCCGAGGAATTTAATGCCTTAGCCAAGGCTAAAAGCTCGCCTTTCCCGGTCATAATCGCGATGCCTTCCCCAGCCTTGATTGAATCGTGAAGTTTAGTGACTCCCGGTGCCATGAGCTTCGCACCACAGGCTATCGCCCCAACAGCAGAGTTTTTCACCCAAATCTTTTTCAAGTGAGCGACCATTTCCTCCATGGGGTGGACTATTTCCCTTAAGCCCGCTTCGACCCCGTTTTCAGTGTAGTCTACGAACGCGTCCTTCAAATCCTGAAGTATCACGCAATCATCCTCATTGAACAAAGCCACCTTAGTCCTTCTAAGCTCCTGCATGTTGGCACCGCAACCCAGAATCAATCCTCCATCGTGAATCAACTTTCTAATATAAGTCCCAGCTTGACAGGAGACGTCAAACACCACATACCTGCCATCACGCTCGATAAGGTCAAGGGAGTAAATCGTACGCTTCCTAAGCTCCCGCTTTACCGCCGACTTCAAAGGCGGCTTCTGATAGATTTCACCAGTAAGCTCGTTGAAGAGACTATTCAATTGCTTCTTGCTTACTTCACCGTGCACCCGCATGATACCTACATAACGTTTCGGGGATGAGAGAAGCGCTCCAACAACTTTTGTGGCTGAACCAAGAGCTACTGGAAGAAGACCAGTAACTTTAGGATCCAACGTCCCAGAGTGACCTGCTTTTTTAAATCCGACAATCTGCCTCACCCACACAGTAACCTGGTGGGACGTGGGGCCAGAAACCTTATCAACAATCACAATACCCTTCGTAAGATATTCTTTCATGGATCTTTCAGCTGGCGTGCAACCGCAATCCAAGGATAAGTCATCCTCAGACTTGACTACTACTTCACCCAAACCAGTCGGAGAGTCCATCACCAAGGAAGATCCGCCTTCTCAAGCTCCTTTAAAACAGAATCAGATGACGCGTCCTTCTTAACCTTCAAAACAGTTGAAGTCGGCTCAACATCGGAAATGCTGATAGTTCTCCTGCGAACGCCAATCCCGTCAACCAAAACCTTACCGTCCGAAGGAGCGCTTAAAACAACGCACAGTCCGCCAGCGTCTCTCCCGCAGACCTTAACACAAACGCGCCCAACATCAATCAAAGCCATAGTAAAGTAACATATAGTAGAAAAGACTTTATAAATTATTTAAATCCATCAACCCAATAAATAAACCCACAAACGGGCCCGTAGCTCAGTTCGGTTGTCGGAATTAGCCGACGACTAAAAGGCCGTCTTCGGCTGATGCCTCGACGACCTAGAGCAAACGGGCACGGAAGGAAGAAAAAATAAATGGGCCCGTAGCTCAGTTCGGTTTAGAGCGCTCGACTCATAGGAGCCCTTTCTTTCTTTAGAAAAGAAAGAAAGTTCTCCACCCCAAAGAAAGAAACCCTTTTTCTTTTGGGGATGAAACACCTTTTCTTTTTCGGGAAAAAGAAAAGGGGTTCTGAGAGATCGAGTGGCCATGGGTTCAAATCCCATCGGGCCCAACGCAACCTTTTTCTCTTTTCCAAAAGAGAAAAACGTTGACGAAAAAGAGAAAAGGTGAATTTGCCTACAGCAAATTCCGCAGACTCAAGGATTTGACTTGAGGAGTTGCGTGCGACCGGCAGGTCGAACACCCGACGATTCTCGTTGGGAATATCCGACGTTAAAATCCCATCGGGCCCAACGCAACCTTTTTCTTTTCTCTCTCTTTTCCTTTATTAGCTTGTAAACTAATAGTTCTGAAAGCAGTTATTATGAAAAGGGATTCAAGTTTTGTAATTCACGAGCCGCTCACTTTGAGGGGTCACTATAATTTGATGAAAAAGTCTTTTGGATTCGCGCTTCAAGGTGAAGCCCGCAATCTCTCTAAATCAGAGATTGATGCAGTCTATGAATGGCGGATTGCAAACTTACTCATAAACGATAATTTCAAACCGGAATCCTCATTCACGTTTGATGAGTATGAGGCATTCGTGAACTCGTGTGGTAAGCGTAAAGGCCTTTCAGAAATCAATTTGAAAAGAGTAAACGGTGGAATCAAGAAACTTCACGCAGACACACTTTCCGAGTCAAACGATATGTGGAGGTCTACCGAAGAAAGACGGCGACACGACGAAGCACTCGAAAGATTTAATAATTACCTCTCAGTTCATAAAGATTAATAAACTCTACCGAAAACTTCAGCCTTTAAAAAAATTTTTTTAAATATTTAGGGGGTAGTATTGCTGATAAGCAAAATCACTGAAAACCAAAGATTTATATGCCGCTTACAAATCAATTACAATTTGTGAGGTGATGTGAATGATTGAATTGATTGTATTAGCTATTGTTGTAATCGGGGCTTTAGTTCTTGTCGGAATTTACAACGGGCTTATCCGGCTACGCAATGAGGTGAAAAATAGTTTCGCGCAAATCGACGTGCAACTTAAGCGGAGAAACGACCTCATACCCAACTTGATAGAGACTGTCAAGGGGTATGCGAAACACGAGAAAAGCGTCTTCGAGGAAGTGACGAAGGCGCGGGCTGCAGTTATGAACGCAAAGACTGTGGGAGACAAAGCAAAGGCGTCGAACATGCTCTCAGACACACTCAAAAGCCTGTTCGCGGTAAGCGAGAATTATCCTGACCTTAAGGCCAACCAGAATTTCCTGCAGCTGCAGGAGGAGTTGACGGGCACTGAGAACAAGATCGCGTACTCCCGCCAGCACTATAACGATATAGTAACTGAGTTCAACAATAGGATTCAGGTTTTCCCCAACAACATGCTTGCAGGACCTTTAGGTTTTAAGACTGAAATACTTTTCGATACGCCAGCTGCCGAGAGAGAGGTTCCGAAAGTACAATTTTAGAAATGCAGACGATGTTCGAGCAGGTGCGCGGCAACAAACGCCGCAGCATCCTGCTCATGGGATTGTTCGTTATAATCTTGGGTGTATTGGGCGCAGTGCTCGGTCTTGTATGGGGTAACGTGAACGTCGGCTTGACCGTCGCCGTCGTCATCTCGATACTCTACTCCGTCTTCGCCTACTATAGCGGCGACAAGATGATACTTACCATGACGGGCGCCCGCGCCGTCACCAAAGACGAGTACCCACACCTGTATCACACCATTGAAGGCCTATCGCTCGCCGCGAGCGTGCCCACCCCTAAGGCGTACGTGATTGAAGACAGCGCGCTCAACGCGTTCGCGACGGGCCGGGACCCCGAGCACGCTGCGGTAACGGTGACTACTGGCCTTCTTAAGACAATGAACAGACAGGAACTTGAGGGAGTTATCGCCCACGAGATGAGCCACGTGAAAAACTTTGACATACGCTTTATGATGCTGACAACCGTCATGGTCGGCCTTACCACACTTCTCTCAGACTTCATCCTACGCAGCATGTGGTACGGGCGCGGAGGCCGGCGCAGCCGCGATGGGGGGGGAGGCGCCCAGACTGCGATTCTTATCGTTGGCATCGTCTTTGCCATGCTCGCACCTCTTGTAGGCCAGCTCATAAAACTTGCGATAAGTAGGCAGCGGGAATTTCTCGCGGACGCAAACGCCGCGGTCTTGACGCGCTATCCGCCGGGGCTTGCAAGCGCCCTCGAAAAAATCAAAAAAGACCCGGACCCCCTCGTCGACAAGGCCAACAAGGCGGCGGCACACCTTTTCATCTCAACGCCATTCAGAAACACGAAAGGTTTTGTGGCGGGCATGTTCAGCACGCACCCGCCCATTGATGAGCGTATTAAAAAACTCCAAGAGATGTGAAAAATATGACAGGCGAATTCAGAGTTTGCCCGACATGCAGTAGCGCCTACGACCTTGGGCTTGTGGAAGATAGGCTAAAAGACATAAAGCCCGTCAAAGTCGCTCAGTACAAGGGACACATTCCCTAGAGGGCGGGGCACTGTTTTATTTTCCGGTCGCTTACCCCCTTGTCGACTTGCTTTAACGGGAAGTTTCTGCAGGCTTGAGGGCGGATGGAATAGATTTTACAATTAGCTTCCCCGTCTTTTCCAACCTTAAGGAACGGGCATTGCGCAAGGCGGGAATCTGATTCCGAGTCGTACCATCCGGCTGCCCCAAGGATTACGTCACCTCCAGCCGTTTCTTTCGCATAGTATTCGGCTGCGGTAATGAAAAAAATACTTCCCTTCTTTTGAACGCCCAGAAGGACGTTCTCAAGGATGTCTGACCTATCTTTCGAAACCCACAAGTCCAAGTCTTTTTCAACGAACTGGATTTTAATGCCAGTACAGCAGTTGCCGCAGCGCGTGCAAGAAAAGTCTTTGGAAGCCATCGCTTAAGCGCCAGGAGTCTCCACACGGATGTGGTTTAAATTATTCTGCTCTAGAAGATGCGTGATTTGGCCGGAAGCCTCCTGGACTTCAGGGCTTTTCAGGACTAGCCTGCGGGCGTAGTCGAGGTCTAGGTCGCCGGAAGCGACTGCGCGCAGACGGTGAACGCGCACTAAATTTTCCGGGGGGACTTCGAGTGCTAAATACGCCATCACCCAGTCATCGCCAATACAATCATCCTCACGATATTTCACACCCACGCAATGTTTTTTGAAAAGTTCCTCCCTCCCTATCTCGGTAATTAATGTCGCATCCCGTATACGCGGCTCCCACTCACCCCATTCATCCAGAACACGATGGGTTACACTGCTTCCTTCCTGACGTAAACGACCCATATTAGCATTCACATAATCTGGGATATTAATCATTTGAAATGGAGGTTTCTTGAATTCACCACTCCCCCCCTCACGCAGCATGTCCGAGGCGATATCGCATAAAAGCTCGTCATAGGGGCTGGGTCTGCCGATACCGTCCTCTCCCAAAGCCTCTTCTACTTCGCCAACGACTTCAGGGTCCATCCTGCTTCGCCTAGGCTGCTTTATAACACGGTCCGCGATTATGCGTTTGACTCCTGCCACCCCCCCGTAGAGCCCACCCTTATAAATCGGATAGAATACTCGAACAACCTCAGGAGTTTCGTCGCCGTGAGGACCCACACGAAGCCTTTGAACCATAAAATACTATTTGGGAGTGAATAATTTAATATACTCCCCCTCAGCCTCACGAGTAGATCCCACAAGAATCCGATAATGGACTCCCCGACTCGATGAAACCTCCTCCAGCATCCCAGAAACCTGAGCCTTCTCACCCAAAAAAACTTGTCCAGAGTAAGTGTGCGTGTAGGAGGCGAGCTCGGAAACGTTGAAGGAGCGGCCGCCTAGGCTGCATGTTCCCGAAACTTTGTAGACTGCGGGATAGTCGAAGGCGAGAGTATCATCAGTTACTTCCGCTTCAAGTTCTACTAAACCGATTTTTTTATACTTCAAGTCACCCCACCCCGATGAAATCTCACTCCAATCCCGAGTATAAAGTATGTCAAACTTCACACCCTCGAAAAGTCCAGACGTGTGCTTCCGCTTCTCGTGGAATGCGAACTCGGAAAAAGAAAGCTCTTTAGTAAGCGGGAACCTTTTTGAATAGGCGGTGTTGATTGTCACGTCATTGAGCCCCTTAAGGGGGGGCTTGCACTCAGCCACAACTTCCCTCACCTCCTCAAAATTGTACCGGCCGTAGACGACAAGATCAATATCCGAGGCGTAAGTGTGAGCTTCCACGAGAACTGAGCCAGTCACCCCGAATTTTTCCAGGGACACTTTCGAATACTTGCTTAGAATGTTTACAAGCCTGATGATTCTGTCTTCATGATCAGATAAATCTTGGGCTGAATTCAGTCCGGTGAGGAATTTATTAGGATGAATGATTTTTCCGACTTCTGTGAGGGGAACTCCTTGAAGCAGTGTGTCAAGTTCTTTAGAATAAAAAAGATATTTTGGGTGATTTTCCCTCAAGAAGGTATAGGAGTCATCTGTTGACTTGATTTTAGCCAGACCGCTTTTTCCGGGGATGTAGCGGAGGAATGCGATAACATAACCCTTAGGGTGAGTGTAAGATGCGACAGCAAAAACAAGACCCTCTTTTGAAACCACGAAATCCCTCAATCGAGGGAGAGTCGTATTCATAAAGAAAGTATACTATTTTTTAAACAATAAAATGCATTTCGGATTCATCCCAAAAGACGAGGACGATGAGGAATTATTTTCCAAAGCTTTTAAGGAAAAGAAAGTTAAGTTCACCTTACTTGATGAATCTTCACAATGGATTAATTCAGGCAAAACAGTTGAAACCGGTTTTTTTAAGCGAGAACAATCCTTTAAAAAATTTATGAAAAAAGACTTTGCAAAGTTGAAGGAGGATTCCCGAAGAGGAGACATCCCTGTAAAAAATTTAAACTTGATTTTCATGAGAAAACTCGACCACGTATACAGCTCCGCCGACAACTGTAAATCCGAGTTCACCCTCGACTTCCTCGAGCTAATTGAAAAGGATGTTCCAGTGATAAATCCGATTGCAGGGATTAGAAACGCCTGTAGGAAGCATGTGACAAACTACTTGCTTGCCCGGCAAGGGCTTCCAACACCCGCCTCCTTCGCCGCAAACGATCCAGTACGCGCATTCTTAGAGTTGAATAGGATTGGATTCCCCCAATACATCAAGCCCGTTGAGGGTGGCGGTGGGTCAGGAGTGTTTTATGTGAAAGACGGGGAGACTGGAGGGGATTTAACGTCAGTTTACGGGTTATTTGAAAAACCATTAATCCTCCAGAGGATTGCCGGAGACGGAAAGGGGGATATAAGGGTGATCGTAGTCGGTGAAAAAGTCATCGGAGCTATAAAAAGAAAGACGCCAAAAGGAATGCACAAGAGCAATGTAACTGTCGGCGGCAAAGCATTTAAGATGAAGGCGGATGACGAGTTGGGAGAGCTTGCACTCAAGGCGACAAAAGCGTTGGGGTGTAAGATTTCTGGCGTCGACATCGTGGAGGACGCGGATGGATACAAGATACTCGAAGTCAACGCAAGCCCGGGATTCACAGGGTTTAAGAAGGCGACCAGGATTCCGGTCGAGAATAGGATAGTGGACTACTTGATTTCCGAAGCCAGAAGTTAAAGGCTTTATCCCTTCAAGGCTTCGTCTGCGATTTGTTTTACACTCTCATCATCGGGGTCATTTACTGAGATTACTCGCAGCTTATCTTCGACTCCCGGCTGCTCAAGGTGGTTGTGCAAGGCCCATGCGACCGTCCCCCGCACGAAAGGGGAGACTTCTCTTTGGCCTGGTAGGTGGTGATCGTATGTGGTAGTGAGGAATAGGACAATATTCTCATCCTCTATTAAACCAAGGTCTAAAGCCCCGAGAAGCGGTCTGAAAAACCCGGTAGAGCGCACATCAACAACTGCTTGCTCTAAGGTTGGTTTCTCACCGCCAATTCTTTTCACAGCCCATTCCGCGAATTTCCTGACTCCATCTTCGTTTTCTTTTGACGTGTATTGGCCTAGACCGTCCACAGCTGAGTCGTCTCCAATCTTTACAAGCGACCAGATCAGGTCTGCCGCAGCCATAAAGCCTTGAGGGGAATTCTCCTTGATCGATGATTCAATTTGCCCGAAAATTCCAGGTATCGCGCGAGGTCCAAGAGCTGCTATTTCGTCTACTGCACGGGCTGAAATACCACGGTTTGGATTCCTAAGCTGGGCGCAGAAACTTGTCAGACAATCCTCGAGGGGAGAGGGCTCACCGGCAAGCTTTTCCATGTGATATTATTCATAATACTCGAATTTAAATTTAAACTACTCACATAGTATCTAGATGAGTCGTCTTTCAACCGAGCTCGCAGGGATAAAACTTGCTAATCCGACAATTCTAGCTTCAGGCTTTCTAGGGACTTCAATTGAAATGCTAAAGCGCGTTGAAAAAGGAGGGGCAGGGGCAGTCACAATCAAGTCGATCACGAGAGAACCTCGCACAGGCCATAACAACCCAATTGTTGTGGAAGTCCGCGGGGGGCTTCTCAATGCCGTAGGCTACTCGAACATGGGCTTGGATGCTGCGAAAGAGGAGTTTACAGGCGTCGGTAAATTGGGAGTCCCGGCCATTGCAAGCGTAGTCGCCGAAGACGCAAAAGGGTTCGTAGAACTTGCAATTGAACTGAGCACGCTTGCGTTCTCTGCCATTGAAGTCGTCTTATCCTGCCCTCACACGCCGGGCTTGGGGCTTCTCGCAGGCCACGGGACGCCGGAGGCCACAGAGGAGATTACGAAGGAAGTCGTAAAGGCGACAAAACTTCCAGTAATCATCAAGTTATCGCCGAACACGCAAGCTCTCGGGGAAGTGGCCAAAGCAGCCGAAAGGAGCGGTGCTGCCGCAATCAACATGGGCAACACGCTCGGACCAGGCATGGTCATAAACCTTGAGGCTGAAAAGCCGGTGCTCGACTATAAGGTGGGTGGTATGAGCGGGCCAGTTGTGAAGCCTATTGGAGTGCGGTGTGTTTGGGATGTTTTCGAGTCCGTGAAAATCCCGGTTATTGGAACTGGGGGTGTCACCGACGGCCGCGATGCGATAGAATACTTTATGGCCGGCGCGTCCGCTGTGGGAGTTGGCACGGCGATAATGTACCGCCAGGAAGATGCCTTCGAAAAAATCTGTGAGGAAATCGAAGCCTTCATGAAGGAGAACGGATTCAAGAAAATCAAAGATCTGGTAGGAATCGCGCATTAAACTTATGGCTCAAAAGAAAAAGAGAAAGCAATCCGGCAGAAACATCCCTTACGAAGAATCTTATGAGAAATGGCGTAAGCGTACTGAAGAATACCGTGAGGAGATTGCATCCATACTCCCTGGTTTTGAAAGGGACATTCGAAGACGAGAACGACGTGCGAGACATAACCACCCCACATTTCTGGATAGTGTCGATGAATCCCGGTATCACCACCACGGAACGGAAGGCCAGGGTATGAACCTTACGATGATTATGTTGGCGCTTAGAACCGACTGGCGGCTTGATGCTTGGGGAGTCAACATGGGCTGCGGAAACACACCCTTGCACTTGCCACTTATCCCGCAGATAACCAACATTGACGATCCAGCAGTGGTTGCCAGCAGGTACTCCATCAAACCCAATAATGATCTAGTAATCTGCGATCGGAAGAAGATGATCATGGGAGGGCGTATGGAAGATTTCCCGCAACTTCTTAAAGAAAATTCTAGCTCTGTTG
>AQSC01000036.1 GCA_000402775.1 Euryarchaeota archaeon SCGC AAA252-I15 | reverse complement strand
TCCCAGAAAAAACAGAAGTCGTGTTAAACGATTGGGGCTTGCTCGCAGAAGTTCAAAAAAGAAATCTAAGCCCCGTCTTAGGGAGACTCCTTTTAAGGCACAATAGGGATCCAAGAGTTGGTTTGATAAGGGATAAAATCCCGCAAGCCTGTTGGGATGTTTTACACTATAGTGCGCTCACTCAAAGCCGGTATAAAAAATTTTTAAAGAAGGAAGGATTCGAACGGATTGAGTTAGACAATACTAGAACGCCCATTGACCATGGCGATTTAAAGGGTTTTAAAGTCTCAGTTCACGTGCCCTATGTTTATGTTTCGACGACTCGCCAGTGCTTAACACACTTTATGGATTCCGGTGAATTCGGCATAAGAGCGTGTAGGAAAGAATGTCTTAGAAAGTCATATGTGTGGGAGAGTAAGGAATACAATACCACATTGATTCAGAAGGGAAACACACTTTTCTACGAGAATCCAGAATTGGGGGGAAATATTCTGGTGGACCGGATAGTCCACCATAAAAAGATTATTCCCTAACTTTTGCCCCGGAACCTTCGGCATTAAACGCCTTGAAAAAGTCGAGGGCACTCTGTCGGGTTGCGTCAGTCACCTTCTGCTTGTCCTCGTTTGAAATGGACATTATCTCATCCTTAAAGCCCTTTAAACTATGCTTGATATTCTTTGCAATAAGCTCTTTCTGAGACATCTCGGGCTTTTTCTCCTTCATCTTGACGGCCTTATCACATGCAAGCGTCCACTCCCCCATTTTAGAAACAATGTTGGTAGGCAGGTTTGCGACCGCGATATTCTGCCAGTTCGTACCGACATTACCCTTGGCAATGCCCGCATCGATTAAAAGGTGCATGAGACGAAGCGGAGTCCCGGTGATACCGTGCTGTGCGATGTGGACTCCCAGAGGCCGGATGGCGTCTGCAATAGCCTTGGTCGTCTCAATGTCTATGCCAACCTGCTCGACTATGTTACCCTCCTTGTCGAAGATGTTACCGTGGACTGTGCCATTGTTAATGGCCAGAAGATCAGGATTCACTCCCTGCTCCTTCAAAGCCTCAATGTAAGTAGTAGCCTCCTCAACGGTAGTAAGCTTCTTCGAGCCGTCATCATTCTTCCGGCCAACCTCACCAACCTCCACCTCAAGGCAAACGCCCTTAGGGATATACTCTGCAAGTTCGACCGTGATGTCTATGTTGTCGGAAAGCTGCTCTCGCTCGTTCTCACCCTCAAAATTAAAATTGTGGCTCGCATCAATGGCGTAAGACGTAAAACCTGCAGCGACCTCGGCTTCGATAAGCTCTCTGGCAGAAGCGATTGCTTCGGGCGTGTTCTCTTTTATGGTGATGTGGTCACCGTGGATGGCGTAGGGGGTGTTGAAGTCCAATTCCGCGGCAATTGAAGTTATCCCGTCCATAAACTCTTGAGGGGTCTGGCCGGTGTAGCCGACCTCAGACTTCGCAATCTCGAATAGGACTGCGGCGTCAAGCTCCTTTGCAGCCTCCATAATACCTCGCGTGGACAGCTGCGTGCGGATGTTTGCGGCCATTACAATAACCTTCTGATCGGCTAGTACGTTAAAAATCTTTTTTCCGGAAATGGGAAGATTGTAGTCTGTCATGGATAATAATGTGAATTGAGAATAAATATCCCCGCTGCAGAGCAGCGGGGTATTTGAATAAAATAAAAAGTTTATAAGCTCTTCCTCTAAATTCTATATAGGTGATTTTGTTATGACGACTCTTTCAGAATACATTACGGATTTGGATGAGGGACTTGCGAAGATTATTCTCGCAGTTTCAGGTACTACAGACACGATTTTCGCATCGCTTCCGCACAGGCGTGGAGCGGCTGGGACTGAAAACATTTATGGCGAAGAGCAGAAGGCTTTGGATGTTTGGACTAATGACATTTTGTGTGAGGCGTTTAAGGCTACTGGGGTTGTGAAGGCGATTGTGAGTGAGGAGTTGGGCGAACCTTGGATAAACCCCGAAGGCGGGAAGTATACTGTTTCCATTGACCCTTTGGACGGGTCGTCGAATATCGAGTCGAACAATCTGTTCGGGACTATTGTGGGAGTTCACAGCCAAGACGAGCTTCTGGTTCCAGCTGAGAAATTGGATGTCGCATTCTACAATCTTTACGGGCCGATTACGACGCTCGTACTCGCATCGAATAAGGGTGTGACAGAATTTGTTAAGCATAGGACTGGTTCTACAGACTACCACGTGGGCAAGGAGAATATCAGGATCCCGGAGAAGGGAAAGCTTATGGGCCTTGGAGGCGCACCTTACAAGTGGACTGACGGAGTCAATAAGTTTGCAGACTACTTGAAGGATGAAGCCAAACTTAAAGTCAGGTACGGCGGGGCTTTCGTGGGGGATATTAACCAGATCCTCTACTACGGCGGCTGCTTCATGTATCCTGAGCTTGTCGACAAGCCGCAAGGCAAGCTTCGGCTAGTAATAGAGTGCGGGCCTATGAGCTACATCATCGAGAAGGCGGGCGGCGCATCAAGCAATGGTAGGGAGAGTATTTTAGCCTTAAAACCGGGTGAAGTTGACGAGCGAAGTCCGGTATACGTCGGCAATAAGGATTTGATTGCGAAACTCGAGGAAATCTTAAAACTCTAGTTTTGTTCATCCATAAATCCTATTTGAGTTTGGAGATGACTTTGTCAACCTGCTCGACTGAGGAGCCGATGTAATTGACGGGATTTAAAAGATCGTCTAACTCACTGTCTGGAAAAAGGTTTGAAATGTCTTTTCTCGCACGTAAAATATCCTTGAGGGGCTTGTCGAGTCGATAAGACTCCATAGAAACTTCTCTTACGACTTCATGAGCATCCTGGCGGTCCAATCCCTTTGAGGTTAAGGCAACCATGACAGCTTCCGCCATAATCCGGCCTTTAGACAAATGCAGGTTTCTGGAAATTGCATCTTCGTGGAAGACGAGGTTTTCTAGAAGATCAATCGATAACCGGAGGATGTAATCTGTTAGAATGCACGCCTCTGGAATTATTATCCGTTCGGGACTCGAGTTGGTGAGGTCCCTCTCATGCCATAAACAAATATTTTCAAGAGAAGCCATCGCATTCGCCTTAATAATCCTGGAAAGCCCGCAAATACGCTCACCGTAGATGGGGTTTCTTTTGTGAGGCATTGTGGAGGAGCCCACCTGTTTCTTTCGGAATCCTTCAGAGACTTCCCCTATCTCCGTGCGCTGTAGGTTTCGGATTTCCGTTGCAAACTTGTTCAAGGATTCTGCAATTAGCGCTAATAGAAGGATGAATTCAGCGTGACGGTCGCGCTGGATCACTTGATTGGAAACCAAGACCGACCCTAAACCTAAATCCTTCATGACGAGTTTCTGAATCTGGGGGCCATTCACTCCAAAAGCGGCTTGAGTGCCTACCGCACCCGTCATCTGACCTACCAGAATACGGGATTTAACCTCGCTCAGTCTTTCAAGATGCCTTGCGATCTCAGCAGCCCAGATGGCAAATTTCAGGCCGTATGTAGTGGGTACTGCATGCTGGCCGTGAGTGCGTCCGATACAAACCTTAAGCTTGTTGGCCTTAGCCTGCTTGATCAATACTTTTTTAAGATCCAATAAGTCTTTTTCGAGGAATTTTATGTAATCCCGAATCTGAAGGGCTAATCCAGTATCCGTAATGTCGTTTGAAGTCGCACCCAAGTGGATGTACTTACCCGAGTCCCCGCAGACTTCGGAAAGCGCCTTAACAACCGCCATAACATCGTGGTGGGTCTCAGCCTCGATTTCTAAGACACGGGAAAGCTTTACATATTTCGTCAAAGCTTTTTTAGAGACTTCCACGGCGTCTTTTTTAGGGATATTCCCGGTTTCCGAGTGCGCACGGACGAGCGCTGCTTCAACGTCAAGCATCCTCTGAAGTTTGACTTCGTCTTCGAAGATTTCTTTCACTTCAGCCCGCCCGTAACGGGATTCGATTGGATGAACAGACATTTCAAGTAATTATTTTACATTCAATAAAATAAATCTAAAAGAACCGTAGATTACTCTAAGATAAGCATTCGAGACCGTATAAGGTCTGACATGTCGTTTAGAATAGTGCGGGCGTTCTCTTGAGCGGGAACCACAACAATCTCTTCTTGCAATGCAATATCTAGAGTATCCCGTAAGTATCTCAGGGAAGAATTTCTAAGCTGTTTAACACCAGTCAGAATATCTTCCCGAGTACTACAGCCTATCACGTCCCTTATTGAATCAACACGGGCAGTAAGACCCTCGAAAGCTTCTTGAGCAGCCCCTTTTTTCCCTTCCTCGCATTCCGCTAAGAATTTTTTTTTCCCTTCAATTTCTGGGGCGACCTGTTTTTCAAAATACTTGCCGAATTCTTTTAAAGCGTACGCGTCGTGGATGCTAAGTCGAGTCCGCGGGTCAAGTAGGGCAGGATGATTTTCACGACGATCTCGGAGAGTCTGAACGATTTTAGTTGTAAACGAATCGGAAAGCTCACCGGCATCGAATCGCCCCCCAACCTCGTCTTCAACCGCAGCATACAATTTCAGGAGTGTTGGGGGTTTAAGACTGTCAATTGATGCTAGTATGGCGCCCGCATTTGGCCCACACAATCCAGCCTCAACCAGGTTATCCCCAGCAATCTCGTCGGCGCCCTGTTTTACTGAAGCCATGATTCTCCTTTGGATATTACCCACAACACGCTCGTCTTCGAAAGATAAACCCTCCCTATAACCGTTGGGTCCGGGACCTATCACAGTGTGAGGCATACCAAATTATTGAGTGAATGAAAAGATAAATCAAATTTCAGTACCTTAAGCCTCACACTCGGAAAGAACTGTTTTAGGGGGGGTTTTCAGAAATATGGATTTTTCCCCGTTGAAAAACTTCCTACTTTTTCCTCATCGCATGGGCGAGGTCGATGAAGTACACGCCTTCCTCAGTCTGGACTATTATGGGTTTGCCTCGCATGAGGGAGGCCACGTCAATCTCGTATTTACCCTCCTCAAGGATTCGAATTGTTTCAATCCCCAAGTTCAAGGACTTACCCTCCTCACGCATCCTCAGAAACTCCCGGTCAAGCCAGTTCAAAGACTTTTTATCTTCAACACGCGCAATCAATGGCTCCTCAACAACCTTCGAGTCATCACGAACTACGACTTTAGACTCAAAAACAGGTTTACTCGAGTCAAGACCACCAAAATCCTGATCCCGCACACCCCGGATATACATCAAAAACTTTTTCCCGCATTCACAACCGCCCTTGCGCATAATCCCCTTGAGCTCGTCCGAGCCCTCAAGATATATTTTACCGCAGACCGTACATTTATAAGGCATCGTTAATCTACTTCTTTCCAGCTGAAACAAGGATTCTTTGAGGCTCCTTCTTCATCTTTTTAATGAGCTTGGAGGGTCCAATAACAGTCATACCACCGGTCGTGCCTCCAAGAAGGCGGATCAACCATTCCTTCAAACCGCCGTCAGTCTTCTCCCTCAAGTTCGAGACCTCAATCCCCGGAAAATCATCGGAAACCTGCTTCATAGTCGATTCAATAAGTTCAGTCTCCTCAGCCGGGGATAAACTCTCCTCAAGAACAAGGATCTTATTCTTCTTAATCCTGTCAAGGATGAACTTCATTTTCTCCTTCCCATCCTTTTCCGCCAACACTTCTATTGAAACAAACTCTAATTCAATATCCATTTTTACTTCGAGTGCTTAGCTATCGTATCATACAATTTCGTGATGTTCTTCCCAGTCTTCCCGGAAACCGCCACAACCGGATGCTGGGGGAAAGCCTCCTGAATACGCTCCGCATCAGCATCTTTTAAATCAATTTTATTAGCTACAATAATAACTGGAATATTACGGGCTTCAAGATTGCCGATGATAGTGATGTTCACTTGAGTATAAGGGTCCTTTCCAGCATCCATCACAACGAGGGCAGTATCAACGTGTTCAAGCCACTTAATCGCCTCAATAACCCCCTTAGTCGCCTCCTTCGCCCGAGCCCTCGCCTCCGTCACATCAAGCCCGAATTCCAGAAAATCCTCGTAATCTATTTTAGTGGCAATTCCCGGCATGTCCAAAAGATTCATCTCAAGCGTCTTCCCAGACGCCTTCACAATAACATGCTCTTTCTTCTGGACCTCCCGGGTTTCGTGGGGAACTTCAGAGACTTCACCGACTGGAGTGCCAGTCCAATCCATCGATATTTTATTGGCGAGAGTGGTTTTACCTGCATTGGGAGGACCGTAGAGTCCCAGCCTAATCTTCTTCCTCTTACCGAAGATTTTCTTGACCCAACCTAGAAGTTTCTTAAACGGCACACTAGATTACCCCCCTGAAAGCATAAGGATTATATTAAAAGCTAAGGCTTAAATACGCACGCATTTCACCATAAAATACCAACCCTCAAAGCAGTTTTATTCCGAGAAAAATCAATCCAACAAACACAAACAGTGAGATGACCAATAAAATCAAGGCGAGGATTAAGGTCGACAAAACCACAGCTACTGCAGACTTAAATCTAGAAGTCTCATGAATCAACGAGAGTCCGATAACACTTTCCACCAAAACCAGAATCCACACTAAAAAGTGAATTAAATAAGCTCCAGAGGGGGGTAAACCCAGAACGTTGAACAGATATCCAATCAAGGAACCAATAATACCCCACACAAAAATTATGTATAAGAGCAGGACTATCGTAGATTTCAATTCCCCCCATCCTGCAAACAACTTGATTGTGAAGTGGGCGACCACACAGTATATTATTAACAGTAGTAGGCCGACTAGGGTTCCGATAAAGAAACCCCCAATTATGAAAAGTTTATTTAACGCATCCAATGGGAAGGAGGGTAACGCCAGACTGTTAGATTTCAGCAGGAGGAATGTAAGCCCTAGTGTGAATTCTATCAGGTAGAAATAGATTATTTGTTTTTCCGGTTTTTTAGAGGCGATTTCACGGATGACCTCGCCGTTAAAGGTAAGCACTCCAAGTATTCTCCGTAAAAAAGAGTTTGAGATTTTTGTTATTGAAAACTTTTTCAAGACTTGTGGTGTTTTTGGCCTAACCACACCACTAAATGTTTTCTTTTCCACTACAGGAGTCCTGCAGACTGGACACTCAATCCATTTTTCATCTACAATACTATCGCATTTAGGACAATAGGCCATGAAGTGATTTAGAATTGACGTTTATTAAACTTTTTAAAGGATTACTTCCAATATAATGTTTCTCCCGAATTGGGCATGTGAGGATTTGAAAACTTGAACCCGCAAATGGGAGGTGAACTACTATGGGATACCAGAAATACATTGCCGAAACATACAAAGGCATTAGGAAGAAAATTAAAGACCCCAAGAATGTTGAACTTCGTGAACTAATAGTTGAACGAAAAAAGAAATGGCGTAAAGGAAGCTCGGTCGTTAGAGTCGAACACCCTACGCGCATAGACAAGGCTAGGAAATACGGTTACAAGGCTAAACAAGGATTTGTTGTGGCGCGCGTAAGAGTTCGAAGAGGCGGTGCTAGAAACGCAAGGCCTCGATCGGGTAGAGGTCCCGGCAGGATGGGTTTTCTCAAGCTTACTCGTGCGAAAAGCATCCAGCGGATTGCAGAGGAGAGAGGCCAGAAAAGATTCCCCAACCTTGAGGTTTTGGGAAGCTATTGGATGTGGCAGGACGGCCAATACAAGTGGTATGAAATAGTGTTTGTCGACCCATCTCACCCAGTCATCCAAAAGGATCGTGACGTTAGCTGGATATCCAAGCCAAGCCATAAAAACAGAGTTTACAGGGGACTGACTCCCGCAGGGCGCAAGGGACGGGGACTTCGGAAGAAAGGAAAAGGCGCGGAAAAAGTAAGGCCCAGCATCCGAGCAAAAGGCAGGCAAGCCAAGTAAGGATTATGCAGCTCGACGGGGGAAAAATATAGAAAAATTACGAAAGTTTAAAGTGAAGTCTACACTCGTGATTTTACCCTATAATGAGGTTGACGGATTACAGGCCCTGTACGAGAAGATTCCCGTAAAGTCTGCCAATGAATTCTTTGCCAGGGACGGGAGTTCAACCGACGTAACCTTAGAATTCTACGGAAAAGAATAGGATAAGATACGTCGTTCAAAAAAAAAAACACTGTAGGGGCAATGCCATGCTAGAAACACTAGACCACGCAAAAAGGGACGTACTCGTCCACTTCAACCCTGACGGAAACGAAGACCCGGAGGACATACCAAAACTATTGGGAAAAATAAGTGGGGAGTATGACCTCGCAATCGCCTCCCGCTTAATAAACGGAGGCCTAAGCGACGACCCACTTTTAATCAGAAGATTCGGAAACAACTCCCCCACATTCCCGTCAAACGCCTTCTTCCACACGGGAGTAACAGATGCGATAAACGGTTTGCGAGCTATAAGGGAAAAAAGCCTTTTAAAGCTCGAACAAGACGCGAGCGGACACGAAATAGAATTTCAGATGACGATCAGGTGTGCGAGAGAAAAAATGAAAATCACGGAAATCACAATGCAAGAAAACCAGCGGATCAGCGGGGAACGGAAGGCAAAACCCATGGCTTATGGGAGTGCGTTTCAGCCTAATCCTCCTTAAAGAGTTGTGGAAAAGTAAGAAAAAAAGATAAAATAGAAAATTAAAATCACCTAATATTAATATTCAAACAACTTATAATATTGAATAGAAAAATGCTCCGGTAGTGTAGAGGACTATCATGAAGCCCTGTCGGAAACTTTAATAAAGTTTCATCAAAGGGACCATCTTCGGCTTTTATGGCCTTGATGACCCAGATGTGAACTACGTTAAGTTTGCTGAAAGGCTTCGACCCGGGTTCGAATCCCGGCCGGGGCGAACTCTCATCTTTATGGGCTGCAAGATAGCGTTTTCAGTTTTATGGGTTCAGGTTCCTGTTTGAGTGTATACAAAAATGCAATGTGATGTTTCCTACGTTGGATTTGATTGTTATTTCAATTCATAAAAAGTGGACTCGAAAAAAACCCACTTACCTTATGTCGACTGCTCCTGAGAAGAACATCTTCACCGACACAAAACAGGATACACACTACAACAACTTTCTGTCGTCGTCGGTTTTGCAGGTTCGGCCCGCGAGTTGACAGTTTTTTCTACATCATTTTCGAAAACGATACAACGTGGGATAGGTACATGTCAATCCACAAGATTCAATTTATAACTATTTATGTGAATAGGTAATAGTTTTACGTTGGGTGTTTGATGTGGCAGATATTTTTAATGTTGGAGGTATTACTGTCGGGAACATTATTTCCAGCATCATATTACTGGTTTTAACTGTCATATCAGCCAAGTTTCTAGTCAAAATATTGGATAAATTCATCAATAAGGCGAAGGTTAAGATAGATACAACTCACTACTCCTTCTTCAAGCATGTTATATCGGCTTTGATATATTTGATAGGTTTTAGTATTGCAGTATATAACATTCCTCAGCTTCGTGCATTGTCTGTTTCTATGCTTGCAGGTGCTGGCGTGTTGGCTGTTGTGATAGGGTTTGCGTCACAGCAGGCCTTCTCGAACATCGTAAGCGGAATATTCATCGCATTATTCCAACCTATCCGTGTTGGAGACAGAATCAAGATCGATACGGTTGTTGCCGGAACTGTGGAAGACATTACTCTTAGGCATACGATAATCAAGACTTTTGAGAATAAGAGGGTCATCATACCAAATGCCATATTAAGTGAGAAGGTTATTGAAAACGCGAACTTGGGCGAGGATAAGGTCATAAAGTTCGTTGAGATTGGAATCAGTTATGACTCAAATATTAATAAGGCAATGATGATAATGCAGGATGAAGCAGAAAAGCACCCGAACTTTATCGACAATAGGACGAATGATGAAAAAAAGAACAATGAGGCTAAGGTTCCGGTAAGAGTGCTGGGTTTTGGTGATTCATCAGTTAACCTGAGGGCATACGTCTGGGCGGGAGACCCCAAGTCTGCTTTTATCATGGGGTGCGACTTGAACAAAAGTATAAAGGAGAGGTTCGATAAGGAAGGGATTGAGATACCATTCCCGTATAGAACAGTCGTATACAAAAGGGACATAGATGAGATAAATAATTAGGGTGTAAAGATGATTGATGTATATTATTTTGATGGAACCTTACAACGTGGTGGAATTGAGGTTATTGATAAATTTAAAGGGAAGAACTTTTGGATTGATATTACTGACATAACCGAACAGGAAGCAGAGCAGTTAGGGACGGCCTTTGAACTTCACCATTTGACCATCGAAGACCTACGGAACCAGGGCATAAGAATTAAGGTTGAGGAATTTCCGAATTATCTTTTCTGTGTTTTCTATGGCATCGAACAGGACGAGTCCATCGAGCTGGTTGAACTGGATTTTCTCTTGGGGGGGGATTACCTTATCACAAACCACAAAAAAGAGATTAAAACATTTAATGACCTGAAAAGAAACGATGAAAAATTAGGGAATCTGCTGAAAAGAGGATGTGATTTTGTATTACATAGATTGCTGGATATTGAGGTCGATAATTATTTCCCGGTACTGGAGAACATTGACGACCAGATTGAGGACATCGAGGAAGAAGTGACGAAGAACCCGAACCCGGAAATGCTGAATGAAATCCTGAAAATCAAGAGGAAAATTGCCTTGATAAAGAAATCAACGCTTCCCCAAAGGGAGAAAATCGGCTTCCTCGCAAAAAATGAATACAAATTCATTTCAAAGAAGGCCACCCCCTACTTTCGGGATGTCTATGACCACGCCATTCGAGTGTCTGATTCAGTGGACAACTACCGGGAGGCGATAGGCAGCTCATTCGACGCCTACATGTCAGCTGTTTCAAATCGGATGAACGAGGTTATGAAGGTCTTAAGCATCATAGCAACCATAGCCCTCCCCCTAACAGTCGTTTCAGGGATATACGGCACCAATTTCGAAGTGCTGCCAGGAGCAAGCATTAAATACGGGTTCTGGTTAATGATGCTTGTGATGGGGTTGATAGGAGGGAGTATGATGTACTTCTTCAGAAAAAGAGGATGGTTTTAAAATTAATTCGAGAGTAAAAATGTCTAACCTACAAGATTTCGTCGAAAAAAAGTTGATTGATGGTGCTGGAAAGGAGATTGGGACAGTCCAGGGTTTGAATGTCACTTTACCCGATTACCGAATATATTTGAGGGTTATGGGGGGGAAAATAAGGGAAGTAAGAGGTCGAATGTTGGAATTCATTCCCGTTTCTGAAATCGATTCCATAGGAGAGGAGATTACGTTATACAATGATTTCAGATCATTAAAAAGTTATGTAAAAGATATCAATATGGAAAATGAAGAATCCCATAAACTCATGGACCTAATTGGCCTTGAAGTAAAAACCTCTGATGAACAAATACTGGGGAAGGTTATTGAGATAGAGTTCAATAAAATCGATAAGAAACTTTTTTTAATCGTCGCAGGGGGAAAAGCTGAACACATTTGGGTAAAGGGACGCTTGAAGCTACCGTTTCAGGAGATAATAGAAATCAACGAATACTTAAAAACCGAGCTTGAATACCCTACACTAAAAAAGAGAATAGAGGAGATAATGAAATAATCTTGGAGGTTAAAAATGGGAGAAAAAAAGCACTTTACGGCAGAGGAGGCCAAGAAAGTAGGTGAAAACCTCGGCATAAAATGGAAAAAGTTTGACGTCGACCAGTTCAGAATAGGAATGGATATTGAACTGGAACACGGACTCTGTGACCCTAAAACCAACGTCAGCAACGACGACCCCATAGTGACGGGAAATATTGCGTTAGCACATCTAAACGAATTTCCAGACTATTACACTAGATTGAAAAAACTGGAGAAAGAGGCGGAAGCGTACTGGGAGGGGAAAAAATAGAAAATTAACATATAATGATAAAGAATTCAAATCGTTGAATCCCCCAGTTATATAACTTTAAATAAAAGATACATCCGGAAACGAACCCTTTACTATTGTTCTTTCCCAAGGCAAGGATTTCATCGGTTCAAAGCCTGAAAACGGTAGAGAATTGAACCCGATGCTACAAAACCTGCCTTCGGATCTGATTTTATCCCCTGTTTCTCATCTTTACATAGTGCAAACAAAGGTTTGCATGTAAGTAATATTGCGGATTTGTAAGCGCTCGGCCGAGGCGAGATTTCTACTTTTAGGGCCTCTAGCTATCGTTTTTAACAATTCTAAGTTATTCTTGATGTGGGAATCCGAATCGATTTTTAATGTATTGTCGCTCAAACCTCTTTTTCATATAGTATGAAGTGTCTATCTGGCTTGTAGTAGTCTTTCACTGTTGTACTGCCTTTTACCTCAATTGTTTCGCCTTCCCTGTAACTGACGTTTTTGTAACCCAATTTCTCAAACAGTTTTTTTGAGACGGTGTTTTCAGGTGCGATTGTGACTTCTATTCTCTTACACCCACGTTTTTTAACCTCTTTTTCTTCTTCCGCGAGCATCTTTTGAGCTATACCCTTCTTCCTCATGTTCGGATTGACACCGATTTGCCATATAAAGAGATTGTCTGGATTGTTTTGTGAGACAAATCCAAGTAGAAAGCCTACTATTTCCCCTCCTTTTTCTGCAATAAAACATGTGTCTCCGAAATATCTGAGTATGATTTTATAGAAAAATGGGGGGTGGGTGTCTATGACTTCTACATTATCGACGAATTCATGCACGTTGAGGAAATCATCCTGTTTTGCAGTGCGAACAATGATTTTCATTTTCTCATCTGCTGTATGCGCTCTTTTTTTTTATTAAGCATTTCTATAGATCCGATGTCTGGTCTATGGTGGAAGTCCCCGTTTACATGCGAAATAGCTTCTTCAACTTTTTCACTGGCCTCACTTATGGATTCAGCTTTTGCAACAAAAACGATTCCCCTCTCATGATCTACGTTGATTCTCCCATCATCATCCAATCCACAACTATAATAAAACTGAACTCCTTTTTCCCAAATTTTATTTTCATCGAAGGTGACATTAAGAACTTCGTTTAGTTTTTCAGGGTACTGGGGGGGGACGATATATTTACACACCGATGCCTGGTTATCGAATTCAAGTTGTTGTTCTTCACCATCAAATAGTCCTTCAATGACTTGAACAATGTTATTTTTCATTACAGACATGGTGTTCACCCATTCTGGATCACCTGGGCGGAAGTTGTATTCAACCAGTTTGACTCCATCAGCTGTTATAATAAATTGTCCATAGAGAAATCCACGGAAATATTGGCTTGTTTCTTCTTTGAAGGCTTGTGCTGTCTGCTTCATTATTTTTAGTGCAGTATCGTAATCGGTTTGCTCCATAAAAGGTAACAAGTAGCTACTGTCTGCGTATGATCCCATCCCACCAGTATTAAGCCCCCTATCACCTACAAGCTTCTTTTTGAAGTCCTGTACTGCTGGAGTTGGGAGGATGTGGCCGTCAAAGACTAAACATTGAATTGTGAATTCTTCCCCTTCCATCTTTTCTTCTATGAGGACGTTCTCTCTGCCGTTGCGCGCACTTTCGAAACTTTTCTTGATGTAGGTTTTCACATCATCCTCACCGTGTAGTTGGTCTCCGTAAACTTTAACACCTAATCCTCCCATGAGCCCGAGTGGTTTCACAGCAACCTGCCAACCCAGATCACGGGCGAATTTAGTGGCTTCATCTGCTGAGGTACAAATTTTGTATTTTGGATTCGCATAACTGGCACATTTATCTACTAGATTACGTGCAAAATCCTTATCCGACTCTAATTTTGCAGCCATTTGGTTCGGCCCGAATACTTTTAATCCCCTCACTTCCAATGCATCGACTAATCCAAGTGAAAGAGTTTTAGTTGTTGTTACTAAGACCAAGTCTGGATTAATCTTTTTAGCATAATCAACAATAGAGTGAATGTCACTTAAGCTACCAATCTTGTGACCATTAACCAACTTTATGATTCCTGGATTCTTCGTATCCATATATATGAAGGCATCAACTTGAGGAACTCGTATTATGTTTTCGATTGTTATGTTCTCCTTCGCCCAACTAGCGACGATTAGGACTTTTTTCCCGTTCTTTTGTTTCTTTTTTTCAGCCATCTTCACCCTTTCCAGTTATCACTACAACATGCGGTTTTGTTAAGGATTTCTTATTTCCTTTGCCATCCAGATACTTAATGAGAGCTCCCAACGCAGCACAGGATGCAGGCAACACATTAATACCCTCTGATTTTTTTATCAATTTCGCATACTCAATCAATTCATCGTCAAAAAAACTGTATGTGGCGCCATGGGAGTCGTATATTGCGTCAAGAGCATATTGTCCGTCGTATGAACGCCAGTTTATTAATGGTTCGTTTACCTCTGTTTCTTCTATGGAGTAGGGATCCAATTCAATTATTTTCTTTTTCCCAAGGTTATAAGTTACACAGATTGGATTCGAACTTGTACTTCCACCTAACATGTGAGGCATCCGTAATAATTCTTTTTCCCTCCATTTGATCCTATATCCGAGGTGGATGCCAGCTAATGTTGTGCCATTGCCAAGGGCAACAGATATTGTATCCGGAGTTTCTATCTCACTGATTAGTTCATTTGCAATATTTATGTAGCCAAGCATACCGAGGACAGTATTTTGTCCTCCAGGATTGGCATCATACCATTTATTTTTGTGGGCTAGTCGCTTACTTTCCTCCACTGATGCCTCGTATTTTCCAGGGATTCTGATGATGTTTGCTCCGTATTCTTCCATGCAAGATATCCTTTTACCTGTGAATTCTTTGGGAACACATATGTGGGCTTTGATGTCTGCTTTAGATGCCATGTAGCTTATTGCGACCCCATAGTTTCCACATGATCCGACAGTTATGTTCTCTTTTCCGTAAATTATTGCATCTTCGATACAGTATTTGGCTATGCGATCTTTTTGGGTTCCTGTGGGATTAAGTCCCTCGAATTTTAGGTATATGTTATCTATGCCTAGTTCTGCACCAAGTACGTTGGTTTTAATGCAAGGGGTGTTACCAACATTCTTTTTTCGTGATCTAAAAGATTTAGTTTTTCTTTTTATCTCTTTATCTGATTTTATTCCACTCATAGCTAATCCTCCATATCACTAGACATCAAGTCCATACCAGATAATTTTTTAATTATCGAAACAACAGTCTCATAATGGTCGTCTCCACACAACTCGAATTTATCTCCAAAATCCCGTGCTACCGATTTCACCGTTTTCCCCCCATCACAGGATTCCCATACAAAAAATATGCATTCACCAAGTGCATAACGAGTGCCGTTTGAGTTTTCGACCATCCCAGTATACTCTGACTCGTCGTTTAATTCTGCCTCTCCTTTTCTTTTTGGTTTTTCCGAACTCATTTTATCATTTCACCGGTACGTACTGTATCTATCCAATAATTGGATTATTTCTTTAGCTATCTCTGGCTCAAGACCGTTCTCATATAGCTCATTAACGTATTTTTTTGCTTGAGGTATGCTCAATTGAGAGGCTTTAACAGAAATGTTTGCCTTGAATGATTCTACGTTATCCTCATTGGAGGATTTCTCAAGTATGTCCGTCAAATCAAAACGGAAATACCTCTCCTTGCGCATATCCAACATCTTCTCCCGACTCGGCTTAGGAGATTTTCTTTTTTCCTGGTTATGGGTTGGCCCATACCGTTTTTTCCCAAACCAACGGGGTTTCTTCGGCCCTCTAGCCAAAAGCTATCAACACCTTATTGTTTAGATTCTTGAGTGATGATGAAAATTGTTCATCTACATCAGCTAATGAGCTGGAGGTAATGTCATGAGCCTTGATTAACAACTGTTTCGACTCATCCTTATCAAGAGTGCAAATGCAGTTTTTCCAGAGAAACAAAGAAGTCCGGCTTACATCAAACGATTTACCTTTACTATTCTTCAGATACTCTTTTTCTTCTAAAGTAAATAACTCCTCGATTTTCGTTGGTTTCGACATAATATCAACCGTCGTATTCCTCCTTTTGAACTTGAATCAAACCAAATTCAATCCTTTTTCCTGATTTAAGCACATCATCCATAAGTTAAAACACCCTATTTTATGGATTCCACCAACCAAAGCAGCTAAATATCCCCAAAAAAGGGCAAAGTATTACAAAAAAGATGTAACCACTCCACTCAGCAGAGATTACTCTCTATCACTATTCAATGAATAGAACTATAAAAGTGTTGTATTCATCAAACCAAAAAATAAAACACTCCTTTTAATGCCTGATTCGCATGTGTAACCAGTGCAAACAAAGGTTTGTATGTAAGTAATATTGCGGATTTGTAGGCGCTCGGCCGGGGCGAAATCCTGTCCTTCTATCAATGTGACTTGGGGGAGTAAAAAAGCCATCATTTGAGTTTATTTTAAAATAAGAAGAAATGTATTGATTTTGGTGTTGTCTGGGGTGTAGTATATTAAACTAATGCTATCATATTTATTGTTATGGAAAGCTGGGGGTGGCATGCCACCATACTTGTAGTGTTATTGATTTCTTCTTTTGCAACTAGTGTAAGTGCTGTTGAGCCTTTGGCGATTGACGCACCCGACGTCGTCGGCTACTGGGAGATGTTTGACGTGTCTTTGAAGATTGACGATGACTACATCCAGAAGAATGCGAGAATAATAGATATCAATATTGGAGGGGGTACTGGAGGTAATCCAATAACTGCTTGGACCAACCTTCCGCTTGACCAGTACAATTATATCGAGAAATATCAGTATAATGGGGAGAAAGTCATACCTTTTAAACTCCAATATTTTCCAAGTGGTTTGAAAGGCAATGAGACAAAAGTCCGGGAGATTTCATTCTTGTTTTATAATGATAAAAACGGGTTGGTCGCAAAAGCCACAAGAAACATTACTGTCGTCCCAGTTAAAGCATCCTTCAGCCTCCCTCAATCAGGGTTCACCTGGGACCAATTTAAAGAGCCAGACCCATTCCACTATACGCTAGCCGGCGAATATAAAAAGCAAGTAAACGGAATATACTGGAATTCAGAGCGGATAACCTTTGAAATTAGAACGGAATCTCTTGCTATGGCGAATAAATTCGGGCAGGGTTCACTTGAGGCAAGAGCAGACCAGGGTTATCTTTCAGGAGTTGAGGGTTCAACTAAAATCATTTCTGGTGACATAGTGAAAAAATATGGTGGGGTTACTGGATACTACCGAATATGGCAGTCAATCCAACCGGGGAACTGGGACTCCGCCAATAAAAAAAGATTTGAATTATCATCTGTAACATACTCTGCTGTAATATTCACAAACTCCACAACTTTCATGGTTTACTGGAACTCCAATGACGAAGACAGCTCTGGAACGCATCTCACACATGAGGAAGACATGAAAAAGAATGCGGAAGCCTTTCTCTCATCATTCACCCTAACCCAGAAAATAAACCCTTCAGTCACGCATCAAACAATAGTGGATATTTCAGGCAGGCCAAAGACCATCACCACCGCCGCAAATCCACAACCGACCACGACAACAACACTACCACCCTCAGGCGGAGACTGCTCAAACGATAAGGATTGTCCGAAGGGAGAGAAATGCAATGCCTGCCACGAGTGTGTGTCTACTCCACTTATTCCTCGTTCAGAAGCGAAACTTGACTGGAAGGTGGAGGCCTCACTTGATAAGTCGAGCGTAAAAAACTCTATACAATCAAAGGTTCTACTGACCGCGGTTGCCACACCCGTTGTTACTGATAAGTCTGGCAAGAAAATCAGCTTGTGCGATGTCCGGGCTCCAGGTCCTGCAGGCGGTGCGGCGATACAGGCGAGGATGGCTAATGAAAAACCATACGCCGGCTTCGTAGAAGGCTTGATAACAGACCCAAGAGAGACTCTTTCCACTCCAACACCATTAACTGTGAAAGAAGAGGGTATGAAGGTCCAGTGGGTGATACGACCAGACGACCGGAAAAAGATTGTCGGCAAAGTATTCGACGTGTCCGAGTCAATCGTCGTAGTGGTCAACGACGGCAACAAGGAAAGTGTAAGCAGGGAGATGACGCTCACACTCACCGAAGCAGGACCCTCCGTAGAGTATAGTATGCCACACATGGAAGCACAGCAGGGAACCTCAAGGGCAATAAAAGTTACGGTAAAAGATGATGATTCTCCAAAAGTCTGGGTGAAGGCTGTGGCAACAGGTTTCGGACACATCTCCTACCCGGACAGACCCAAATCACCCTACAAACAGATTCTCGTAGAACAAAAAACCGGAGACCGGATAGATTTCGCATACCACGCCCCAAAACTGGGGAACTTCAACATCGGGAAAGCGATTTCATCACTTTCCATGTGGGACCTGCAGAAGGAGGGTGCGAAGGCAACCCTGCGCGACTCACTCGCCATAGGGGTGGGACATGGGGCAGGCAAGCTCATCGACCAAGCCGATGATTCCTACAGGCTTGCACAAGCAGGCCAAAGGACATACATGGCAGCTGGAAAAAGCGCGAAACAAACGGTAGACTTGGCAAAAAACACTGCTGCTGCCAGCAAGTACGCGGAAAATGCAAGGAAATTCGCGTACGGACTCAAGGCGGGAAAGGGAGTATATGATGTGAATTCTGTCGGACAGACACAATATGAAGAACACCAGAAGTCACAGGACAGTAGCGAAAGACAAGAGAAAACCAGCTCTGAACAAGCCGCAGAATATGGGATAACAGCGATAAACATAGTCCAGATGTCTGTGACGGCATTAACGTTCATACCAAACCATATACCTGGAGTCGGCCACCTCACAAGCGCAGTACAGGTTGGAATAGTCGGGTTCACCAACATTGTCAAGGCAGACCTCCAGTACTGGGCTAAGTCCGAGAAAATAAATCGGGCGAAAGAGCTCTTCCTCCCAGACCAGGTCCTCGTGATAGTCGAGGATGAGAGTGGTTGGCAGCATGTAAGCATTGTAGAGATGAAGGTGGCATTCCATGAAATTTGAGAAGATAGTATTCACAACACTTGCAGTATTGCTTTTATGCGGACCCCTGGTTCACGCAAACTCAGATTCACCTCTTGCCGCACTCGACGAATTCTACAGGGCAGGACAAAACGAGGACCTCAACGCGTATCTTGTATCACAGGATACGGAATACCTGTATCTCACTGAAACAGAGGAGAATATTAAGACATGGTTTCAAGCCCACTTCAACGTAGTCGATACTCTCAGCTATGAAGTCTGCAATCCACAAGTCATACCCGCAGACTACGGCAGCTTAATATTCTACGGCCTCAAATCCAAGGTCAAAGTGACTGATACTGGGGAAACAATAGACATTGACAACGACATGGTCGCATTCACAATCCCAAAGGACGGCGGCTACGTCATTCGCTGGAGCATCCTCAGAACCCTCTGGGAGGGGAAGCTTGAGACCCATGCAACCGTCATGAGCGCCTACCAAGCCACAGTGGAGGAGATAGGGGAAGACAGTATTAAAGAGCAGTACGAGTCTGAAAATGGGGGTGGCAATCCAGCGGACGAGGAAGCAAAAGATGAGGGAAGGGGAATAATCTCAAAGATAATCTCGTTGATATTCACAATAATAAAGTTGGGAATAGTCTTGGCCGTACTTGCGGTAATCACGATTGTTGGACTAAAATTATTGAAAAACAAAAAGATCAAAACACAACATGGGAGAGAAGCGCCCAAACCAGACCCCACGGATGAGGGAAGGAAGACGCAGGTGGGAAAACCCAAAAAGCAATCAAAGTCCAAATATTGCACAGAATGCGGTTCAAAGCTGGAAGCAGACTCCATCTACTGTGTTGAATGCGGGAAAAAACAAGGATAGTACCCACATCTTCACCACAAATAAAATACTACTGTCTTAAGCGCTCGGTCGGGGCGCTTTTATTTATTTTTTTTATTCTTTCACGCGTAGTGTGAGTTTTTCTTGCGTGACGTTTAGGATTTGTATTTCCTTGGTCTTGAGGGTTATCACTCCGACGTTTCGGGGGTAATAAAGGTTCATTGCAAAGCCTTGGTTGCCTGAGGATTCGTGGTAGCTTATTGAGAATGTTTTTTCAGAGGGCATGCCGCAGTAGACGAAGCCGATTTTTGAGAGCCAACCCGTCTTCACGTTAGCCTTCTCACCCACCTTAATTATTATTTCATTTAACATGGTTTACTTTATTATCATAGTTTTAATTAATATCGTGGAAAGAAGGTTGGTTTTGGCGGGGTGTCTTTTTTTAATATTTTTTTCCTTAGGTTGCAGTGAAGACACTGATGTCGTCAAGGCAGAGGCAGAGTTGAAGAACATTGAAAGGATTGTCTCTTCGTATGAAGCTCGGTTCGACGCCATCCCCGGGCTCGAATTGTCTGATAACGTGAAGCTAGACTATGAGATAATGTATTTTGCCCTTGCAGTAGTTGAAGATATTTATCCTGGAGTGGAGATGAGTGCAGACAATATAGTAAGGCTTTATAAGGTTTATAATGATAGGGATAGTCCTAAGCTTTCTAGGAGGGTTACTACGCCGAACGAGATTTTGATGGAGCTTACTAAGTTTGAGGATGTTATGGAGGAGGATTTGAAGGTTATGGAGCGTAATGCAGTGCTTTATTCAAATACTGTTTCTGTTCTCACCTTGAGTAGTGGTCTTCCGAATCTGAGTGTTTCGAGGAAGGATTCTACTGAAGAGTATTTCTTGGAGTATGAGGAGTTGAAGTTGAGGTATGGTTCGATGAAGATGGCGGTGAAAAATTTTTCCGGCGACAAGGTTTTAAGGCAGGTTGTCGAGTTGCGGAGGGCTAACAAGGCGTTTGGCAGGTTCATACGTTTTATTATTGATATGGAAGAGGTGGGCCCGATTAACCCCGCCTTGAGTGAATTGTATCCGAGTCTTTCTGATGAGGAGAAGGTTTTGGGGGGGTGTCTTGGGGGGTTGGGGGAGGAGGAGCAGTGCTTTGGATCTGGTGCTTGGGAGCATGTGATCCATCCTCTGGCTAGGGGTTTGAGGGAGGAGTTAGAGAATATTAGGGACTGGTAAATTTTTTTACGCACAGTTTATTGATATCAGGTTCCATCCAATTTGAAGTTGATGTGTATTACATGAAGCCTGAATGCTTGATCTTCCGGGTGAAGGGTTTGGTTCGACTTTTAATGTGTTTTGGGAGTGCCGGGTAAGTGATAAGTCGGAGGGTATTTCCGTCCAGGTTTCATTACAAACACGCAAGGATACTGCGACCTTTAGGTCGCAGAGGAATTGCGTACTATTTTTTTCCACATTGTGTTTTCCTCCTCTGTTTTTAATGTATTACCAAAGCGGCGCGCGGGCTTCGCCCGCGCCTTTGGAAGCCGCTTTGGAGGTACCAATATGGATGTGTTTAGCGTGAGCTATGGATTCTGGTAGGTGAGTTTTCATGTAGTATTTTACCCGAAGTATCGTTACAAAATTTTGTCCGGCGAGGTTAAGAGTGAGTGTGAGCGGGTTTTTCGGGAGGTCGCGGAGGACCGCGGTTTCGTGTTGTTTGCGTTGGAGGTGATGCCTGACCACGTTCACGTCTTCGTTGGGTTTCATCCGACGGTGTCAGTAAGTGAGGTATTGCAGGCGTTTAAGGGCGTCAGCGCACGCCGTTTGTTTCAACGGTTCCCGCACCTGCGCCGCCGCTACTGGGGCGGCCACTTGTGGAGTCGCGGCAAATTCTTTCGCAGCGTCGGCAGCACCACC
>AQSC01000035.1 GCA_000402775.1 Euryarchaeota archaeon SCGC AAA252-I15 | reverse complement strand
AATAAATATCCGCGGCCTGAAGGCCGCGGTATTTTATGTTAGTTAGGCGTATTGGATTATTCGGGTTTGTCTTGAATCCAAATCCTCTATTTCGCGGCTGGTTTTGTGCCAGCCGTGTTGACTGCATTCGATGTAGTGTTTGACTGCCTTGTCGGTGGTGCTGCCGACGCTGCGAAAGAATTTGCCGCGGCTCCAGAGGTGCCCGCCCCAGTAACGTCTCCGAAGCTCGGGAAACCGCTGAAACAAACGCCTGGCACTAACACCCTTCAGTTTGTGGAATACGTCACTCACACAAACCGAAGGCTTAAAACTTAAAAACACGTGTATGTGGTTCGACAACACCTCCAAGGAATGGATCACAAATCCGTATTTTTTCGCAATCTCCCGTAAAACATTAACGCACTCACTTTTAACGTCGCCAACCAAAATATGATACGCGTATTTAGGCTTCCACACAAAATGGAAACTATTCTGCCCACGCGCATGGGCAGTAGAAAATACGTTCATTTGGTAACCTCCAGGACCTAACGTCCTGGGGGAAACCTCCAGAAATTAAGATATGTGAATACAAGACGAAAAACACCCGCTTGCGGGCGGGCCCCAAAAAAAAGGCCGGCTTTCATCAATGCGGGCTAAAGCCCACAGTATTCAGCCGACAAGGGTAATAAATTAGCCATTTAACATTACGTGTGATATATGATGGATTTGGTAAGACTTATTTCATACATCCCAAAATCGATTAAAAATCCTCGAAGACCCGTAACCTTAATTCTTATGAAGGTTGTGGAGTTAATAGCGAGAGATAAGAATGCTGTCAGGTTGTTAAGCTGGAGCTACGGCAGGCTCCCGAGAATTCCTTTAAAGAATGTTTTCCCGGGGATTGAGACCGAGAATGTGGTTCTTTCTAAGGCTTTTGACCGAGTTAGGGACACTTCAATCGACCTTGAGGAGATGCTTGTCCTCGCAGCCATTGTAGCCCACGTTAAACCTAAAAACATTCTAGAGATTGGGACTTATGACGGGAATACGACACTTAACATGGCGTTGAATGCTCCTGAGGAAGCCAGGATTACTACAGTTGATCTTCCCCCAGACTGGGATGGAAAACTTGAATTGCGTGTCCCTGATGAAGCTGTGAATGTGACTGATCGTATGCGGGTTGGAGGCCAGTATAAGGGTACTGAGGTTGAGAGGAGGATAGTCCAAATCTTTTGTGACTCAGCCAAGATTGATTGGGATAAGATGCCTACTCCATTTGATTTTGCCTTCATTGACGGATGCCATTACTACGATTACGTAGTAGGGGATACTGAGAATGTTTTGAAATACCTTGAAGAGGGAGGCATAATCGTGTGGCACGATTACGGTGCGATAAAGGACGTAAGCCGTGTAGTTGATCGTGTTTCAGAAAACATGAAAGTGCATGTGATTGGGGGAACCCGTCTTGCAGTTGGATTCAAATAGAACATGATTATTGAATCTTGCATCCAGACTCAACTTGAAGTGGCATGGAAGCTACTACTTTGAAGTAGGCTTGATCTAGGAAGTATCCATTACATAGTCGATTGAGTTAACAAAACCCTTAAACATCTTGTCATAAGTGAAACTCTCTTCGACAATCTTTCGGGACCTCTTCCCCATGGATTGTCTTAACAAGTCATCCGAAATTATTTTTTCGATTGCATCGCGCAGGGCGGAAACGTTTTGATTCTCCACCATGAAACCGTTCTTGCCGTCTTCTATCAAATCAAACGCCCCTGCGACTGCATCGGTTGCAATCACGGGTTTTCCCATAGACATCACTTCATTCAAAACAAGACCCCATGCTTCGGAGGGGACGCTATCGTGCATAAAGCGGGCAGGCAAGACGAATAAGTCACTCAATGCGATATAGCTTGCAACATCGCTTACAAACCCTACAAACTTTATGTTCGAAAGACCCAGATCTTTGGAAAGCTTTCTACAATACTCTTCAAATGGACCTTCTCCACCCACTACGAGGAACATGTCATCACGCCTACTTTCGATTTCTGAGAAAGCTTTGAGCAGAACGTCAAGCCCCTTATACTGGACTATCCGACCAAGATATAGTATTACCTTCTTATCAGCCAACTTGAATTTAGACCGCAAGTCCCAAATTTTAGCATTCTTGTAATCTACTGCACAATTGGGTGAAATGAAAATCTTTTCAGGTTTTCCCCCGAATTCGAGGTAAAGGTCTCGGGCCTTCGACCCAGCCGCGATCAAAGCATCAGATTTCCGAGTCATAAACCTCAATAGAGGCTTAATCAATTTGAAGCGGAAAAGCGGCGGATAATCCCAAAGCTCGTTCCATAAAATAAATTTTTTACCACGAAGTTTTGTCGCAAAAAAAGCGAGGATTGATTCTATTGTAGTCGTGTCTGAGGATATGACGACATCAAAGTTCCCCCTCCATAAATCCCAAAAAATCCCTGGAGGAAACTTTCTGTTAGTACCGGGTATTTTCAGGAAAAACTGATAGGACTTTGCCTTCCACTCATCCTTTTGAGGGTAAGAATCGATCTTTGACTTATCCCAAGTCAAGATCAAGGAAAAATCATATTTTTCAGAAAGCCTTTCGACAACCTCAACACGATAATCTCGAATTTCAGAGTGGATGAACGCAACCTTAAGTTTCTCTTTCATCTACACCCCCCCTAAGCCAATCAAGCCAACCCCCACGACAATACTCAAAACGCCAAGCCACTTGAGCCGGTTCATCGTTTCACCCAAAAACTTAATGGATAAGAAACTCACCCACACATACGAAAATGAGACGATCGGATACAAAACAGAAAGCTCACCACCCTTTAAAGAAAATATGAAAAGCGAAGCACCCCCCAAATAAAAAACGAAGCCTAATGCCAACCGCCAATTAGAAGCGAGGGACTTAAGATTGAGCGATAAATCATCCGCACCCTTTTTAAAAAAAAGCGATCCAAACGCACCGACCACGGTAGACACCAAAATCAATCCGACAGCCCACAACTGAGTCTCCACTTCAATCACCACTCCTGCTCCCCAAACCAATAAGGGAAACACCCCCAATGACAAACACAATACCAATCCATTTTACAAGATTCATCGAGTCCGACGGGAAAAAATAAGGCGACAAAATACTAACCCAAATAAAATTCAAACCATAAATCGGATACAAAACAGAAAGCTCGCCGTATTTCAATGAAACAATCAACATGATCGCCCCAATCCCATACAGCATGCACCCAATAATTAGGGGATGGTTAGTCAGGATTTGTAAAACATTTAATACCAGTTGATTTGAGCCCTTCTTTAAAAAAATTTGGCCTGATGAAGTGAAAATGGTACTGAGTAGTATTAACGCTATGGCGCGTGGTTTAGTCTTCATGTTGGATTTCATACATATTTTATCAGATGGGGTAATATATATCGGTGTTTTATTTGGATGCTTCAGTCGGAATCTGCGCTTACGATGAGCAAGATAATATAGGCCAACTTTTAGACGCCCTGTTAAAGCAGAAGCTTAGTGGTCATAAAATCAAGGAGATTATTGTCGTATCTTCTGGAAGTACTGACAATACTGATGAGGTAGTCCGTGGTTTTGAGAAAAAGGACGGTAGGGTTAAATTATTAACACAGAAAGTCCGGAAGGGGAAGTCTTCTGCGATAAACTTTTTCTTAAGACACGCCACAGGAGATATTATAATCCTTGAAAGCGCTGATACTCTCCCGCTTGAAGATACTATCCAGAAACTTATGAATCCTTTTGACGATCCGAAAGTCGGCATGTGCGGTGGGAGGCCAGTCCCTTTAAACGATGAGGACACTGCAATGGGATACATAATACATGTTGTATGGCGCTTGCATCATGAATTATCCCTTATTAAGCCCAAGGAGGGGGAGATCGTGGCTTTCAGAAACATTATCGAGTCGATAGCATCTGATACTGCTGTTGATGAGGCATGGATTGAGTCTCTTATAGTTGGACACAACCTATCGCTTGTGTATGTCCCTGAGGCAGTAGTTTACAATAGAGGCCCTCAGACGGTCTCTGATTTTATTCGCCAGCGAAAAAGAATTTACTTAGGCCATCTTCACTTAAAGAGGAAGAGAAGTTACGCACCCATCACAATGGATTGGATTGAAATACTTAAGGGCCTTAGGAAAATCGTTACATTGAATCCTAAGAGACTGTCATGGCTCGCCCTCGGCATAACATTAGAATTGTACGCCAGGATTAGGGCAGTATTTGAATTCTATATCCTAGGGAAAAATCCATTTCAATGGGATATGTGCCGCACCACAAAAAGACTTGTGAAATGATAGAGACGTTAACCCGTGTTCCAGGATACATTCTTATGAGAAAAAATGGGAAACCCAAACTTCTCCCATTAAACCTTACAGTCAGCGTTACGTACAAATGCAATTCAAAGTGTAAGACCTGCAATATCTGGGATAAAAAGAGTGTGAAAGAGCTATCAAGTGATGAGTTTAGAATGGTTTTCAATTCTATTGGTTCGACTCCGTACTGGGTTACTTTAAGTGGTGGTGAGCCTTTCTTAAGGGGGGATTTGACTGAGATTGTGGGTGCAGTATGTGAGGAGTTGGATCCTTCTATCGTGAACATTCCCACGAATGGTCTGGTTAAAAATACCCCGCAGATCGTGGAAAAGATCATCAAAGAAAATCCTAAAACCCGTTTTATCATAAATCTTTCCCTTGATGGAGTTGGAGTGAAACACGATGAGATTCGGGGGGTTCCCGGAGCGTTTGAAAAGGCAGTTAATACCTTTCACGGGCTTTCTTCTTTGACTCGGGGGAACTTGGATTTGGGCATTCACACGGTAGTTTCAAAATACAATGCTTCTGAAATTGGGGAGTTAATCGCTTTTTCCGAGCAACTAAAGCCAAGTTCGTATATTACGGAGATAGCTGAGAGGCGAGTGGAACTGTGCAATAGGGAATCGGATATAACACCTTCCATTCAAGAATATGAAAAAGCGGCGAATCTTTTGAAAGCTAAGTTAAAAAATTCAAAAGCCCAGGGGATACCGAAAGTGATTAAAACGCTTCGAAATGAATACTATGACCTCACATTAAAAACACTAGAACAACAAACACAAGTAATACCATGTTTTGCCGGAGTGTGCTCGGCCCAGATTACTCCTGACGGGTATGTCTGGCCTTGTTGTGTTCGAGCCGATGAATTAGGAAACTTAAGGGATGTGGACTTTGACTTTAAGAAAATCTGGTTTAGCGGGAAAGCCCGTGAAGTTCGCCGTTCAATAAAGAATAAGGAATGTTATTGCCCCCTAGCTAATGCAGCATACACAAACATGCTTTGCAGTCCTAAAACATTAATCAAAATATTTTTCAAGGTGATTTCATGAGCGACGACGAGAAATTATTTATGGGATTCATTGAAGGACTTGTGGATTACGCTCCAAGAGACTATGACGAGGGTTTCGGCACGGTTTATGAGCGTTATGTAATGGAAAAATATCTTAGAGACCTTAAAAGGAGACTTAACATCGAGAGTGTTTTTGAGGGTCCTTCAGACGGGATTACCGGGATTAGGGGCATTAATTCCTACCCATTCGCTGATGAGGGTTGTGAGGTCACGTATTACACTCCTTCAAAGCGTGAGGAAGAATACACGAAAACCGCTTGGAATCTAATATCCCCTGATAGTAGGGTGACCATTAAAACGGGAAAGCCTTTATCTTTCCCATTCGAAGATGACTCATTCGACCTAAGCTGGAATTTCTGCATTCTAGAGCATCTGAAAAATCCGGTCGCACTTGCCTCGGAGATGGTTCGAGTATCCAAAAGGTACGTGCTCTTCATGACGCAAAACGTCTTTAATATCGGAACGTTCCCCCACGTAATCTACCATCTACTATACCGGAAACCCTGGGACCATGGGATGCTTCGGTGGATGAGTTTTGGAGGCATTAAAAAGATTGTTAGCAAGTTGGAGTTGAATATTATTGAGGAGGGTGTGATCGACGTGCCTCCATGGCCGGATACGTGGGATATGCCAGTGCGGGGCTTTTTCAAAAAGGGGATGGAGTCGATTGGCGAGTCTTGGAATTGGAGCACACTAACCAGTCTTGCCAAGGATTCAAAACCAAACCCGCTTATCCGAAGAGTAGAGTTGTTTGAAAAACTTCCTCTTCCAACAGCGCTTAAACTACCGTTTGCCCACCACTTGTATGTGTTGTGTGAGAAATGAGTTTTGTGTACGTGAAACAAACCGAGAAACCTGAAGGTATTATAGACTTACTAGATCAAATAGATGTTGAATTAGGGGGTAAACCCGTTTTCATCAAACCCAATGTCGTAGTCCCTGCAAGCAAGGAGTCAGGGATTGTGACCGACCCCCATGTCGTGAAGGCCATAATCGATTTTTTCCGTGAAAAAGGTGCGACCGAATTTATTGTCGGAGAGTCCCCGGGGATAGGACAGGACGTCCAAAAGTGCTTTGAGTGTGCAGGCTACAAGTTCCTTGAAAAAGAGGAGGGAGTAAGACTAGTATCGCTTAATGATGGGGAGAGGATTGAAGTGCAATGGAAGTACGGGACAATCAGGATACCTGAAATCGCGTTGAAATCATTCTACGTAAACGTTGCGAAACTGAAAACACACATGAACACGACAGTAACGCTCACCATGAAGAATCAAAAAGGCTTGATCATGGATGAGTCAAAAAAACACTTTCACAAACTGGGATTAGACGAACCGATAGCTCAACTTGCAAAAGTGGTGAAACCAGACCTTGCAATCATTGACGGAATAATCGGGATTGACGGAGACGGTCCACTATACTCGGGGAATAAGATTCAGTCAAACCTGCTTGTTGCAGGAAAAGACATTCTAGGAGTTGACGCAACAGGCGCAAGGCTGATGGAGATAAATCCGCTAGAAGTAGAACACATCAGAATCGCAAGGGAATTAGGGTTGGGTGACATAGACCCCGAAATTTTAGGGGATGCTATCAAAAAAGTCTCAATAAAATTTACGCGAGCCAACGAGGAATACTTTCAATTTCAAAAACTCTACAACAAGCGGAACAGATACGCCTGTTCGATGTGCTCTAACTCCTTATACGAAGCGATTATGGCAGTAAAGGGTAATCCCGCATACTGGTTTAAGTACGGACCCAAGCTTGCGTACCTAATCTTTCTAAAGGGAGTGAATTTCGTCTCGGGGGGAAACTCTCAACTACCAAACAAACCAGGGAAAACAATCTGTTTTGGGGAATGCACGAAAAACTTCGCCAAAGAAAACGGATTAGACTGGGTCCCCGGATGCCCCCCAAACCCTAAAGATATTCTAAGAAAGCTTTAGCTTGAAGACGTAAAGACGCAGAAGATGGTGGAGGTAATCGAAGTATTGTCTGAAACCGAGCTTGCTCTCACCCTTCGCCCGATCCTTGAACGTGTATCCTACTTCAGCGTAACGGCTGAACATGCCTTTTACAAGAATTTCCAGCCCAATCTTAAATCCTAAAGGGCTTAAGGATACGCCCTCAATGACCTCCTTTCTCACAAGGAAGAATCCGGACATGGGATCAGTGCAGTCTGTTAAGGGTTTAGCCATTATAGTTGCGAAAAAACTGATTATTTTCCTATGAATCGGCCAATCATCGAAACCACCCCCCTCAACCTTTCGGGAGGCGAAAACTACTTCGAAACCTTCGGAAATCTTCTCGACTAACTTCGGCAACACCTCAGGAGGATGGCTTAAATCAGCGTCCATCACACCAAAAACTTCACCTGTTGCCGTATTAAAACCATCAATAACTGCCGAGGAAAGACCCCTCACACCCACCCTATGGATTACTTGGAGATTGAATTTTCCTGCAAGCTCGTCCGCAAGCTCGCCAGTACCATCTCTTGAATCATCATCAACAACCACAACCTCCAAATCAAAACCCCCGCTAGAACGGAACAACCTTTTAACAAACTCTTCCAAATTTTCACGTTCATTAAATGTGGGAACTATAATTGAGATTAAAACCATTGTATTTTATATTATCAAGCCATTATATTATCTTATTTTATAGTGGATTATACCATGAAACGGGAACAATTAACAATAACACTTAGGGAAGATATATTATCCCGAATAGACGAGAAAATAGACGGAATAACTATTAGAAACCGTTCCCATGCAATAGAAGTGCTTCTAGCAAGATTTTTAAATGTCAGAAGAGTTAAAAAATCACTAATCCTTGCTGGAGGAAAGGGAACGCGCATGCGCCCCTTCACCTATGAGATACCAAAGCCCATGATTCCAGTACAAGGCAAACCCTTGATGCAACACATCATTGAGTTGAATAGAAAGCATGGTATAAACGACATCTTGCTATCAATCGGGTATCTTGGAGACAAGATCAAAGAATATTTTGGTAATGGCTCCAGATTCGGAGTGAACATTGAATACGTCGAAGAGAAAAAATTCTTAGGAACTGCAGGATGCTTAAATCTTGTAAAGGACAAAATTAACGAGCCCTTCCTCATGTTTAACGGCGACGTTCTTGCGGGAATTGATTTAAGCGATTTCATAAGCTTTCACCATGAAAATAAGGGCGTTGCCACCATTGCATTAACTCCCGTTGACGAGCCCTCCAGATTTGGTGTGGCTCGCCTTCAAGGCAGCATGATACTCGACTTCGTGGAAAAACCCAAAAAGGGGGCTGAGCCTTCAAAGCTCATTAATGCCGGCGTCTATCTCATGGAACCTGAAGTCTTCGAGTACGTTCCCAAGGGCTTTTCAATGATTGAAAAGGATGTTTTCCCAAAGCTTGCAAGTGAAGGAAAGCTTACAGGATACTCTTTCACAGGCCAGTGGTTTGACACGGGAACCGTTGAGGCTTATGAACTGGCGATTAAAAACTGGAAGGGGTACGAAAATATAAAATGAGCATTTTCAGGGCTTATGACATTAGGGGTGTGTATGGGGGGGATTTGACGGACGATGTCGCAGAAGATATTGGAAAAGCCTTTGGTTCGACTTTCAAGGGAACTTGTGCTGTTGGCTTTGACGTAAGGCTTAGCTCGCCGAATCTTTCCAGGGCCTTGATTTCAGGATTATCATCGTCTGGTAGGGATGTGATCGACTTAGGATTGGTTCCCACACCAGCCCTTTATTTTGCCATACACCATTTAGGGTTTGAGGCGGGAGTTATGATTACTGGAAGCCATAATCCACCCAAATACAACGGCCTTAAGTTGTGGCGGGGGGAGGGCACAATTTCCGGGAAGGAAATCCAGGATATCTCAAAAATCATTGAGGATGGGGTTTTTGAAACAGGTGCGGGGGAAGTCTCCACAAAAAACATCGTCGGGGATTACGTCAGCTTCATTAAAGGGAAGGTTTCTTTTAATCGAAAGTTGAAGGTTGTCGTTGATTCAGGGAACGGGACTGCGGGCCCGATCGTCCCTGCCCTACTTAGGGACTTGGGGTGTGAAGTAGTCGAATTGTATAGTGAGCCTGACGGAAGCTTTCCAAACCACCCTGCAGATCCGACGGTGGACGAAAACTTGACCGAACTAATCGAAACGGTCAGGGAGGAGGATGCGGACTTGGGAATGGCTTTTGACGGTGATTCTGACAGAGTGGGCTTTATTTCAGAGGAATGTGAGATACTTCGCGGAGACCAGGCTTTGATATTGTATTCCAGGGAAATCCTCGCTAAGACTCCCGGCGCGAAAATCATTTTCGAAGTTAAGTGCAGTCAAGGGTTGGCAGAAGACATTGAGTCCCACGGAGGAATCCCCATCATGTACAAGACGGGGCACAGCTTCATCAAAGACAAAATCAGGAAAGAAAAAGCATTGCTTGCAGGGGAGATGAGCGGCCACTTCTATTTCGCAGACGATTATCCGGGATACGACGACGGTATTTACGCAGCGCTTAGGATGATTCAGATTCTCTCAAAGTCTGAAAACAGTTTGAGCGAGCTTATCGCAACGATGCCAAAGTATGTGAGCACTCCCGAAATCAGGGTTAAGTGCCCTGACAAAGAAAAGTTTAAGGTTGTGGGTGAAGTGTCGAAGGCTCTTGTAGACAAGGGATTGGATGTGCTCACAATAGACGGAGCCCGAATCCAATATCCAGATGGGTGGGGCTTAATCCGCGCTTCAAACACAAGCCCAAACCTCATCCTAAGATTTGAAGCGAAAACCAGTGAGCGGCTTGAGGAAATAAGAAACGTAATTACCGACGAACTAAAAAAACACTTGGAAGTGAAAAACGGGTGAAACCCACAGGAGTAATGATAGTGGTTGAATGTGAGGGTATTACTTAAACTAAGGTCCTTGAAGGATGCTGTCTATGATCTGCATTATTATCATAAGCTCCAAGGCTTCGTCTATGATACCATACGTCCCCGTTACCAGCAACTTCACGAGCTAGCTGGCTACAAGTTTTTTTGTTTCAGCAATATTTTCCCTATAGGAGACATACGGGAGGGTGATACTCGTCATCTCCTTGTTTCTTCCCCCGATAATGTCTTCATCAAGGCTTTCGTGGGGGGTTTAGATGGTGTCGTGAATATAGGGGATTTGAGTTTCAGCGTCAAGGACGTGAAGACTGTCAATCCACAACTCAAAGGTGGTTGTAACCTGATTGCTGCCACCCCCATTGTTATTCGTATCCCAGAATACAATTATGGTCGCTACAGTATACCTCAAGAGCACCGTAAACGCCGTTATGTTTTCTGGCGTCGTGTGTTCCCCTTCGAAGTGTTTGTCCGTCAGTTGGAGGAGAATTTGTTCAAGAAATACAATGAATTCCATAACACTAAAGTTGATGAGTTCCCGTTGTTCGAGCAGTTCCTCCTCAGGAAGGATCCCGTAGCCTGCCACACAGTAATCGACGGCCGCGAGATACAGTTAATCGGGAGCATATGGGAGTTCCCATTCCACTATCTCACCCGAGAACAGGGAAAAATCCTGGAGTTCGGCTTGGACTGCGGCTTCGGCGAACGAAACAGCCTGGGATTCGGGTTCATGAACAAGATAAAAGAGAAGAGGGCAAAAATGCGGGATGAAACAAAAGTTTGTTGAGAATAATCGTCCATCAAAGTGGACGATTTCCAATTAAATCGGCCAACATACTGGAAGGTATTTATATACTTGTTTTCCCCATAGATTATCATGTCTTTTGAAAGCCTCCTAGAGTGGAACACCTGGTGGAGGGACGGAGGAGTCGACGAGGATTTAAGGGGGGTGGAAAGAAGATACACCCAAAACATCATAAGGCAGGCGAGTCTACAACACATCAAGATCCTGGCCGGCGTCAGAAGATCCGGGAAATCAACCATACTCTACCAGATAATCCACAAACTAATAGAAGACGGTGTGAACCCCAAAAACATACTTTACGTGAACTTCGAAGACGAGAACCTACTTTCACTGGACTTCGACAAAATCATCGAAGCCTACCTAGAGAACCTCGACGTGAAAGGCGACATATACCTGTTTCTAGACGAAATACAGGAGCGGAAAAAATGGGAGTATTGGGTGAAAAAACAGTATGATCTGAGGAAATTCAGGCAAATATTCATCTCAGGGTCCTCATCCTCACTACTGCTCTCAGAGTATGCAAGGCTTTTAACTGGAAGGGCCCTGACGTTCCAAATATACCCTCTGAGTTTCTCCGAATTCCTGAACTTCAGGGGATTTAAAGTAGACGTTAAACTGCTATCGAGCAGGGAGAAAGCAAAAACCAGAAGGTTATTCAGTGAATACCTCAAATACGGCGGTTTCCCGGAGGTCGTGTTTGAGAAAAAAAGAGGGTATCAGATACTTGTGGAATACTATCACAGTATACTGGAAAAAGACGTGATAACTAGATATAACCTAGAAGGCTCCAAGTTGAGGGGCCTGGCAAAATATTTAATGACAAACATCTCCAGCCTCCACAGCTATAAAAAATTAGGGTCAGTCGCCAACCTCTCAACAACCACCGTTTCCGAGCACCTGAACCACATAGAGAACGCATTCCTCCTCTTCCAAGTGCCCATATTCTCCCACAAAATCAAGGACCAGCTCCAGTACCCCCGAAAGATTTACTCCATAGACACTGGATTAAGGAATGCCGTGAGCTTCAGATTCTCAGAGGATAAGGGTAAACTAACGGAAAACCTGGTTTTCATAGAATTAAAGAGAAGAGGGAGGGAAGTCTTTTACTGGGCTAACGGGAAGAGTGAAGTCGATTTCCTAATGAAAGACGATTTAAAGGTTAGAGAATTAATCCAAGTCTGCTGTGACCTGAACGAGGAAGCGAAAGAACGGGAAGTGAAGGGGGTTTTAGCCGCTATGAAGGAATTCAAACTAAAAAGAGGATTAATCCTCACATGGGAGTATGAGCAAGTGGAAGAAGTTGATGGGAAGACAATAATCTACCTCCCCATGTGGAAGTGGCTGCTGGAGGAGGAAGAAAAACACGGGAAGACAAAAGAAAATGCTTGAATCACTCAAACAAATCGGGGATGCCTATCTTGAGGAAAGAGGCGATTGGTTGGATTGTTTGACAACTCCAGTACCTGAAAAAAACAAGGATAAGGACAATCATGTTATTTTCGTAGATTTCAATACAAAGAAAAAGATTATTGAGTTAAGTGCCAGACAGATTCCAGAGAAGGCAGATCAAGTAGTCTATACTCACTTAGGGGGTATGATAGAAAACAATTTGCCACCCAGGGGTTCACAACTCTTAATAACTCAGAGTGGGAATGATTTAGCTAGGTTGCTTGAGAATATGCCACTGGTTGTCAATGAGTATATCACTAAGAACTCATTAGAGTCAACGGACTGGGGTGGAGTAGTAGCTGTTAAATTCAAAGATATTTCCAATATCTTTTATGACAATGTAAATCAAAAAGAGTCCAAATTAAAATTTGATAAGATACTGATTGAGGGTAGGCCTGCAGGAGATGCTGTCAAATCTACAACTGAGTTGCTTAAAGCAGTTTTGGATAGGGAAGGGATTACTGCAAAAAACCAAGTATCTCTCATTGTACTGAAAATTGACGGGGATTTTGTACTTCAAACGCTTCCAGAATATAAGAACTTGTTGTATCACTATCTAATAAGCCATTTTTTCGATGAAAACGGTAACCAGGAATTCATCTCCCGCAATCGGCAATGTTCCGTGTGCGGTGGAAAAAAGGAAGTTCTAGCCTCAAATGCTTTCCCCATAAAGTATTATATAACCAAAAATGTTGGTTTCAGCTCCTATCTAAACAAAAATTTTGATTCAAATTATATTTGCTGTGAAAAATGTTATACAAGTCTGCTCTGCGGTAAAAGGTACATATTCAGGGAGTTACAACTTCAGATTGCAGGGATAAACGTGGCTGTGTTTCCGAAAATAATAGATTCTAAAGGAGTGACCTCTTTGGAAAGGCTTCATTCAGCAAAATCAATCAAAAAGGTATTAGAAGAGCTTGCACGATTTGAAAATAAAACTTTTAAAAAAGCTTCCGGAAAACCAATGTTTAATCTATTGTTTTATGAAAGAGGGAATAATGAGTTTAAAATTTTAGATGTTTTTGAGGATATCCGCGTATTTCGAGCACATGAACTTTTAAAAAATCTTAAGGCCATTAATGATATGGGTGTAAGCGTATATAGGTCTCAGAACAAACTTGGATTAGACAGAGTATTCTACCTTCTTGGAGGAGAACGTAAAAGTTATCTTCAATTCCTCTCAAGATTATTCAAGGATGAACGTATATATAAGCAGAATATTATTGAGGTATTAACAACCAACCTCAAAAGAAAAAAGGCCACTGCCGAGAAAATGTCATACTTTGACAACGAGATAATCCTTTCCATGATGTTGATTGAATATCTATACAAACTAAATTTATTCAGATGAAAATGGACTATACTAAACTTGAGGAGTATTTGAATGGGGATGAACGACGAAAGATTTACGGTGAAGAAGAAAAAGGTCTTTTCTGGCTAGGCTATCTCACTGCTAGGATAGGTCATGTCCAATTGGGGAAAGGCGGTAGGAAGAAATCAATACTCAATAAATTGAATTTGGAAGGAATGAATCTTCACCAGCTAAAAAACTATTACAACCAGATTTTTGAACAATTAGAGATATATAATCTACTCAGTAAAGATAATGAAAAAAGCTATGCTGAATCCAAGATTCTTTTCGAAAAACACCTTAACGATTGGAAACTCAGCATACAAGAAAATGTGTTCTACATATTATCAGGCTACGCATTAACGACTAAACTACTATTAGAAAAGGAGGATGAAAATGGCTGAGGATATTAAAAACCAGGAGATATTGTATCTGTATGATGCAAAATTATGCAACCCTAACGGGGACCCAGACGATGAAAACAAGCCGCGGATGGATTGGGAAACACAAACGAACCTTGTAAGCGATGTCCGACTTAAACGGTATATAAGAGATTATCTGGCATCCAATGGTGAGCTTATTTTTGTCTCTAACCTTGACGGACAAACAGTGGATGCCACTGAAAGAATAAAAGCGCATTACCTAAAGAAAATCAAGAAAATTGAAAATCCCTCTAGAAAAGACATAGAAAATGTTAAGGATAAGGAGCTAGAAAAATCATTAAAAAAGGGAGCACTTGACCTGAGAGACTTTATAGACGTTAGATTATTTGGCGTGACAGCACCAATAAAAGCAAAGAACGGTAAGGGAATATCTGTGACTTACACTGGTCCAGTACAGTTTAGTTGGGGGTACTCGCTCAACAGAGTATCACTGAACTCCAGCAGTACAATAACCTCTACTTTTCGGGGTCGAGACACTAAAAGTGATGAGAGTTATGGAAGCATGGGTAAGGACTATCGAGTCAACTATTCTCTGATATCATTCCACGGTCAGGTGAGTGCCTTAAGGGCCAATGAAACCAATCTTACCCAAAAAGACATTGAATTACTTGACGATTCTTTAGAGAAAGCAATACCCTTGATGGCCACTACACGAAGCAAGATGGGGCAAAAACCGCGGATGATACTAAAAATTGTGTACAATAATAGTGAAACATTTCTAGGAGACCTTCGAAAACACATTGAATTAAAAAAAGTAAAAAATGGCCCCAAATTAGACGAGATACGTGATACAAAAGATTACCTTATAGATATGACCAAAGTGGGTGAGATACTAAACGAAAACAGAGAAGTCATAGAGTCAGTGGCATACTGGAAGGACGATGAAATTAATGTGGAAGGTGATAAAAAACTGATTGAATTTGAAAATGGATGAGAAGTTGAATGCAATCTCATTTGAGTTAGTGGGCCGTTTCGCACACTTCCGGAAATACTATACGAATACATCATCCCTAACTTATGATTTCCCACCCCGGACTACTGTAATTGGGTTGTTGGCAGGGATTCTAGGTAGAAAAAGAGACTCATACTACGAAGAGTTTTCATTAGAAAATACATTGACAGCAATATTACTTAAGAGCAGTAACAGAAAGTTAATTCAAACAGTAAAAAATATTCACACCGGGGAGAAGTTTGGTATAGGAAATCTTATTTCAGGCGACCGCAATCCCTCATTGACACAGATGCAACTGATTGTACCCGAACTGGGTGAAATTCGCTATAAAATTTATTTCCACCACACAGATGAGGAAACATTGTCTGAACTTTATCACCGTATGAATGATAAGAGATACTGTTATCCCCCTTTCATGGGCTCTGCTCAATTCATGGCTGACATTGAAAACCCTAAGAGACTAAAAATGAGGAAATCTTCTGAGAAGAAAATAGAGATACATTCTGTATGCCCAGAGACTGTGATTCGAGGTTTGGAGTTTGATTTAAAAAATAGTATCTTTCGTGATATACAGCCGATTTCTTTTTCATGGAGTGATGGAAAACGACACCCGATGTATAGAAACATGATATACAGCAAGTTTAGACATACATTAAAATTCAGTCCGAAGTATTATTACACTACCGACAGGGATAACATAGTGTTTCTAGAGAAATAATGGTCTTTTACTCCCACATTAAAAAAGATGACTCCGATACAATTATAGATAGGACAATCCTCGTAGAGCATCTATTCCAGGTGGCGGAAACATCCCGTCAAAAAGTTGAATACAAAAAGATACCTTTGTTTGAGGAATTAAAGCTAAATGCGGGGGATGTATCATATCTTATCGGCTTGTCGCATGACTTTGGGAAGTACACCTCTTTTTTCCAAAACAAGCTGTTGGGGATAAAAAGTGAGGATAAAAGATTATCTAATCATGCACTGCTTTCAGGAGTCTTTGCGTTCTGCCTCTTGAAGGAATACTTGAATGATAAAGATAGTTCAACTGACATTAACTTGCCCTTAATCGCGTATCTAGCAGTTAAGAACCATCACTCCAATCTGAAGACGGTTGAAAGAGAATATGATCTCTTTGAGAATATGGGGGTGGGGTACGACGTAGTGAGTCAACTACAAAAAGCTAAACAGCAGTTAGATGATATAAAGGAACATCAAGCAGAAATAGCGAAAGAGTACCAACAGAAACTCGCCATTTTTGGTTTAGACTTCAATAAAATTCTTGGTAGACTTGAAGATAATTTAAGATTAGTCAATTCTTTTGGCGATTCTGATGTCAGGTTTAGGAAAATACTAGAAGAGGAAGGCAATCCTAAGACTGTTGCTGAAAACGATTTTAAATACTATTTCAGCATTAACTTCTTTTTTTCATTGCTCATTGATTCTGATAAAAAAAGCGCGTCAAAGACCGAAGAGCTTTCTAGACTGGATATCCCAGGAAATATTGTTGAAGACTATATCCATACTAACTTCAAAGTAGAAAAGGAATATGATAAGATAAGGAACAATATCCGTGCGTTTGTGCTAAAGAACTTGGAAGATGGTGATATACTAGATAAACGTATCTATTCTATCACTGCTCCAACAGGAAGTGGGAAAACTTTGACTGCCCTTTCTTTTGCATTCAAGCTGCGGGAAAAGATACTAAAGGACAAGGGGTTTACTCCTAGAATAATATATTCTCTTCCTTTTACAAGCATTATAGACCAAAATCACGAGGTAATTGAGTGCGTATTTAAATGTGGCCTAACTGATTTTGATAAAAACCTGTCAGGATATCTCCTTAAACACCATCATCTAGCACCTCCCGTTTTTAAAACAAGTGGAGAGGAACTCGAGTTAGATAATGCTTTAATGTTGATTGAGTCCTGGGATTCAGAGGTGGTGGTGACAACATTCATACAGCTTTTCTACACACTTATAGGATATAAAAACAAGTTTCTGAAGAAATACCATAACATCGCTAACTCGATAATCATCCTGGATGAAGTACAAAATGTGCCCATCAAATACTGGCACCTAATAAAAGAGGTTCTTACAAAATTTGCTCAATATCATGAATCCTATATCATCCTAATGACAGCAACGCAGCCGAAACTCTTGGATACCTTCGAGTTGGTTGATAATCCACGTGAATATTTTGAAAATTCTTTCTTTAACCGTGTTAACTTGATTCCCCACCATGAAAGCGTTTCTCTTGATGAATTTAAACTTGAAGTTGAAGAACTGATAGTCTCCGAAGAAGTAGACTCGTGTTTGGTGGTAATGAATACAATTAAGAGCTCTATAGACGTTTACAAACATCTGTCTTCAAGCGAGAAGCTAAGTGACTTTAATCTCGTTTATTTATCGACTAACATCATACCCTTTGAACGAAAGGCTAGAATTGAATTAATTAAAAAGCTCATCAAAGCCGAAAATAAACTTCTTGTAGTCTCAACTCAAGTAGTCGAAGCCGGCGTGGACATAGATGTTGACTTGGTAGTAAGAGATATGGGCCCTTTGGACAGTATCATCCAAGTAGCAGGTAGATGCAATCGGAACAATATGAAGGAAAAAAGGAGCGTACACATTTACCGCGTAAATGATGGAAGGATGGAGTATTATAAATACATTTATAAACCAGGGAAATTATGTGAGATAACTGCACGTCTACTTAATTTTAGAAGTGTTGAAGAGTCAGAGTTCTATCACATCACGTTAGAGTATTTCACCAAGGCTTATGAATTAGTGCCTCAGCAAAAGAAACTTGTTGACTCTGTTAAAGAGTTGAGATATGATTGGGATAGGGATGAAAAACCAATTTCAAGTTTTAAGCTTATAGAGGAACTACCTGAAGAGGAGCTATTTGTTGAGCTACCAGATACAATGACTAGTGAGGGCGTATCTGCAAGTCAGATTAAAGATGAGTTCCGAGAGATAATGGATATTAAAAATTCGTTTGAACGGAGGAGACAGTTTATAGGTATGAAAAGTAGGTTTAGGCAATACATAATCTCTATGAATCCGAAATGCGCCCCAATTCATTTAGAGAGAATAGTGTCTGAAAACGAAAATACACCACTACTTTTACCTAAAAAGAAGATACAGGACTACTACAATCTGCAAACAAAGAAAGAAGGGAGAATAATAACCGGATATGGCTTTGAACGCGGTATAGATAATGACTCTTGGATTATCTGACGTTTCTTTAAGGGTTACTGGTGTTATGGTCCAGTATTTTGTTGCTTGTGAGCGTGAGTTGTGGTTTTTTTATCATAACATTAATTTGAACGAGTTTGACGAGAATGTTCGTATTGGCCGTTTGATTCATGAGAAGTCTCATTCTCGGGAGAAGAAGAATGTGGTATTTGATGATACAATATCCATCGACTTTATTGAAGGTGGAAGTAAACCCGTGGTTTTTGAGATAAAGAAATCAAGCAAACTTGAAGAGCCAGTCAGGCATCAAGTCTATTATTATCTCTGGTATCTGAAACACAAGAAGGGTATAGAAACCCATGGTGTGATTTCTTATCCGAAGGAGAGAAAACAAGAGAGGATTGAGTTGACGGAAGAGATTGAATGTAGGCTGGAGAAAATGTTCAGGGGGATAAGTGCTGTCATTAAATGCGATAAACCCCCCAAGGCTATTAAAAAACCATATTGTCGCAGATGCAGTTATTTTGAGTTTTGTTGGGTATGAGGGAAAACTATTATATCACGCAGGATGGGATATTGAAGCGGAAGCAGAACACCGTCTACTTCGTGAACAAGGAGGGGAGGAGGATTCTGCCGGTGGACAAGATTTACGCTATTTTTGCTTTGGGGAGTATGACATTCTCCTCTGGCGTTGTCTCGTATCTCGCCAAAAAGGGCGTGCCAATACACTTCTTCAACTACTACGGGTTTTATGAGGCGAGTTTGTATCCCCGGGAGACGCTGGTTTCAGGGGATGTGCTGGTGCGGCAGGCTGGACACTATCTGGACTTGGATAAGCGTTTGGTTCTCGCCAAGGAGTTTGTGAGAGGATGCGGAGAAAACTGCCTTAAAAACCTGAGCTACTATAGTAGAACTCAAGAGGATTTGACAGTTGAAATTAATAGAATAAAGGGGGGGTTGGGTAAACTAGACTCTAAAGTATTGATTGAGGAGGTTTTGAGTGTTGAAGGTGGAGTGTGGAATACATACTACCATTGTTTTGACAGGATACTGCCTGAAAGGTTCCGGTTCGAGAAGCGGAGTAGGAGGCCGCCTGAGAACAGGGTTAATGCCCTGATTTCCTTTGGGAACTCGCTTCTGTATTCAACGGTTTTGACTGAAATCTACAACACCCAACTTAATCCGACAATATCCTTCCTCCATGAGCCGTCTGACCGAAGGTTCAGCTTGAGTCTTGACTTGGCGGAAGTCTTCAAACCCTTGCTCGTTGATAGGACTATCTTTAAGTTGCTTAACAAGGGCATGTTATCTGAAAGTGATTTCCGTAGTGATTTAAATTATTGCCTCCTTGACGACAAAGGTAAACGGATTTTCCTGCGGGAGTGGGATGACAGACTTAACACTACAATAAAGCACAGGAAGTTGGGGAGGAAGGTGTCATACAGGCGTTTGATTAGACTTGAGTGTTATAAATTAATCAAGCACTTGCTTGGAGAACAAAAATACAATGCTTTTCGAATATGGTGGTGAATGTGTACACTATCGTTGTTTATGATGTTTCGGTTAAGAGGGTGACTAAGGTATGCAAGTATTTGAGGACTCGCCTGAATTGGGTTCAGAATAGTGTGTTTGAGGGAGAGTTGACTAAAGCAGAGTTGATTGAGGTTGAGTTGAGGCTTAAGGATTTGATTGATGAACGCGAGGACTCAGTAGCCTTCTATTTGATTCGCTCGGAGAAGGCTTTGACTAAAAAGTATCTGGGGGTTGAGAAAGCGGATTTAGACCGCATCATCTAGTGTAAGTCGTGGTTCTTTTTAAATAAAATACTTTTTTAGGCATCCACGACAATATCTTAATATAAAATAAGACTTGATATCCTGTGGTGTAGCGTTTATACCACAAAATGTCAGGGGTTAGAATCAGACTAAAGTAGGATTGAAACAAGTGAGGCATAGTTCATGTTTTTTAGACCAGTCAAGTTAGAATCAGACTAAAGTAGGATTGAAACTACTAACCAGTTCGCTCCTCGAGGTTGGGGTAGTGTTTGTTAGAATCAGACTAAAGTAGGATTGAAACAAGTCTGATGTATCCCACGTTGACACGTTCGCCACTATACGTTAGAATCAGACTAAAGTAGGATTGAAACCACGGAGGGGAACCGTCAATGGATGGGGCCGATTGGGTTAGAATCAGACTAAAGTAGGATTGAAACTGA